>JBDIBK010000089.1:0-17258 GCA_039812845.1 Bryobacterales bacterium
TATTCCGAAATCGTTTCCGCGGTGATGGCGGAGGCAACTTCCCCGCAGGCGGCTCCGCCCATGCCGTCGGCGACGACGGCGAGGGACAGGGCGGGGTCAATCAGCCATGCGTCCTCGTTGTTCTTTCGGACATTCCCCGGATCAGTGTTTCCCCAAGCTTCAAACGATGGCATGTGCTCCGGTCCAAGGCAAAAGGCGTCGATCACGCGCCTTCTCAACTTTACTGCTTGACATCACAATATAGCGGAATTCACGGCGAATTGGCGCATGGCCCTCGAAAAAAGTACCCATTACCCTTTCAGGGGACGATGCGGCGACAGCGGCGGCCCATCTCCGACGCCGGAGGAGAAGCTGCGGCTACTCTCCATCGCCAATCCGGTGGAGTTTCAGGAAATTGGTGCTGCCGGGCCGGCGGATCGGGTGGGCGGCCACAAAGACCACCCCGTCGCCCTTCTTAACCAGGCCGCGCTCCACCAGAGTCTGCTCCATCAGCGGCAGCATTTCGTCCGTTGTGCCGGCGCGCGGCACGAGCACCGGGTGAACGCCGAATACGGGGGCCAAGCGGTGGGCCGTTTCTTCGATATGGGAAAAGGCAAAGATCGGCTCGCTGGGGCGGTAACGGGCGACCAGGCGGGCGGTGTATCCGCTGGTCGTGAAAACGACGATCGCCTTGGTGCGCGCCGCGCGGCCGGCATGATAGGCCATGTCGGCGATGATCTCCGCATAGCTGGGGTTCGGGCGATGGGGCGGCTCCCGGAGCAGATCGAAGCGCGAGGAGCCTTCCACCTCCAGCGCTATCTTCGCCATCATGCGCACTGCATCGATCGGGAACTTGCCAACGGAGGTCTCGGCCGAGAGCATCACCGCGTCGGAGCCGTCGAAAATGGCGTTGGCGACATCGCTCACTTCGGCGCGGGTGGGCGTGGCCGATTCCACCATGGATTCGAGCATCTGGGTGGCCGTTATCACGAAGCGGTTATGCCAGCGCGCCCGTTCGATAATCGATTTCTGGATGTGGGGCACGCGCGCCAGATCCATTTCCACACCGAGGTCTCCCCGCGCCACCATGACGCCATCGGTTTCGGTGAGGATTCCTTCGAGGTTGTCCCAGGCCTGCGGCTTTTCGATCTTTGAAATGATGGGGATGCGGGAATCGCGCTTGCGCAGTTCCTCGCGGAGTTCGCGCACGTCGTCGGCGCTCCGCACGAATGAGAGCGCCACGAAATCGAAACCGCGGTTCACGGCGAAGCTGAGGTCGTTCAGATCCTTGCCGGTGAGCGAGGGCGCGCTCACCGCAATGTTGGGCAGGTTGATGCCCTTGTTATCGCCGACGACGCCCCCCTTCATCACCTGGCAGCGGACGTCGGATCCCGTGACGTCAATTACCCGGAGTTCCACGGAGCCGTCGTTCAGGAGAATTCGCTCCCCGGCGCTCACGTCGTCCACCAGTTTGGTGAAGTTCGTGGAGGCGCGCTGGCGATTCCCGAGGGTTTCCTCCACGGAGATCGTGAACTCGTCGCCGGCGTGGAGGGTCTCGCTCTTGTTTTCGAATTTCCCAAGGCGGATCTTCGGACCCTGAAGGTCGAGCAGGCAGGCGATATTCCGGCCGACGTCGGCGGCCACCTGGCGCACGGTCAGCAGGCGGCGGTAGTGTTCTTCGTGGGTCCCGTGGGAGGCGTTGAACCGAAAGACGTTCACGCCGGCGGTGATCATCTCTTCCACGATTTCGGGGCTTTCCGAGGCGGGGCCAAGAGTGGCGACGATCTTCGTTTGACGCATGCGCTACGATATCTCCTTGTGCCGGAACTTTCCGAACGCCCTTCCCTATGTCACTGTACCAAGCCGTCGTTCTTGCCCTGCTGCAAGGCCTCACCGAATTTCTTCCCATTAGCAGTTCGGCCCATCTGGCGCTCTTCCCCTGGCTTTTCGGCTGGCCGGACCAGGGCCTTACGTTCGATATCGCCCTGCACGCCGGAACGCTGCTGGCGGTGCTGCTCTACTTCGCCAAGGACTGGTGGCACCTGATTCTGTGGGGATTCGGGATCCGCACGGAAGGCGCTCCCGGTTATGTGAAGGAGAATCCGCGCCTGCTTTGGTGGCTGGCCGCGGCCACGGTCCCTGTGGGGCTGGTGGGCGTGCTGCTGAAAGACATGGTGGAGACCACGCTGCGCAGCCCGTACCTGATTGGGACGATGCTGATCGCGGTGGGGCTGCTGATCGGCTATGCCGACAGCCGGGGCAAACGGAGCAAGCGACTGGGCTCGATGAGCGTGGGGGATATTCTGGCCGTGGGATTCGCGCAGGCTTTGGCCGTGGTCCCCGGTACATCCCGGAGCGGCATCACGATCGCGGCGGCGCTCTGGCGGAACCTCGACCGTGAAGCGGCCGCCCGGTTCTCGTTTCTGCTCTCCACGCCCGCGATTGGCGGTGCGGCCGTGGTTGCGTTTATGGATATGGCGAAAGCGGGCGGCGTGGAACCGGGGATGGGCAACCTCTTCGCCATCGGCATCAGCGTGAGCGCGATCACCGGCATTCTGGTGATTGGCTTTTTCCTGCGCTTCCTTCGCCAAAACACGCTTCGCTTTTTTGTTCTATATCGCATCATTTTTGGCATAATAGTGATACTTCTGGCCGTGTTTCGGCCACCGGCGGGATGAGAACATCGGCACCAGTGCGGCGCTCCCGAATTTCAGAGGGGGCGGGCTTTCTTCTGTTCGCGTTCAGCGTGCTGGTATGGCTGAGTCTGCTTTCTTATAACGCGCAGGACCCGTCGTGGAACACCTCCGCCACGCGAAGCGATCCCAGCAACTGGATTGGTTTATTCGGGTCCCATGTTGCGGACATTACGCTCCAGAGTCTCGGGCTGGCCGCGTTCACGCTCCCGCTCTTCCTGCTGCTGCTGAGCCTGCGCTGGATTCGTTCGCGCGAGATTGGCTCCATCCCCGCGAGGCTGGTGGGCGCGATGCTCATCCTGGTGGCACTTTGCACCGGACTCTCGTTCCTCAGCCGGTGGGATTGGTTCCACGGAGCGATTCATGCGGGCGGAGTTCTGGGCCTGCTGGTGCGGGACGCTCTTGTTTTTTATCTCAATCCGGTTGGTGCGTTGGTGGTGGTGGCCACCATGCTCCTGATGGGTCTGTTTCTGTGCTCCCGGTTTTCCATTATGGGAACGGCGGACTGGCTGGATGGCCGCATTACGGATGCCCAACTGTCCGGCCAGCCGTCGGGATTTTTTGGCTGGCTGGCCGAGCGGCGCCGTCTGCGCGCCCAGGCCGCCGATGCGAAGCGCGTCCGGCAGGAGGAGGCGCGGCTGCGGAAGGAATCCGCCCGTGAGGAGAAAAGGCTGGCTCGCGCCAGCGCGAAGGCCGAGAGAGAAGAGGAACGGGGCGTTCGCCAGCCGGCGGCTCGTTCCTTTGACGAGGTGCAGCAGATCCCCATCGTGCCGGAAGAAGGCAGCTACGCGGACGCTCCCGGATTGCGCGCCGATCTGGACGCCATGCGGGAGAATGCCGCCCCCGCCGACGCTACCGCGCGCGTTGCCCGCGTTCGGGAGGAGACGCCGCCCTGGGAGACGGCGCTGCCCGCAACGCCGGCCGGGTTCGCGGCGGGGCAAGATTTGGGGGATCCGGAGATTCCGATCGAGCTATTGGAGGAGGTTGAGGAGCAAACCCAACCTCGGGAAACGTGGGAGTTGCCACCGGTATCGGCTCGCACCGCGCAACCCATTGCAGAAGCGCCGGTTCGCAAGATCGCCTGGCGCTCGCCTTCGACGGAGCTGCTGCGCGAACCCGCGCCGCGAAGCGCGCTCGATGAACAGGAACTCAAGGACACCGCCGCCCGCATCAAGAGCAAGTTTGAAGAGTTCAACGTCTTGGGGAGCGTGGTGCAGATCAACCCCGGCCCCGTGGTGACCACGTTCGAGTTCAAGCCGGAAGCGGGCATCAAGTACAGCAAGATGACCAACCTCACGGAGGACCTCTGCCTGGGCCTGCAGGCGGAATCCGTGATGATTGAGCGCATTCCCGGCAAGCCCACGGTGGGCATCGAAGTGCCCAATTCGAGGCGGGACACGATCGTTCTGCGTCAGATTCTCGAATCCGACGAGTTCCGAAGTTCCCCCTCCAGGCTCACCTTCTGCCTGGGCAAGGATATTCGCGGGCGGATCAAGGTGGCGAGCATGGAGCAGATGCCGCACCTGCTGATTGCCGGTTCGACGGGCGCGGGCAAATCCGTGATGCTGAACGCGCTGATTGTTTCGATTCTCTATAAATCGACGCCCGATCAGGTGCGGCTGATCATGGTGGACCCGAAGCAGGTGGAGCTGGGCATTTACGAGGGGATTCCGCATCTGCTGACGCCGGTGATTACGGATCCCAAGAAGGCCAGCGTCGCGCTGGGCAACGCGGTGATCGAGATGGAGCGTCGTCTGCGGCTGCTGGCCTCCTACGGCGTGCGCAACATCGAACAGTTCAACAAGAAGATGGAGAAGCTGCGGGAAGAATCCTCGCGTTCGATTAACCTGTTCGAGGAAGAGGAAGAGACGCCGGCATCGCTGCCCTACGTCCTGCTGATTATCGACGAACTGGCGGATCTGATGATGCTCGAAGGCCGGAACGTGGAAGCCTCCATCACGCGGCTGGCCCAGATGGCGCGCGCGGTGGGCATTCACCTGGTGGTGGCCACGCAGCGGCCCAGCGTCGACGTGATCACCGGTTTGATCAAGGCCAACTTCCCCGCCAGGATGAGCTTCCGCGTGGCAACGCGGGTGGACAGCCGGACGATTCTGGACGTGATGGGCGCGGAGCACCTCCTGGGCAAGGGTGACATGCTCTTTCTCCCCCCCGGGTCCTCCCGTTTGGTGCGGATGCACGGCGCATTCGTCGAAGAGCAGGAAATCAACAGCCTGGTGGCCTTTTGGAAGAATCAGGCCGCGCCGGAATACGATTCGTCCTTCCTGGTGGCGCATGACGCGGAGCAGGAGGAGCTGGAGGAAGAGGGCGAACAAGACGCGATGTACCGCGACGCCGTGAATGTGGTGCTCGAAATGGGCAAGGCCTCCACCTCAATCCTGCAGCGGCGCTTGCGGCTCGGCTACGGCAGAGCGGCGCGGATTCTCGACCAGATGCAGCGGGACGGCATCATCGGCCCTCCGGACGGCCCGCGCCCGCGCGACGTGCTGAGGCGCCCAGACTGGGCAGACTAGGCGCGGCGCGGGGCTGCCCAGGTGCGGCGGAGTGGGGAGGGCGGACTAGCCGCGGCCTCGCAGGCGGTTGAGATCGCGGCGGTCCCGTTTTGAGGGGCGGCCCTCCGACCCGAAATCGAAACTGGGGAGGGACTTTTTCTCTTCCGCCAGCTTTGCCCGCAGCGCCCGGCTGGCGTCGGTTTCGCGGTAAAGGGTCTGCGCGACGGCGGCCGGACCCCGCATCTCACTTAGCAGCAGCACGTCCACCTCGAACGGGCCTCCAGGAGTCTCAATCTCCAGCCGGTCACCGGTTCGGACCTCCCGGGCCGGTTTGGCGGAAATCCCATTGGCGCGCACGCGCCCCAGATCGCAGGACCGCGCGGCGAGTGCCCTCGTCTTGAAGAACCGGGCTGCCCAGAGCCACTTATCCATCCGCACGCCTGTCATCCTTTCGCACTCACTCCGCTTGCGTCTCCGTGCTCAACCCTCGCACTTGCGGCGGAGGGCTGGACCGATACAATCGGATTATCCCAACTCCGCCCGAGGAATTCGATGCGCATATTCCCTTTCGTGCTCTCTCTGACGCTGTGCGCGCCGGCGCTGCTCGCACAAGCGGGGCCGGCTGCCCGGCGCGCCGTTTCCGACGCGGAAGTGGAGCGGGTACACCGGTCGGCCATTTTGATCGATACGCATAACGACGTCACGAGCTTTACGGTGGCGGGCAGCGACATCGGCAAAGCGGATCCCCGACGGCATACCGATCTGCCGCGGATGAAGAAGGGCGGCATGGCCGCGCAGTTCTTCGCGGTGTACGTGGCCGCCTCCTACGTGACGGGCAACCGCTCCGCCCACCGAACGCTGGAGATGATCGATACCGTGAAGCACGACATCATTGGGCGTTATCCCAACGACTTCCAGTTCGCCACGACGGCGCAAGGCATCCGCGACGCGCACCGGCAGGGGAAGATTGCCGCGCTTATGGGGATTGAAGGCGGGCACGCCATTGAGGACAGCCTGCGGCTGCTGCGGCGATTTTACGATGAGGGCGTCCGGTACATGACCCTTACGCACACGAATTCGAACCATTGGGCGGATTCCTCGGGAGACGCGAACAAGCCTCACGACGGGCTGACGCCCTTCGGGGAGCAAGTGGTGGCGGAAATGAACCGGCTCGGGATGATGGTGGACGTTTCGCACGTCTCCGACGCCACGTTCTGGGATGTGATCCGCGTCAGCAAGGCTCCGCCCTTTGCTTCGCACTCCTCCGCGCGGGCGCTCGCCAACGTGCCCCGCAATATGACCGATGAGATGATCGTGGCGCTGGCGAGGAAGGGCGGCGTCATACAGATCAATTTCGCCTGCCAGTTTCTGTCGCAGGAGTCGGCGGATGCCTCCGCGGCCACGCAGGAGCGGATTGAAGCGGCGGTGCGCGCGCTCGAAGCGAAGCACAAGAACGACCCGCAAGGCCTGAGGGAAGCGCGTCTGGCGGCCACCAGGGAGATTCAGAGGGAGTATCCGCCCGTGGCGGCGACGCTCGAAGACGTGGTGGCCCACATCGACCATGTCGTTCAGATCGCGGGGGTGGATTCCGTTGGCATTGGCAGCGATTTCGACGGTGTGGGCTGCGTGCCGGTGGGGCTCTCCGACGTCTCCATGTGGCCAAATCTGACGCGAGCGCTGCTGGAACGTGGATATACGCAGAGCGACATCCAGAAAATCTACGGGGAGAATCTGCTGCGGGTGATGAGCGCGAATGAGCGGGTGGCGCGAGAAATGAAGGATGCCCGCTGAGGGAACTCTAATTTCCGAGTGCAAATGCAAACCGGGGCTCCGGATCCACGAAGGAAGAAGGTGGAAGATCCGGAACCCCGATTGCCTTGCCGGTTTTCGCTCTCGCGGACCGGCGATCTCGATTGGTTACTTCTTCAACAGGCCGGCTTCGCGGAGAACGCTTTCAATGCCGTTCTTGTCGATGTTCCGCATTGCCGCCGCGGAGACCCGCAGGCGCACGAACCGGTTCTCGCTGGGCACCCAAAAGCGCTTCCAGTGAAGATTCGGATTCCACTTCCGCTTCGTCTTGTTGTTGGCGTGGGAGACGTTGTTCCCGGACATCGGCTTTCTGCCGGTGATTGCACAAACTTTTGCCATAATCCGATCCTCAAGAAAGTTTGCCCGCGAAATCGCTTCGCTGGCCGTTGCCGAGGCACACGAGCACTCGCATGCCGAAGGCCGCAATCTCCTAGTTTACCCGATGAGCGGGCCTTGCGCCAAATCGACTTTTGGGGCCGAGATCACCGGCTTCCTCCGGGGCGTGGCGGACGCAGGGCGGTGGACGCCCTACTTTCCCTCTCAGCCGGTGGCCCAATCGGGTTACGCTGACGGTATGCGTTGGATAGCGCTGCCGCTTTTGATTGCAATTTCGCTTGCCGCCCAGAACGCGCCGGTTTCGAAGCGCATTCTGGTGGAGGGCCACCGGGGGGCGCGCTGGGTGTTGCCGGAGAACACGATTCCCTCCTTCCGCCATGCCATTGAGGCGGGCGCGGATTTGATTGAGCTGGATGTCGGCGTTACCAAGGACCACGTTCTGGTGGTTTCGCACGATCTGGAGATCAAGCCCGAGATCTGCAAGGGGCCAGTGGATTTGCCGCGAGCGATCCGGCAGTTGACCGTGGCGCAGATCAAGCAGTTTGATTGCGGCTGGGCGGCGAACCCGGACTTTCCGGCGCAGCGGGCGATGCCCGGAACGCGGATGCCGACGCTGGCGGAGGTTTTTCGCGAACTGATGCCGCTTGGCGACTTCCACTTCAATGTGGAGATGAAGAGCAACCCGGCGAAGCCCGGCCTTACGCCGCCGGCGGACGAGTATGTCCGCATGGTGCTCGACGAGATTCGCCGGTTCAAGCTCGAGAAGCGGGTGATCGTGCAGAGTTTTGACTTTGGGCTGATGCGGGCGCTGGGGCGGATTGCACCGGAGATTCCACGAGCCGCTCTGTTTGGCGCGGAAGGGAACGGATTTCTGGCCATCGCCAAAGAGGCCGGCGACGTGCGCGTGGTGGCCCCCCAATTCCGCCTGGTGACCCCGGAGAAGGTGCGGGAAGCGCACGCGGCGGGGCTGACGGTGGTGCCCTGGACGGTGAACCAGCCCGAGGAGTGGCGGAAGCTGATCGAAGCGAACGTCGACGGGATCATCACCGACAACCCGGAGGCGCTGGTGCGCTATCTGAAGGAGAGGAATCTGCATTAGGCGCGGTGGAGCCCGTGCGGGCCTCGCGCCGGAGCGAGGCCGTTCCGTGGGGGGCGTCAACTTCGCATGCGGGTGATGAGGTAGGCGCCAGCCAGAAGGAAGAGCCCGTCCGGGGCCCAGGCGGCCGCCACGGCGGGAAGCTGGTTCAGGTTGCCCACCTGCTCAAAGAGGGAATTGGCCACCCAGTACGCGATGGCGATCCCGAAGCTGAAGCCGACCCCCGCCATGGCCCCGCGATTGCCGGCCAGGAAGGCGAACGGGATCGAGATCAGCGACATGATGAAGGCGAACAGCGGCACGGAGAACTTCTTGTGGAGCTGGATGCGGAGCCGCACGGTATCGAAGCCGCTCTGCTGCAGATCCTCGATATACCGCTCCAGTTCCCGGAAGTTCATCTGTTTATCCTGCTTCACCTCTTTTAGGAAGTAGCCCGGCGGCTCATTCAGCTCGCGGATGGGCGCGAAGTCAAAGCGCCAGAACTTCTTTTCCTTGACGCCATCGATGTCGCGGATCCAGCCCTTGTGAAAAACCCAGGCCTGGAGGCTTGGTTCCCACTGCGCATACTCGGCGCGCATGTGGCGCTGGATGCGGAAGGGGTTCATGGCGAATTCGAAGACCGAGACGTCCAGCATCTGGGCCTTATCCGGGTCAAAGTATTTGTAGTAGTAAATGCGGTCGCCTTCCCCGTAGATCCATTGCTTGCCGGGGTTGAGATAGGTCTGGGCGGGCCGCCCCTTGATTTCAAGGCGGATGCCGTCCTGGATGCGGTTGGCCTCCGGCACGTAGTAGTAGTCGAAGACGAAGAGAGCGAGGCTGAGCATCAGGCTGGCCAGCATTACCGGCAGCGCCAGGCGGATGACGCTTACGCCGCAGGCGCGGTAGGCGGTCACCTCATTGTGCTTCGTCATCACGCCGAAGGTGACGAGCACCGCAACGAGCACGCTCATCGGAGCGGCGTCGTAAATAAGGCGCGGCGTGAGGAAGAACAGGTAAGTGAACATCCGCGACATCGCGATATCGTTCTTCATCATGCTGCTTAGCAGTTCGAAGAACGTGTAGACGTGCGTGAGCAGCACGAAGCTGGCGAGGAATACCGCGAAGTAGAACAAAAAGCTGTTCAGGATCGCGGTATCGATCAACTGCGGCAGGAAGTGGATCTGCGGCAGGGAGAATGGCTTGGCCGAGCCGTTGCGGCGGGGAATCCGGGAGAGCAGCGCCTTCCAGCGAAACTGGACGCGCGTCATCCAGTCCGCGTCTCCGGGGCGCTCCAGCCGCAGAATCAGGACGATTCCGGCGACACCGAACACGATATTGGGCAGCCACATGGCCAGCCACGCGGGCATGGTCTGCCCGCGAGCGAGGCCGATGGCGGTGACGAGACCAACGTAATAGAGGAACGCGAGCGCCACGGTGAGCACGACCGCCGCCGACTTTCCGCCGCGCCGGGTGCTGACGCCGAGCGGCATGCCGATGAGGCAAAGCAGCAGGCAGGCGAAGGGCAGGGCGAGCCGCTGATGCCATTCGATTTGCGCCTCCACGTTGTTCGGGAGTTCCCGGCGCAGCGAGCCCATGTCCATTTCGGCGTAGGCCTTGGCGCGCAATTCTCTGGGGGGCTGCGCCTCCAGCACCTGTTCGCTCCGCGGAAAGGAGGAGTTGAAATACTCGTTGTCCGTTTCACCGGGCTCATGCGTGGTGCCATCAATCAGCGAGAGCTGGATGCGGTTGTTCTTGATGTCCGGAGTGGCGATGGTCTCCCGCGCGACGGTAATGAGCGGGCCGTTGCTCTTGCCGTCCGGATTCGCGGCATCGCGCTCTTCGGGCGGGCGGGTGTCGGCGATAAACACGTTCCGCCAGCGAACGGTGTGCCCTGGAATCACATCTCCCACGTAGAGCACCATGCCGGGGAACTGCTCTTCGAAGATGCGGGGCTGGATTTCGGCGGTAAGCTGGTCCGCAATCAGGCGATTCAGGACGTGGTAGGTTTCCTTGATCGCCGCCGGGGTGAGCACCGTGGTGCCGTAACCCGTGACGAGCGTCGTGATTCCGGCGAAGACCAGCACCGGCCGCAACAGCATGCGGGCGGAAACGCCATTGGCGCGGATTGCGGTAATCTCGCCGTCGGAAGCCATCCGGCTGAGCCCGATGAGCACGCCCACCAGGACGCCCAGCGGGATCGTGAACGTCAGGGCGGGCGGCAGAACGAGGGCGAAGAGCCAAGCAACGTCGGTGAGCGAAGCCGAACCGCGCACCATCGGCTCAAAGAGCTTGCCGATGCGCTGCAGAAAGAGCACAAACGTGAAGAGCGTCACCCCAAGCACGGTGCCCCTGGCGCACTCGATCAGGACGTATCGGCTCAGCAGACGCATTGCATTCCTTGGCGGCGTTCCAGAAGGACTATTTGACGGCCGGGAGGGGCGGAGGCGCCACCAGCGGCTCCGTTCTGGTCTCGACGCGAATCGGCTCCAGTTCCACTTCCTCCAGAAGAAGCGACGGACAGATTACAGACGTTTCCGCGACATAAGTGCCTACCCCGATCGGGGCGAAGGTCGCGCCGTTCTCAAGAAAGTGGAAGACGTGCGGCGTATCTCCGGCGACGATGTCGCGGAGCGCCCGGATCTCGAGTTCCCGAAAATTGACGTCGCGAATGAGTTCTTCGCGGCCATCGGGATAGATGCGGTAGACCATCAGCGGCAGGCTCACGGGGATCTTGCCGGTGTTGGTGGCGTTGCCGCTAAAGATGACGCGCAGGGCGTTCTGGTCTCCGCCCGAGGGGAAGTCGAGTTTGCGAACGATGATGCCATACGGCTTGTTGGCCGCCTTCACCATCTCCAGCAGCCGGGAGCGCAACTGCGCCTCGGGAACGGATTCGCGGGCTTCCACGAAGAGATTGCTGGCCGCGCCGCGTGCGGCTCCGAAAAGACCGTGCAGGCGCGCCCGGCCATTCGTGACTTCGCCGGGAACGCTGGGCGTCCGTGTGCGGAACATGGCTTCCAGACGCCCGTCCTTGATGACGGTGAGCGGCTCCGGCTTCACCGCTTCGAGATCGATCAGGGAGGTGCCGAGCAGCGGCTTGCCCTGAAACGCGGTGGCGGTGGGGTCGTCGCGCACGGTGAGCAGCTCCGAAACGATGCGGGTCCCGATGCGGCCTTCGAGTTCGAGGCGCGGCCAGTTGAGCGGACGGTTCGGCACGGTCACCGGCTTTCTCGGAATCCATAACTGGCGGCCGATGAGCTGCGCGGTGAGCTGAGGCGCGGCAACACCCTCGAAGAGGACGGGGCCGGTGTAGCTCTCCCCGCGCGGCGCGGTCTGGCGCGCGACGATTCCATCGGCGAGTTTGGCAACCGCATCGTGCAGCGCGGCATCGGAGGGGAAATCGGATTCCTTGAAGCCGAGAAACTCCGCGCCATCCCAGATCTCGCCGCCCCGGTCGCTCTTCCCCTTGGCGATCACGCGGAGGAAGCCGATCGCGAAAGGCCTGCGGACGACCGCGCCCTCCGAGCTGACCTGGTATTCCACCCCGCGCGAGTAACCGAACTGAACCTGGGAATCGAGGATCGTCGGGTAGCGCAGGAAGACTTCCGAGAGCGTCCGGGCGACGCGATCCCAGCGGGATTTGTCGAAGTTCGCGGGCTCGCCGGACAACACCATCACGGTGGCCGGCGCAGGCGTGAAATCGGGGAACTCCTGAACCTGCCGGAGGTTCTGCATGGAGGCCTTCTTGTAGTTGAAGGATTGCACCGAGCCCTTGTAGGCCATGTCGGTGAGCAGCCACCAATCCCGCCGCATCAAGGGATAATCGGGCTCCAGAGGGAAGGTCTGGGCGTCGAAGCGGGTCCCCTGATAAATGCCGGAGAGCAGAAAATTGGAATCGTCGCTGTCGTAAGTCCCAACCCGCGCTTTCACTTGGGGAAGGCGCAAGTGGCTCTCGCCCCGGTTGACGAGCGCGCCGAGGCTGTAGCCGACCAGGAAGCCATCGCCGCGGGCCAGGTTGTAATTCAGATAGTAGAGGGGCGCGCCCACCATCATGCGCAGATCGCGGGAACGGTTGATCTCATCCACCATGGCCCGCAGGTTTTCGTCGCCCTTCGCGGCGGCGGGCAGGACGGCCTGGGAGAATAAGGCCGGAGCCGGCGCGCACAGCATTGCGGTGACGGCCGCGAGAAGCAGCGCGGGGCGCAGCCGCGATGGCTGGGCGAAGAAGCATTGCGCGAGGCGAATCATCGGGATGCGCCCTCCGTTGCGGGCGGTTCGCTCAAGAGCGGGGGTCGGTCCTCGGCTTTGGCGCGGCGCTGGGTTTCAATTTCCGTAATCAGCAGCGCGGGAGATACTGCCGCCACGGGGATGCTGCCGGATTCCGCGCCGCAGTATCCGTTGAAGACGTCTCCGCCTTGCGCGGCCGCGGCGATCTTGCCAAAGCTGGCCAGCGGAGTGCCGACGATATCCACGCCGCGCACCAGTTCGTCGGGGCGCCCATCGGCGTACACCCGGTAAACCACCAGCGGGATCACGGTGAACGCCTGCAAGCCGGTGCGGCCCGTGGTGGTGTAGCCGCCCGTAACCTTGTCGAAATAGAGGCCGTATGGCTTCGATTGCCGCTTGATTTCTTCAATCAGAAGTTCGCGAAGCCGTTTCTCCGGTACGGTTTGGGCGGCCTCGACAATCAGATTGGATTGCCGGCTGACAACTTCCGCGCCGGGCGCGCGCCGGCCGTGCCCATTCGAATTGGGGAATCCCTCAATGGGAGAACGGGACATCAGGAAATTGCGGAGGATGCCGTTTTCCACCAGCGTCACGCGCTGCGCCTTTACGCCTTCGTCGTCGTAGGCATACCAGCCCATCAGGTCTTGGCCATCGAATTTTTTCCGCGTGGGGTCCGAGATCACGCTCAGGAAGGCGGGCAGCACGGCCTGGCCCACCTGGTTGGTAAAGGTCTGGCCCTCGGCCTCGTCCTTCTGGCGATGGCCCTCCATGCGGTGGCCGAAGATCTCGTGGAAGAAGACGGCGGCGGCGCTGCCCGAAAGAATTGCGGGGCCCACGAAGGGCTCCGCTTCCGGAGCGGTCAGCAGGGCCTGGAGTTCCGAGATCAGGCCCGCGATCGCTTTCTCCACAACGGCGTCGCCGGGCAAGCCGCTGGGATTCTCGGCCTCAAAGGAGCGATCGAGCGCGAGGTTCATGCCGTTCGCGGCTTTGGCCTGAGCGCCGATCACGAGGCGCGCGAACGAACGACCGTGGCGAAGCCGGGTTCCGTCGCTGTCGGTGAAATAGCGGTTGTCCGCAATGCCGGTGATGCGGACGTGGGAGGTGAGAATGCCGCGTTCCCCCTTGAAGAGCGCGGACCATTTTCGAACGCGCGGTTCCCAGGCGGAACGGTCCAGCGCCTGCGCGGCTAGCGGCTGGAGATCGTTGACCACCGGCGCGCTGGAGAAATCGGGGCTGCGGTCCTTCTCCGCTACTTTCACTTCCTGGGTGGACTTGAGGAGCGTCAGACGCTCGACGGCCGCGCGGTAGGCGCGATCGGTATCCCTCCAAAGGATGCGGTCAATGGGGGCGGGCTTATCTTCCAGGGCCAGAAAACTGCCGGAAGTGAAGCGGGGCATGCCGCCGCGGGCGCGATGGTAGTTGTCGAACTGCGCATCGCCCACCCGGATACTCGTGTCGAGAATACGCTGCCGCCCGGAATCGCTCACGCGCAACGCGCCCAGGCTGGCATCCACCACGGAGGTCTGCACGTCGGTGGCTTCGTAGGAGAGGTAATACGGCTTCACCTCGCCCTTCTCGCGCAGCGCGGTGTAGCTGCGCATCAGTTCCGTGTGCATCGTCTCGAGCAAGCTCTGCGCGCCAGAGGGCGCGACCAGATCCTGCGCGCCAGAGGGCGCGTTCAAATCCTGCGCACAGGTTTGTGCGACACCGGCCAGCAGCACGCAGAGGAACACGATGCCCAGGGAGGCCCTTTTCACGGTTCTCAGCATAGCATGAGGGGGCGTGGCGGCCCCTTTTCGCCGCAGGAGAGGAGACGGCTGCCGAACGCCGATCAATCGAGATGGAAGACTTCGCGGAACATCGGGAAACGCTCGCCCGGCTCGAGGGCTTCGAGCGGTTCGAAATAGGGTGCCATAAAGGCCTGCCAGCGGCGGTTCACCGGATCTTCGTCGAGTTGTTTCCATGCAGCTTCAAAGTCTTCGACGCGCAGGACGAGAATCAGTTCCTGTCCGCGCCGAAAGATGGAATAGTCCGAGATGCCGACTTCCTTGAGCTTGGCCAGAAGTTCCGGCCAGACGCGGGTGTGCTCCAACTCGTACTTTTCGATGGCTTCCGGCTTGATGCGGAGACGAAACGCATAGCGGGGCATGGGGATACCTCGGTGCCGATGGTATCGCGAATCGGAGCCGCGCGGCGGGCTCCTCTTTCCCGGCCACGTTCCCCGCAATCTTCGGCACGGGGAGTGGCTTGTGCTATTTCTGGAATGCGGAAAGCGCACGGGAGGAAGAGCGATGCGGATATCAAGGCGAGCGACCCTTGGTGGACTGGCGGGAACCTGGGCGGCACAGGCGCAGAACAGCGTTCGGGAGCCGGGAGCCGCGCAGGAGAACCCCGCGTATGCGGCAGTGGAAGATACCTCGGGATTGCCCAGGGCACTCCTCATCGGCGATTCGATATCCGTTGGCTACACTGTCTTCGTGCGGGAGATGCTGGCGGGGAAAGCGAACGTACACCGCATTCCCACCAACGGCGGCCCCACGACCAAAGGCATCGAAAACATCGACTCCTGGCTTGGAAAGGCACATTGGGACGCGATTCATTTCAACTGGGGGCTGCACGACCTGAAGTATATGTTCGACGACCGGCCTCAGGTGGATCTGGCCCAGTATGAGCGCAACCTCGCGCGGCTGACGGGGCGGCTGCGGAAGACGGAAGCGCGGCTGATCTGGGCGACGACGACGCCGGTTCCCAGCTTGCGCGTGGGCCCGAAGCGGATTCCCGACGATGTGCCGCGCTATAACGAGGCGGCGGCAAGGGTGATGAAGCAGTACGGGGTGGAGATCGACGACCTTTACACTTTCGCCAAGGGGCGGCTGGCCGAGATCCAGATCCCGGACAATGTGCATTTCACGCCGGAAGGCTCGCGGGCGCTGGCGGAGCGGGTGGCGGCTTCGATCCTCGCCGTTCTGCCCCGGCGGACGGCGCGATAAGATATTCACCACAACCACGGAAGGAGCTTGCACCGCATGCATCGTCGACAGTTCTTCATGTCGGGCACGGCTGCGTTCGCCGCATCGCGCGTGTCGTGGGCGCAGGATCTGCTGGGCTCCAAGCCGAAACGAGTGGGGCTGATCGGCTCCGGCTGGTATGGCAAGGCGGACCTGCTGCGGTTGATTCAGGTGGCTCCGGTGGAGGTCGTCTCCTTGTGCGACGTCGACAAGCAGATGCTGGCCGGCGCGGCGGAGATTGTCTCCCAACGGCAGGCTTCCGGGAAGAAGCCGCGCACGTATGGCGACTACCGCGAGATGCTGCGCGAGAAGGATCTCGACATTGTGCTGGTGGCGACGCCGGACCACTGGCACGCGCTCGCGATGATCGAAGCCGTCAAGGCCGGGGCGGACGTGTACTGCCAGAAGCCGATCAGCCATGACGTCGCCGAAGGCCAGGCGATGGTGGCCGCGGCGCGCAAGTATGGCCGGGTTGTGCAAGTGGGCACGCAGCGCCGTTCCACGCCCCATCTTGTCGAAGCGATTGAGCGGGTGATCAAGCCGGGGATGCTGGGGAAGATCGGCTATGTGGAGATTTACTGCTACTACCACATGCGCAACCGGACCAACTCGCCGGATATCGCGCCTCCGGAATATCTCGACTGGGAGACGTACACCGGCCCCGCGCCGATGCGTCCGTTCAACCGCATCGTACACCCCAGGGGCTGGCGGGCGTTCATGGAGTATTCGAACGGCATCGTCGGCGACATGTGCATCCACATGCTGGACGCGGTTCGCTGGATGCTGGATCTGGGCTGGCCCATTTCCGTGTCGTCCGAGGGCGGCATTCTGATCGACAAGGCGGCGAAGGCGAACATCTCCGACACGCAGACGGCGGTGTTCGAATTTCCGGAATTCCCGGTGGTGTGGACGCATCGCACCTGGGGCACGGCCCCGGACCCGGACTATCCCTGGGGCGGCACGATCTATGGCGAGAAGGGGACGCTCAAGTTCAGCGTGATGGGGTACGATTTCATCCCGGCAGAAAAAGTGGGCAAGCGGATTCACAAGGACGTTACCTACGAACTGGAGCAATACCCGGAAGACAAGACGGAGAAGGACCTGGAGCGGCACGTGGCCCCGGCCATCCGCTATCACATGAAGGACATGCTGAACGCGATCGCGACGCGCGGCCGGCCGGTGGCGGATATCGAACAGGGCCACATCTCCACGGCCAGTTGCATTCTCGCGAACCTGGCCATGAAAACCGGCCGCACGCTGCGCTGGGACCCAGCAAGACACGAAGTGATTGGAGATCCGGAGGCCACGCGCCTGCTGGCACCGCCATACCGGAAGGGCTACACGCGGCCGGACCCCAAGAAGGTCTGAGCGCCAAGCGGGACCGGGGACCGCATTCAGGAGAGATCGAGCCACCGGCAGCGGGCGGCCGCCGCCCCACTGGGCTTCGCGGTGCGCAGCCCGATCAGGATGGCGATGATTCCGCGGTTGGCCATGGCGTCTATCAAATAGCTGGCTTCGAGATTCGCGTAGCGATCATGCGCATCGCGGACGGAGGTGCGCTTTCCGAAGAGCGCGCCCGCTTCATCGAAAAGCAGAACGCTCCCGGTGCTTTCGGCGCGGGAGA
>JBDIBK010000090.1:0-17115 GCA_039812845.1 Bryobacterales bacterium
CGCATCGCCACGCCCAGGCAGATCCAGCGGAGCACATCCACGGCCGCGGAGAACTCCGGCGCGTACATCACGGAGAGCACCAATGGGGAAAATGTCAGAGTCGCCAGAACCCCGGGCCCGGCCAGCAGCATGCTTGCCCGCGCCTGCTCGTTCACCAGGCGGTTGGCTTCGGCGTGATCGTTGATCGAAGCCGTGAGCCTTGGGTAGAAGTCCGCGCCCATGGCCTGCAGGATCATTCCCACGTACATCCCGCCCAGGGTCCAGGCCGCCTGATAGAAGCCGGTTGCCGCGAGACCGGCCGAGTCCCGGATGATGATGCGAACCAGGTAGGCGCTCGCCATCATAAGGCCAGTGCTGATCATGAAGGCGAAGCCCAGCTTCAACAGAGGCGCTGTTTCCTCCCATAGCTGTTTCATCGGAATCTTGGGGCGCGCCACGTCAATGCTCCGGCTGTACCACCACGAACACGCCAGAGTCATCGCGGCGGCCGCCACCAGGGCCGGAGCCACGCCGCGCTCGCGGAAATAATAGACCAGCGGGATCGCCGCGATCGTCCCGAAGAGCGCGCCCAGTACGCTCATCTTCGCAAGGTCCGCGATGCGCCTCTTGCCCTGCAGAAGGGCGCCCTGCCCCGCCGAGACCAGGGTGCAGAAGACCGCCAGTGCAAGAATGCACATGTCGGTCCAATGCGCGGAGCTGCCGAAAGTCGCCCACGAAATCGGCATCGCGCCGAGCGCCAGGATGGCTGCTCCCAGCAGGCCGAGCGCGAGAGAAACGCGCCGCAAGACGGCGGCAGTCACAGCGATTCGCTCGCTATCCCCGCTGCCGGCCGCCTCCGCAATCTGCCGAACCCCGCTGCTGTTGACGCCGAGCCCGGCGATGCTCTGTGTCAGGTTCGTGACCGACATGTAAAGACCGGCCAGCCCGAACCCGGCCGGGCCCAGCAGCATGGCCATCACCTTCGTGCGGACAATCCCGATCACGATATGGAGGACCGATGAGCCGCCGACAAGAGCGGTGGATTTCAGGATCTGCCCATAGCTGGACTGCCGCTTCGCCGGTTCCAGAGAGGTACCCTGCGGAAGCGCGCCCTCGGACGCCCTTGAATCGGAAACGACCGCAGCCGGAGTCGCCATCGCCTTGTCCTGACGTTTGATCGCGAGCGGGGCCTTATTGGGGGTCAAACACGACGTCCCGGAAGTAGTTGGCATTCTGCCAGGTGGAAGTGGGCATGGCGCCCAGCGTCACGGAATAGACGCCGCTGCCCACATAGGTGAACAGATTCCCATTCACGACGGGCGAGGAGAATCCCTGAACGGCTTGCGCATACCACCGGTCGCCGCTGTTGGAAACGGATACGATGTAATCCGTGTTCGCGGTAATCGAAAGCGCGGTGGGAAGCGCGAACGTTTTCCATCCCTCCGTGCCGGAGCTGATGGTCCACGTAAACGGGCCGGCAACCAGGGCGGCCGTGTTCGCGTTCCAGATGCGAACCGTGTGTGCGCCGCCCTCCTGCGCATTTGTGTAGATGCGGACGCCGGTAACCTGGCCATTCACATTCGCGTAGAAGCGGGTGCCCAGTTCGTAGGGCGCGTCGTTATCGTGAAGGTTCGGGACCTGCGTCGTGAATATATTCTGCGTTCCCGGTGGCGGCGGTGGCGGCGGCGGCGCGGCTTCCGCGGCCCTCTGCTGGAAGATCGTTTTCGCCGCCTGATAGCGTGACTGCGCCGCTGCAAGGCTCGTCGAGAAGTATTGGTTCCACGGTCCGCCCGGCGAGGTCTTCGTGATCAGATTGTCCATCCACGCAACAAAGAACTGGGCATCGGACTGGCTTGCGCGAATCGGCGCGCCGTTCACGATGACGAACATTGCCGCGGTGTGCACCTGGTGGCCATCCGCTCCCATGCGGCGGGCCGCGAGCCACCCGCTGCCGTCGAAGCTCACCGAGGTGTTCCAGACATAAGGTGTCCCCGCCGTGACATTCGCCGCGGTGCTCGCCATGACGACGCCATTGTGTACCAGTTCGAGCGTGCCGGAATAGCTCTGTGTCGCCGTCCACCGCACGCTTACCGGAAGACTCGCGCCCGTCGCGAGTTGAACTTCATCGCCAGGTCCGGCGGTGCCGTTCACGACAAGGTCCAGGAACTCGCGGTGCCCGTTTCGGGAAACCACCGTGCGGCCGCTCTTGATTCCTTGTATCCAGGTTCCGTAAGTCATGGAGCCGCCACCGACGTCGACATACGTCAGCAGAGAACCAAGCGGCCTGCCGCTGTTGCACGGATAGTCGGTGCCCGCGGCAAAACCGGGCCGGAAACCGGAGTTCAGCAGCTTGTAGTACGCATCGAGGAAGGCGTCCGGATTCATGCCAATCCCGGAGTTCGCATCGTCCACATCCTCGGAGAGGAAGTCCGCCGCGCCGAGAGCCACTTCCACGGGATACTCGATTGGCGTGCAGCAGGTCAGGCTCTGTGGGATGCTGCCATCGAGGTACTGCATGTGGGCAAATCCGCCCACGCCGCCCTGCTGCCGGGTCCTGTTCAACACCGGATACGTGTACTCGTCTCGCGTCTGCTGCGCCGAAGTGAGCCCCAGAGTGACAAGGTGCCCGCCCAGCACTTGATGGTCGTACTGCAAGTAGATCGGATCCCAATGCCACTCAGCATCCCAGTGAACCATGCGCCCCGGAACCGAGATGGGCGAATCCTGTCCATTGACAAGCGGCAGATCCGTCGGCGCGTTCTGCACCTCGGCGTTTCCGCTGTCGGCCAGGAGGGAGATTACCGAAAGATTTTCCGGCTGCATCCGGTCGAGGATGCTTTGCAGAGCTTCCGGCGTTCCGCCGCAGCTGCGGTGTACGTGGATGTCGCCGGCAAACCAGCCAAGAGGCTCGGGGCCGGTCGAGGAGATCGTGACGTTGATGTTCGCGCTGAGGCTGGCGGAAACGTTGCTCCCGGCGTCTTTTGCCCAGGCGTAAAGCGTCTTATTCCCGCCGGTCGCAAAGGTGTAGGAGATTGGCGGAGCTGCGCTCCACGATGGCAGGTTCGCCGCGGGCGCGGTCGGGCTCTCGGTCACCAGGTATCCAGCCACCCCAACGTTGTCTGTGGCCGTGAAGCTGTTGATCGGCACCGTGGGGGAGTTCGACGTCGCCGGAATCGTGAACGCAGTCACGGTGGGCGGCGTGGCGTCGCCGATGGAGATGGTTACCGGTGCGCTCCGGCTTGTGGACACGTTTCCCGCCGCATCCTTCGCCCATGCGTAGAGGGTCTTCGCGCCCGGTGTTGCGAATGTGTAGGACGCGGGCGCGGGAGTCACCCAGCCTGGCGCTGAAACCGCTGGAGTTGCGGAAGTCTCGGTCAGCAGATACCCCGCGACCGCCGCGTTGTCCGTGGCCGTGAACGTGGTGATCGGCACCGTCAGAGAGGCGGAGGTGGCTGGAATGCTGAAGGCGGTTACGGTCGGCACCGTGCCGTCACCGTAGCTCACCCGCACGGCGATGCCATCCAGGGAGAAATCGCGCGCGGTGGAAGACGCGATGTTGCTCACGCGAACCCGGAAGGATGCGTTCGTAAAATTGGCGTCGCTCCACGTTCGGCCCCAATTATCCGCGGCGCTTCCCAGCGGGAACAGCGAAAGGGACGTCTGGAGAGTGGGAGTCGTTTTGACGGCAGTCCAGTTCGTGCCGCCATTCCAGGAGAGGTCGACGCACATCCTGGGGCTGCGAGAAGTGCTGTCCGCCCTGGCCGTAAGGTGCACCTCGATCCCATTGACGGAAACCCCGGCCGGAAGGCTGATTCCGAAGTCCCGGAAGATGTGTTTGTCCTTTCCACTGCTCGTGCAACTGGTGCTCGTGGTGGTGCCGCTGTTCGCGTCCAGCGCCACCGCGCCATCCACGGCGTACGCATTGGTTGGGTTGGATTGGAACCCATTGTTGTCGCCGGCGCTGGACGTAACGGGCTGATGGGCCGTCGGCGGCAGGAAGCCTGTGTCGGAGGCAGCGGGCTGGCCAACGAAGATGCTGAGCGCCCGAGTAGCCGTTCCAGCCGGGACGGACGCGTCGGACACCCTAATCGTGACATTCGAAGTCCCGAGCGCCGTCGGTGTTCCGGAAATCGCGCCGGAGCTTGCGTTCAGAGTAAGGCCGGATGGCAGCGAGCCGGCAGTGATCGACCACGAGTAGGGCGTCACGCCGCCGGTTGCCGCCAAGGTTGCGGAATAGGAAGTTCCCAGCGACGCATCCGGCAGAGCTGCCGTGCTGACCGCGAGCGTTCCGGTCACCGTCAGCGCGGCGTTGCCTGAAACGCCAAACTGCGTGGCCGTGATGCTGGCTGGGCCGATGGCAACCGCCGTGGCCAGTCCGGCCGCGTTGACCGTCGCCACACTCGGCGCCGAAGAGGACCACGCCACCTGGCTGGTGACGTTCTGCGTTGAGCTGTCGCTATAGGTGGCGGTTGCCGTGAACTGCTGATTGCCCCCAGGCGGAATGGCGGCGCTGGCCGGCGTAACGGCAATGGACGTTGGGGCGGAGTTGAACACCACGTCCACCCAGTAGTTCACGGCATTGAAACCCTGGTTCGGGAACACGCTGGAATCCCCATAGGCGAAGACGCCATTGAATCCGGGGGTCCCGTTCTGCAAGGCCTCGAGCGGCGGATTCACGAGGCCGGCCGATGCGAAGAAGTTTGCGTTGCTGCTATAGTGCCCGACGGTCGTATGGTAGGTCGCCACGTACACCGTGCTTGCCGTGATGGGAACGGGAGCGGAGAAGCTCACTTGCTGCCAGCCGGACGCGCTCTCTCCGCTGAAGACGGCGGTGGCCAGAAGCTGTCCGCCTTCCGTCCAAAGGCTGCCGACGTGGGTGCCGGTATTCGCAGCGGCCTTGTAGAAGCGCACGCCCGTAATCGTCCCATTCGTCAGCGCTCGGAACCGCACGCCGAGCTGCACCGGCGAATCCGCGCCCTCATCAACGCTCTGCGGAACCGCGCTGGCCGGCCAGATGCTGCAATTCGTGACGCACGGCGGGGGCGCGGTCTGGAAACTCCAGGAAAAGGCGTTCGCGAGCGAGCTTCCATTCGCGTCCTGCACCGAGGTGGTGACCGTTGCGGTGTAGAGCGTAAGCGGCGCAAGCGCCACGCTCGGGGTCATCGTGGCTGTGTTGCCGGAGACGGCATAGGTCGCCGGAACCAGCGCGTTGGCGGGGTTCCGCAATTGGAAGGTGGAAGCCGTTACCGTCGTTGCATTGAGTGCGTTGTTGAATGTCGCGCTCACCGGGGTGAGCGTGCTCAAGTTGGTTGCATTGTTCGCCGGATTCGTTCCTGTCACCCCCAGCGGGCTCGGCCCCACCGTTGTGTTGAAGACAACATCCACCCAGTAGTTGCTGGATTGGAACGAGTTCACCGGGAAGGTGCCGGCCGGGCCGTACGCGTACACGCCATTCCCGCCGCTGACGCCCTCGGCCAACAGATGGACGGGCGGGTTATCCACTCCCGTGGAGCTGAAGTAGTTCGCATTGACCGCGTAGTATCCGCTCGTCGTGTGGTAAGACGCGACATAGATCGTGTTCGCGCTCACCAGCACGGGAGTGCTGAAATTCACCTGCTGCCAGCCCGTCGCGGTCTCGTTCGTGAACGCCGCGGAAGCAAGCGCCTGTCCGCTCGCGGACCACAAGCTCCCCGTGTGAACTCCCGTGTTCAGGCTCCCTTTGTAGAATCGAATCCCCGTGATATAGCCGCTCACGGAAACGCGGAACTTCACGCCGACCTCTACGGCGGCGGGGTCGTTCGTCGAAGGCTCGGCGGGAACGGCCGAAGCGCTGAATCCGGTGCACGGACAGGTAAGCGCCCCGCTCGCCGTGGTGAATTGCCAGGAGTAGTTCGAAGCAAGCGAGCCGCCACTGGTATCCTGCAGGCCCGTCGTGATCGTCGCCGTGTAAGTCTTCCCCGCCCCAAGAGGCGCGGTAGGCGTCATCGTCACCGTCGCTATGGACGTGCTGTAGCTGCCGGCTACGGCGACGTTATTCGAATCCTTCACCTGAAACGTCGTGCTCGTGGCCGTTGCGCCGTTCACCGGGCGGTTCAGCGTCGCGCTGACCGTTGAGTAGATTGAGACTTGCGTTGCGCTGCTGGCCGGGTCGACGGAGACGACGCTGAGCGGGTCGGGGGCCCCGCCCAGATCGAACACCACGTCCACCCAGTAGTTGCTCGCATTGAAGGTTTCCGTCGGAAAGGCGCTGCTCGCGCTGTAGACGTAAACCCCGTTCGGCCCGCTGGCGCCGTTCTGAAGCAGGTGAATTGGCGCGGCGTTGACTCCGGTGGACGCAAAGTAGCCGGAATCCCCGGCATAGTTGCCGCTCGTCGTGTGATATGAGGCCACGTACACCGTGTTCGCTGTGATCGCCACCGGGCTCGCGAAGCTCACCTGCTGCCACCCGGTCGCTGTCTCATTCGTGAATGTCGCGGAGGCCAGAAGCTGCCCGCTCAGCGTCCAAAGGCTGCCAACATGCGCCCCGGTGTTCGCGGCGCCCTTGTAGAACCGGATCCCCCGGATATACCCGGAAAGATCGGACCGGAACTTTACTCCGAGTTCCGCCGCGGTCGGGTCATCCACGGAGGGATTGGCGGGAACGGCCGTGGGTCCCCAGCCGGTGCATGGGCAAGCCGGTGGAGCTTCCGTCGTGAAGGACCATACGTAATTCGCGGCCATCGGAAGGCCGCTCACGTCCTTAACCGCGGTGGAAATGGTGGCCGTATACACGGTGGAGCCCGCAAGCGGCGCATTCGGCGTCAGGGTCGCGCGGTTGTTCGACGAGGTATAAACCACGCTCGCGGGAACGAGGTTGTTCGAAGCGTCTCGCAGCACGAAACTGCTCGCGTTGATGGTGCTCGCGTTCAGCGGCTCGCTAAAGTTTGCCACCACCGTCGCGCTCATCAGAACGCCCACCGCCGAGTTGGCCGGAGAGGTGGAGACCACCGAAGGCGGAACCACATCGGAGCCATACGTTGCCGTGAACGTGCCCTGGGACGCGCTGAAGAATGCGTAGCCGATGCCCTTGATCGTATCGAGCGTGAACGGAACGACGCCCCCGGGGCCGGTAATCTCCGCCAGCGTTCCAGCCCCTGAATTAGCCGGCACCATCACCTGCAGTCCTCTGGCGCCCAAACCGGGTGAAACCGCGAAACTCAGCGCGGTTCCATTCCACGCGACGCCGCTGAAAGAGGATCCATTCCTGCCGTCCAGCCATCGCACCATCTGCGCGGCGGAGACGATGGGCACACCCCGCGCCTGGGCTGAGGAGACCGCGCCGTCCCATACGGGGCTGCTCGCGGTGTCCGTGTGCGCATTCACGGTATAGACGCCGTAGAAGCCCTGCGGCCCCACCGCGGCACTCAGCAGCGCATCGCTCGTGGATGGATACGATTGCTCGGATTCATCCGTCATCTGAGTCACCACGTTGTACACATCGATGATGCTGCCATTCAGCTCCGCGAAGCGCATCGGCATCGCCGATCCGGTGAAGTGCCCTGGGCGATTCTGCACCCATCCGGCGGGCCAATAATAGTAATCCGCATCAAGCCGAATGCCATGGGCGGACTGGACGCGGGCGCCGCTAGTCCAGTCCGACCAGACAATGCAGTGATGCCGCTCGCTCACTGGCGCGGGCACGTTCGGATACAAAGCCTGGAAATCGGCGATCTGCTGCGAATAGATTGCCGAAAGCGACTGTTCCGTAAAATCGTTGCAGTTCGTGTTGATGTGTACCCCGATCTCAAATCCCTGTGCGGTGTAAGCGTTCGCCTGCGCGCTCGACATATTTCCGGGCAGCGCGAAGAGGTACGAAGTGGAGCGAACGCATTCCCAATTGTCCACGTTGCACCCGGCGGGGCTGGCCGCGATCTCAAGGTCGAAGCGGCCCGCGGTTCCTCCGTTGGCGTGGTCGTCGCCGGTCATCACCATGACGGCTTTCTTGCCAAATGGAAAATACCAGAACCGGGGCAGGGGTTTGCGGTCCAAATTGAGATGAAGAATCAGATTGGCGAGAAGCCGCTGCTGCTCATCCGCCTGGGGAATCGACGCGAGGTTGGCGAGATCCACCCAGTCCGGCTGGACGTCGCCGGTCGCCGCTCCGAAGAACTTGTCGTTGGAGCGTATCGGAAAGATCCCATCCCGTTCCTGGCTCTCCCATGCCGGATTCCCTTGCCTCGTGTAAACAATCGATGTCGCGAGATCGTAAAGAAACGCGGCTGCATGGCCGCCATTGCTTCCAACGCTCCGCATGGTGACCGCGGGGTTGGTTGTGGGGCTCAGATAGCTGGAGTAGAGGGTTGCCACCGCCGTCGCGCCGCTCAGGGAGTATCGGTCCGCGGTGCCGTGGAACTGCATCGGTTGTGTGACAATGCCATTCCCAGGGGCTGTGGCGGCGTTCACCGCCATGTAGCCTTCGGAAAGCGTCGTGCCGAGCGGTGTGATGCCCAGCAACCCAGCCAGTTGAGAGTTCGGGCGCATCGCGATCAGATTTCCGCCGGCGTTCACCCAGTCCGAGAACATCGTCGCTTGCGCCGCGTTGAGCGTCGTTCGGGAGAGTATCGCAACGTCGTAGTTGGCCAGCACCGTGCTGTCCACGGAGGCAAGCGGGGCGACCGTGAAGCCGTTGAGCCCTTCCGTTCGGAGGATCTCCGCATAGTAGCTGCTGAATGTGGCGCTCGATGTGATCACAAGGATGGGCGTTCCGGCACCCTGCGAACGGAGTGGGACGGCGGCGACCGCTAGCAAGCTCAGCACGATCGCAATCTTTAAGAAGAAGTCCTTGAATACACCAACCGTTTGCTTCATAACCCTGTCCCCGCTGCAACGCGATGTTTGAAATACTGGCAAGGCGCAAGCGGCTCGAACCGCCGGATGCCCGCTTCAACTGAGCGTGAGGGATTCCCCAATTTGTAATGGCTGCCGCGAAAGCCGCGTGGGCTTTCGAAACCGTGAGGTGCGCGTCTCTGCCCGTTTGCGGAACGCGTGGGCAGCATCATCATCCTCGAACACAGCGGCGGAATCGGCGCTGCGCGCGCTCCGAGGCTTTCGGTGAACTTCCATGCCCAAGCAGCCCTCCCGGGAGGCCGGGCCTTCAGAATCTGAGTTTGGGTGGGACGCTTCGGAAAATTCGAAACAGGCTGCAATGCCGTGCCCGATGAGGCGTATGCTCGCCGGGCTGCTCGCGCACGAGGGAGGACGTATTCAGCCTGACCGGGCTCGGGGAAACCGCCATCAGACCGCGACGGTGCGCAGCAGTTCCCGCAAGGAGCCAATCACGTGATCTTGATCCTCGAAGGTCATCTCGTGGTACAGCGGCAGAATCAGTCCCGACTCCGAAACTCTGTCGGTGACAGGCAGCGCGCGTTCCCACTTCTCGCTCCGGTACGGAATCTCGCGATGGATTGCCATGATCCCCCGGCGGGTGGAGATCCCGCGATCGAGCAGCGCCTGCATCACCGTGTCGCGCTCGGCGGCCCGCGCGCCGTTGATCCGGATCATGTAGGACTGGTAGTTGTGCCGGCAGCCTTCCGGCTCCGCGGGAATGGCCACTTCAGGAAGATCGGCAAGCGCCTCGGAATAGCGGCGGGCAAGCTCCCTTCGCCGTTCAATCATCCCTTCGAGCCGCTGCAACTGCGCAATGCCCACAGCCGCCTGCAGGTCCGTCATCCGGTAGTTGTAACCCACCTCGTCGTAGCTCTCGGCGGTCACCTTCGCCGCACTGTGCCGGACGACGTCGGACACCGACATGGCATGCTGACGCAACCGGCGCAGACGGCCGGCCAGTTCCGCATCCGCCGTCGTAATCATTCCGCCCTCGCCCGTCGTCAGGATCTTTCGGGGATGGAAGCTAAAGCATGCAAGCATCGAGTGCGGATGGCCGATCCGGTGGCCTCTGTAAACGGAGCCGATCGAGCAGGCGGCGTCCTCAACCACGGTCAGATTCCGGCGGCGCGCGATGCCGTTGAGCGAATCCATCTCGGCCGGCAATCCGATCTGGTGTACCGCCAGGATCGCCCTCGTTCGGGGCGTGATGGCGTCCTCGATGAGGCTGGGATCCATGTTGTGCGTGCGTTCGTCGACGTCGACAAAAACGGGGATCGCGCCGAGATAGGCGATGGCGTTCGCCGTCGCGATGAAGGAAAGGCTGGGGCAGATTACCTCATCGCCGCGCCCCACTCCCGCCGCCAGCAAGCCAAGGTGGAGAGCGGTGGTGCAGGAGGATACGGCAACCGCCTCCGTCGCCCCGACATACTCGGCGAACTTCGCCTCAAACTGGGCTACACGCGGGCCCTGTGCAACCCAGCCGCTTCGCAGCGTATCCATAACGGCGCTCTCTTCAAGCGAGCCGAACGAGGGCCGCGTCACTGGAATGATCTTTTCGGACATACTGCCTGCCTAGGTCTCCACGGCCGCGGGAACCGGTTTCAGACTCTGCTTCCAGCGAATCAGTTCCCCCAAGCCTTGTTCGAGGGATACCTCCGGCCGGAATCCGAGCTTGTCGGCGGCAAGCGTCATTGCCGCCTTGCGCCGCTGCACATTGCCCACTTTCCGCGCTTCGCGATACTCCGGCTGGAGATCTGAACCTTTCAACTTCAGAATCTGTGAACACAGGTCGTTCAGGCTCGTTTGGACTCCGGTGCCCAGGTTAAAGACGATATCGGTCAGATCGCTGGCCGCCGCCATCACGTATGCCCGTGCCACATCTCCCACGTAGACGAAATCCATTGACTGCAGCCCGTCCCCGAAGATCAGCGGGGGCTGATTCGCGTCAACCGCGTCAAGCCATCGAATTAGCACCTCGGTGTAGGCGCCGGTGGTGTCCATCCGGGGGCCATAGACGTTGAAGGGGCGGAAGGCAATGTAGTCCAGCCCGTTAACATCGTGCAGCGCCCGAAGCATCTGCTCCGCGGCAATTTTGCATGCGCCATACATCGTCCGATTGTTGAATGGGTGAGCCTCGTCCATGGGCAGATAGGACGGTTCTCCGTAAACGGAGGCGGAGGAAGCCGCCATCACCTTTCTCACCCGATGGCGCATCGCCGCTTCCAGCACGTTCATCGTGCCTGAAATCAGCACGTCCACCGCCTCGCGTGGCGCTTCCGCGCACCGCGTGATGCGCAGCGCCGCCTGGTGGAACACGTAGTCCGCGCCTTCCGTCAGCCTGTCAACCAGCGCGGCGTCCCGGATGTCGCCGTCGAAGTAGATGACTCCGCCGTGCTCAAGGGCCGAATCCAGGTTGCGCATGCTTCCGCGAACCAGATTGTCGAGCACCCGGATCTCCGACGCGCCGGCTTCGAGCAACTGATCGACAATCGTGCTTCCAATAAAGCCCGCTCCGCCCGTTACGAAGCAGCAACTGCCCTCAAGACTGCTCATCAGGTTCACTCTCCCTTCGGTCGCGGAGCACCCGCGCGGGTACGCCCGCCGCGATTGCATACTCCGGAACATCCTTCGTCACCACCGCGCCAGCTCCGATAATTGCATGAGCGCCAATCGTCACTCCCGGCAAAAGGCTGGCATTCATCCCCACGTCGGCTCCGTAGCCAATCACGACGGGTGAAATCACAAGATCGGTCCGAATCACGGGTTCGCCAATGGGGTCTCCGGTATGCGACGATCCCAGCACCTTGGCTCCCGGTCCCCAGCCTACGTAGTCCTGAATTTCAAGGCATCGCGCATCGAAGTACGCCTGCGGCCCAATCCACACATGGTTCCCGATCCGGCACGTGCCATCGAAACGGCCCTGGATCATCGCCTGCGAACCGATGAACACGAAGTCCCCGATCTCCATCGTCTCCGGATGAACGAAAACCGCATTCGCTCCCACCCGAAGGCCTTCACCAACCCTCTTGCAGATGGCGCCCAGGAGAACGCGGCGCATCATCGCGTCCAGCGCGCCGTCTCCCGCGGAGTGTTTCGCCAAAAGCGACATCAGCTCCGCGCGCGAATGGGTTTCCTTGAGAAACGCGCCCAAGCCGCGCTCCCACTGCGGGTCCGCCGCCGCCGTCATCCGGCTGAAAGTTGCCGGCACCGTTCTTGCTGTCATTGAGACATTCCTTGCCGTCTCACTGGGGCATCTCCGCCACTTCGATGGCTTCTTGTGCCTGCAAACCGCGGAGAAGGCGTGCCGGATTCCCCGCGACAATTGCGTTCGCCGGCACGTTCCGGGTGACCATGGCGCCCGCGCCGACAATGGCTTTCTCCCCAATCTCGATTCCCGCCAGGATCGTCGCCCCGGATCCGATCGAAGCGCCCTTTCTCACCAGCGTCGGCACCACCTTCCAATCCGCTTCCGTCTGCGGAACGCCGCCCTCCGCCGTTGCCCGCGGGTAGATATCGTTGATGAACGTAACGCCGTGGCCAACGAACACTTCGTCTTCTATCGTCACGCCCTCGCAGACGAAGCTGTGGCTCGAAATCTTGCAGTTGCGCCCCACGCTCGCGTTCTTCTGGATCTCGACAAACGCCCCGATCTTGGTGCCGTCGCCGATCTCGCAGCCGTAGAGGTTAATAAACTTGGATAGCTTGACGCCCTCGCCAAGCTTGACATCCGCCGATACACAGACAAATTCACTCATACGGATCCCCCTTTCCGGGCGCCGCTAGCAGGCGCCGCTCCCGCCGACCACCGCTCCAGGCGTCCTGAGCAGGATTTCCAGATCCAGCCAAAGGCTCCAATCTTTCGCGTAAAGCAGGTCAAGCCTCACCATGTCGTCAAACTTCACCCGGCTTCGCCCGCGCACCTGCCACAGGCCGGTGATGCCCGGCTTCACCGTCAGCAGCCGGCGGCGATGCCAGGTGTTGTACCGGTCGTACTCGTAAGGCACCGGAGGGCGGGGCCCAACAACCGACATGTCTCCCACCAGCACGTTCCAGAACTGCGGCAGTTCATCCAGGCTCGTGCGCCGGAGAAGCTTTCCTACTCGCGTCACGCGCGGGTCGTTCTTCAACTTGAAATGGCCGTTGCTCCGTCCGGGATCCACCGCGGGCATCTCGCCGGAAATGAACTTCGTGACGAACTCCTTGTGGATCGATTCGTCGTTTGCCACGAACATCGAGCGGAATTTGAGAAACGTGAACTTCTTGCCAAAGAGGCCGACGCGCTCCTGCCGGAAAAGAACCGGCCCAGGAGAACTCAGCTTGATCGCCAGAGCTATCAGAGTCACAACCGGAAGGAGCAGCACCAGGATCGCCATGCTTCCAAAGATGTCGAGGATCCGCTTGGCGAACAGCGAGATTCGCCGCTGGCGCACTTTCTGCGCCTCATCGGGATACAGCGTGAAATCCGGCGTCCCCCCATCCAGAGGTTCGATCACCTCATGCGGAAAAACGTGGAACGAGATATTTACCTGGCCCACTTCCTCGAGGCTCAGAGCGCTCCCCAGAGCGTCTGTAATGCGGGTAAGCAGAGTTCGCGCGATCTTTGTGCCTTCCTCGCGGCCAATTTCGGTAAATAGAATTCCAAATGTGGAACCGTCCCTGTACCAGCCCTTGATATCGGTATCTCGGGTGGTGTGCACAAGCGCTTTCAGGACTTGCTCCCGGACTTGCGCGTCCTGGCGCAGCCGAATCAAGCGTTCCCATTCGAGGAGCATCAGCACGAATCGGCGGCCGGAGCGTTCCACGCGCTTCCGCTCAAGGCACAGCATCCGGCTGAACGTGCCCTCATCGAGAATCTCGACGCCCAGTGAGTGCACGGGCACCTTGCCGGCCGGTGCGGATCTCCGGGTGCGAAGTCGGGTACTGGGCATAAGAATTGCTTGCCTTGCTGGTTCCAGGCCGGGATCCGGTCGGGGCAGGCGCTCTCGGCGCGCCGCCCATCCGCGGTTCGTGGCTACTGCACGGTAACCGTATTTCGTTCCGGGGCGTCGCCGGCCGCGTCCCGCGAATCAAAATCAATCACCGCCCGCGCCACGCTCTGGATCTGCTCAACGGTCAGCTCCGGGTACATGGGCAGAGAGACCTCCCGCTGCGACACCCGTTCACTCACGGGGAAGTCGCCGGAGCGGTATCCCAGATCCGCAAACGCCGGCAGAAGATGAACCGGATATGGATAGTGAATGCCCGTCTGAATTCCCTGCGCGCCCAGGCTCTGCATGAGTTCCTGCCGCTCATCGCTCATCGTGGCCAAAACGTGGTAGACGTGGCGCGAATCGGCTGTTTCGGTCGGCAGCCCCAGCCGGGAGCCCGCGAGCAGCGTCCGGTACAGATGGGCGTGGGCGCGCCGCGCTTCCGTCCAGCCTTCCAGGTAGCGCAGCTTCACTCCCAGAACCGCTCCCTGCACTCCATCCATCCGGTAGTTGTAACCCTTCAGCACGTGCTCGTACTTTCTCTCCGCGCCCCAATCCCGCAGCATGCGAATCGTCCGCGCATGTTCCGGATTGTCGGTCGTCACCAGCCCGCCTTCCCCGTACGCTCCTAGGTTCTTCCCCGGATAAAAACTGAAGCATCCCATCTCGCCCATCGATCCGCAGCGGCGTCCGCGGTATTCCGCTCCGTGAGCCTGCGCGGCGTCTTCGATCACCGTCACGCGGTGCCGCCGCGCGACTTCCAGAATCGGATCCATGTCCGCCGGATTCCCATAGAGGTGTACGGGAAGAATCGCCTTGGTCCTCGGGCCGATGGCGGCCTCCAGTTTGGCGGCGTCCATCGTGTAAGTTGCCGGGTCCACATCGACGAAGACAGGCTTTGCCCCCGTGTAGACGATCGCGGAAACCGTCGCCACAAACGTGCACGGCACCGTAACCACCTCGTCGCCCGGACCCACACCGGCGGCGAGCAAGGCAAGGTGAAGCGCGCTGGTCCCGCTGTTGACGGCAATGCCGTACTTCACCCCGCAGTAGCCGGCGAACTCTTCTTCGAACCGTGCGACGGCTCTGCCGAGAACAAACTGCGTCGAATCGAGAACGTCCGTGATCTCGGCGATGATCTCGCTCTTGATCGCCAGGTATTGTGCCTTCAGGTCTACGAATGGAACTCCCATGGTTTCCCCCGCCCTTTCCTTTACGCGACTGCCGCCCTTGCCTTAATCTTGCCGTTCGCCGGCACGGATCGCCCATGTTCCGACATGGATCGCGATGCGGCCTCCAGCACGCGCACAACGCGCAATCCGGCCTCTCCGTCGGTGATCGGAGTCCTGCCGTTCACGATGCAATCCGCGAAGTGCTGGATCTCGATCGCAAGCGCTTCGGTGGTGTCGATTCTCGGCGCGCGCATGTCGCCCGAGCGGTAGCCCACCATCATCTTGTAGACGGCTTCGGGATGGTTGGTAACCGTTACTCCCTTGTCGTAGATCTTGATCTTCTCGCTCGCCTCCAGGTCGTCGTAGACAATCATGCTCTTCGTTCCGCCGATGAGCGTCCGGCGGATTTTCACGGGTGAGAGCCAGTTCAGATTGAGGTGCGCGATCACCGAGTTCGTGCAAATAATGCTCACGTATGCCGTATCTTCGGCGGCGCCGGGCACGTGAGCCACGCCGGTGGCTGAGACCTCGATCGGCGTCTCGGGCAGAATGTAATCCAGAATAGCCAGATCGTGAACCGCCAAGTCCCAGATCACATTCACGTCATGCTGAAAGAGGCCCAGGTTCACCCGGGTGGAATCGTAGTAATAGACATTCCCGATTGCGCCGCTCGCGATAAGCTTTTTCATCTCCCGCACGGCGCCGGTATATACGAATGTGTGGTCCACCATCAGCACCAGACCGCGGCGGGCCGCTTCGTCTATCAGGCGTTCCGCGTGTTCCGAGTTCGCCGTGATTGGCTTCTCCACCATCACGTGCTTGCCCGCCTGGAGCGCTTCCATCGCCAGCCGAAAGTGGGTGGAGACGGGAGTCGAAATCGCCACTGCGTCAATGCGTGGGTTGGCGAGGATCTCCCGGTAGTCGCTAACCGCCTCTGCCCCTGGATACCTCCGTCTCACCAGTTGCAGCCGTTCCGGGTTCAGATCGGAGACGGCCGCCACATTCGTATCCACACTCTCCGCGAAATTCCGTACCAGATTCGGTCCCCAATATCCGTACCCGATTACACCAACTGAAATCATTGTGTTGTCCCTCTCTTGCGGTCGATTCATCCCCTGGGGCAACAGTCCCGCCCTTGCCAGGACTCGCCCTGGCCAAGTCTCGCGGAGATCTGTTGTCTGATTGCGTTTTCAAATGAACGGGAAGGTCGGGAGGGCGCCTTGCGGCAGCCCTCACGCCTGGCAATATGCGGAAAGATCCGGCCCGTCGCGCATACCAAAGCCAGACTGGATTTGCGGGCCGTCCGTCGCAACGCGGGTTCCATTTCCATCTCCTCGCCGGTTTCCGCGCGGAAGTTTGTTGGAATAGGGGCGAAACCCGGTGGATGCGGCAGATCTGCCTCCGCTTCCATCGCCCTCGTGGAGATCTTTGTGATTCAAGATGCGTCGGGCTGCCCGCGATGCGGTCCGGAAATATTGCCGCCTAGGAGACGGCAAACTCCCTTGCCTCCCCCGGCCTGGGGCGGCTCACGGCTTGCGTGGATCGGCTGAGCGGCTCGACCAAAGCGCGGTCGATTTCCACCAGCACGGAACGCCGAATCAGGGTAATAGAGAGAATCAGCCGGTCCCGCCCCTGATAGCGCAGAAAGCTTCCCTCGATACCCGAAAAGGGGCCACGGGTAACCAGAACGGGCATGCCTTCCTGAAGCATGTCGGCGGGTGCCAGGGGAATGCCGCTGTGAATCACGGCCCGAATAGCTTCGATCTCGCTATCCGGAATCGCAACCGGCACCTTGCCAACGCTGACGATCTGCCGCACGCCGGGCGTCGTCAGGATCGGCAGCCAGCGCTGGTCGATGTCGAAGTGGCAGAACACGTAGCCGCTAAAAAGCGGCATGGGTACTGCCTTTATGCGGTCCGACCATACCTTTCGAACCGTATGCATTGGCAGATAGCTTTCATAACACTTTTTCTCTAGTGCTTCCGCGACGGCTTCTTCCTTTTTGTAAGCAACTTCAATTGCGTACCACATAAGTTGCATATTCATAATGATCGCCTGTACGCCACTGTATAGGTGCTAGTATCGGCCTTCATTCAGCGGGAAATTCCCGGCGTACGAACGAAGCTGCCGCA
>JBDIBK010000091.1:0-16948 GCA_039812845.1 Bryobacterales bacterium
ACATCGAAGCGTGTGCCGCCGATGGCCGCCTTCACGGACTCGGGGTCGTTCCGATCGGCTTGCAGGTTCTGGACAAGAGGGCCGAAGGGATGATTCTCGCCGCGATGCAGGATACTCAGTTCGTGTCCCTGCGCCAACAATTCGCCGAGGAGCAGCCGCCCGATGAAGAGGTTGCCGCCGATGATGAGGATTCTCATGGGTACGATGGAGGGCAGACGCCAATGGCATCCGCCCGTCCATGCCTAATCGTAGTATTCGAGACCGAGGTGCGTGATGAGATTCTCGCCCATCATCCAGCGCAGGGTGTTCTTGAGCTTCATCAACTGGATAAAGATGTCGTGCTCCGGATAGAGGCCGGGCGCCGTCATCGGCCCCTTGAAGTAGAACGAGAGCCATTCCTGAATGCCGCGCATTCCGGAACGCTGCGCGAGATCGGTGAACAGCACCAGATCGAGCGCCAGCGGAGCGGCCAGAATGGAATCGCGGCAGAGGAAGTTCACCTTGATCTGCATCGGGTAATTCAGCCAGCCGAAGATGTCGATGTTGTCCCAGCCCTCTTTCGCGTCGCCGCGGGGCGGGTAGTAATTGATCCGCACGGCGTGGTAGAGATCCTTGTACAGCTCCGGATAAAGGTGCGGCTGGAAGATGGTGTCGAGCACCGAGAGCTTGGTTTCTTCCTTGGTCTTGAAGCTGCCGGGATCGTGAAGCACTTCGCCGTCGCGGTTGCCCAGGATATTGGTGGAGAACCAGCCGGAAACGCCCAGCATGCGGGATTTCAGCCCCGGTGCGAGCAGCGTCTTCATGAAGGTCTGGCCGGTCTTAAAATCCTTGCCCGCGATGGGGATGCCATTCTCGCGTGCGAAGCCGGAGAGAGCGGGCACATCCGTGGTGAGGTTGGGCGCGCCGTTGATGAAGGGAACGCCCAGCTTGAGGGCGGCATACGCATAGACCTGGCTGGGAGCGATCGCGGGATCGTTGTTCCGCAAGCCGGCCTCGAAGGCCTCCATCGTTTCATGCACGTGGATCTTCGAATGGAAGACCTCCGTGGAGCCGCACCAGATCATGACGAGGCGGGAGCAGTTGTTGCGCTCCTTGAACTGACGGATATCCTCCATCAGCATTTCGGCCTTGTCCATGAGCGTGGCGCCCCGCTTAACGTTGGGGCCGTCGATCAGCTTCACATAGTTTTTGTCGAAGACGGCGCTCATCGGCTGAATGGCGGCGAGTTCGTCCTTGATGGGGGCGAGCGTCTGGGGCGTCAGCACATCCGCTTTCACGGACGCTTCGTACATGTTGTCCGGAAAAATATCCCATCCGCCGAAGACCAGATCGTCCAGGCCCGCGAGAGGAACAAATTCATTGATCTTGGGACTGCGATTATCGGTGCGTTTGCCGAGCCGAATGGTTCCCATCTGGGTCAGCGACCCGATGGGATTTCCAAGTCCTTTCCGGATGGCGGCGACACCCGCGATAAACGTGGTGGTGACCGCGCCCATACCTGGGATCAGAACGCCCAGTTTTCCTTCCGCTGGCGCGATCGTTGGGGTTTGATTACTTTGCAATGGACTTCTCCTCAGCCTCAACGCCAAAGGGTGGAAGCGGAGGCCAATGACGTAGTTTACCATTGTGCTTGAGGGGCGGCTTCTCCGCGCTCCTTGAGAGGGGGCAACTTGGGGGCAATCTCAACGTTGATCGTCGACGACGAAGAGTTGGCTCGGGAAGAACTTTCGTACCTGCTGAGAGAGTTCCGCGACGTGGAAATTCTGGGGTTCGCCGGAAACGGCGTGGAGGCGTTACAACTGATCGAGGACTTTGAACCCGACCTCGTGTTCCTCGATGTGCAGATGCCCGGCTTCGATGGGCTGAACGTGATTCGCCGGCTGCGGGAGAAGCGGATTCCGGCCCCGGCGTTTATCCTCACGACGGCCTACGAGCAATATGCGGTGGAAGCGTTTCGCGAGGAGGCGTTCGACTATCTCCTGAAGCCGATTGAAAAGGAACGGCTGGATGTGACGATGGAGCGGGCCCGACGCCAACTGGCCGAGAAAGCGAAGCTTCATCCCCCGGAGCCAACGGAGGCGACGCCGCGTTCCGCGGGACAGCGCAACAACAAGCTCATGGTGAAGGCACAGAACCGGAATTTCATCGTCGATGAACAGGAAATCGTCTTCGCCACTATCGACGACGGCCTCATCACGGTGGTTTGCTCCAACGTGGAAGGCACGTGCAATTTCCGAACCCTCGAAGACCTGCAATCGAGCCTCGACCAGGATCTTTTCTGGCGGGTGCATCGCTCCTACCTGGTGAACGTGAACCATATTCGGGAAGTGATTCCGTGGTTCAAATCGAGCTACCAGCTCCGGATGGACGACAAGGCGCAGACGGTGGTGCCGGTGAGCCGCGTGCAGACGAAGCGCCTGCGAAGCTTCTTAAAGCTGTAGTGAGGCGGGCTTGAGACGGCAGCCGCCGTTTTCGTTGTCCGCATTCCGCCGAAATGGATTCCCGGCAGGAGAATTCTTCGATATTCTGAGATTTCGGTTCGTCCCGAGGTGTCTGTGTCTCTTTTTGAAGGCGTAATGGCCGCGTCGGTTACCCCGCTCCGGGCCGACAGCTACGAGCCCAATCTGGCCGCGTTCCTTGAATCCGTCGATTTCCTTTGCAAGTATCCGCTCGCCGGAATCGTCGTCCTTGGCAGCACCGGAGACATGGTGCACTTCGACCTCCCGGAACGCATCAAGATCCTGGAGTTCGCCCGGAAGCGGGCCGCGTTGCCCGTGATTGCGGGGGTGACGCACTCAACGCTCGAAGGCACGGTGGAACTCGCCCAGCACGCCGTGCAGATCGGCTGCGACGGATTGCTGGTGATGCCGCCTTACTACTTCCGTTACGGGCAGGAGGAACTCAAGGCCTTCTATCGCGAGGTGGCCCGCCGCGTGGGCGTCAAAGTGCCGATTCTGGCCTACCACATCCCCGCCTATACGAACCCGATCGCGCTGGAAACGGTGTGGCAGTTAGTGGAGGAGGGCGCCATCAGCGGCGTGAAGGATTCGAGCGGCGAGGCGTCGCGCATGGAATGGCTGATCGAAAAGCGGTCCACGCGCCCCTTCCATCTTCTGAACGGAGGCGACCGTTTGTTGCGCGAGGTCTGGCGGCATCCGGGAATCGGATGTATTTCGGGGATCGCATGCGCCGTGCCCGAGCTGTATCTGGCGTTCCATGGCTCCATGCTGAGAGCGAACGAAGCGCATTCCGCCCGACTGGACGGGTACGTGCAGGAGTTCTGCAACTGGTTCGATGAATTCCCCAACGCCAGCGTGGTGAAAGCCGCGATGGCGCTGCGGCGGCGAATCGCAATTCCTCCGGCGGTTCCGCTCAGCTTTGAACGGCAGCAGAAAATGGCCGAGTTTCAAGCGTGGTTTGAAGCGTGGCTGCCCGGCGTATTGGAGGCCTGCGCTTTAGAATCGTAAGCGCGGGGCGAGGCCGGACGCTTACGGGAACCTGGCCATTTATCGGAGGCAGGCCGGTGGCCGGCGCAGCCAGCGTACGCCGCTCTTGCCGTCCATGCGAATCGCGGCGGTGGCCCCTCCCACGAGGTCCTGGCGCGGCTCGAAATAGCTGGTGAGTTCCACAAGGCGGATGGCGATGGCTTCGCCGAGATCCGCGGTGCCCGCGAAGTAGCGCGGCCATTGCTCCACTTCCGCCTTGGCGCGGGGCGTTTTCCGTGCCAGGAACTCCATGGCGATGGCGGGCATCCCGAAAGCCAGATAACGCGTCCCCGACGCGGGGATCTCCAGCGGGGCCACGCTGGTGCGGGCATCCATTTTGCCCCCGGCGGCAGCGATCGGCTGCACGGTGGCCTTCACCAGATTCACTTCATCCGCCCGGTCGAGGCCTGCGAAAAGTGCCGATGTCTGCGATTCGGTCTTCGCGCCCGCAAATATCGCCTGGGGAAGCGTCCGGATCTTCGCCGCCATTGCCCTCGCCCATGCCTCCGCGACGCTGCCGAGGGTGCTTCCGCTCAGGTAGGGGTTGTCGCCCACAATGCGCGACGCAACGCTGCGCGCTTCGTCCGCGGCGCTCCAATCGCCCACACCCGCCAGGCCGGACGCGGCATAGATCAGCTTTGAGGCCGGGTTGGCAAGCTTGCAGACTTCGTCCTGAAATCCGTCCGTGCGGAAACTCGCCTTGCTGTCGGCCGCGACCACAATGCGCTCTCGCGAACACGCCGCCACGATGATGGTTCCCCCTTCGAGATAGGACGGGCTCTCGGCCTGCGCCGGCTGCGCGGACGCTCGCGCGCAGGATACGGCAAGCAACGCAAAGAGCAAGTCCCGACGGGCGAGTTGCGGAGCACATTCCGTGTGGCTAACAGGCATTAGACCTCTCCCTTCCGTGAGCGGCCGCGGGCGGCTTTCGCCCCCTTGCGCTCCGTTCGGCTGAGCCGGGCCGGAACGGGGATTGCCAAATCTTCCGGCGTCTTGGTCATCAGGAAGACGACCACCACAAGCAGCGGCCAGGTGTGCACCCAAAGACGATGCAGCGACGCGGCTAGCACGGTGCCGGGCCGTGCGCTCAAGAGCACGAACGACACCAGGTATCCCGCCCAGAGCAGCGCAAGCATCGCACACGCGGCGAGGAACGCGGGACTCTTCGTCCGCTGGCGGTGGATCCCCAGCAAGAGCAACACCACAGCCAGGAACATCAAAGGGTGCGTGAGCAAGCCGCCGATGGTGGCGAGCATTCGCCAAATCTGATCGGCAATCTCGGCGTAGCGGCTGAGGTCAAGGACGCGGTCGAAGAGGCTGCCGCCCGTGGCGCTCGATCCCCCTCCGCCGGCAAAGCGGCTTGCGCCGGGGACGAAGACGAAGCGGAACCACGCGAAAAACAGGCTCGCGGGCGCGGCGGATACGGCAAAGGCGGCCACCGGACGCCACCACTGCGGCTCCCTCTGCCTCGCGAGCCATGCAAACGCCAGGGCTACCACGCCCAGTACCGCAAGGTGCAGCAACCCCTCTTCCTTTATCCACACGCAGAAAGAAGCAAAGATGCCCGTCAGCGCACAGCAGCGGACATCCAGCGACGATGCGATTCCCAAGAGAAGCACCATCGCGGCCGCGGCACTGAGGGTACCCATGGGGAGGTCCGCGTAAAGAGAGGCCGGCACGGTCATCATCACGATGGGGGTGAGCAGCACGGGAACCGACATCCAGGCCAGACTCGCGCGGCGCAGCAGGCCGATCCCCGCGCCCACGATCCCGATGAGCGAGAGCAGAAAAGCATAGCCCACCGCTTGCGGAACCGCGACGTTTTCCATTCCCACCAGACGCCAACTCCAGCCAAGGAAGGAAGAGAACATCACCGGGTATTCGGGGTGCGACAGGTGAAAGCCGGGGTCCACGGCGTTGCGCCAGAATCCGTTCCCGGCAGCGAAAAACTTCCCGCGAAGGCTCCAGATGGCCCACGAGTCCCAGGCTCCGTGCGGCGACTTCGCGAGTATCCCGGCCATGGCAACGAGGACGGCCATCACACTCAGCGCGGCCACAAGGGCGAGAAGCCAGTTCAGCGGGAACGGCGGAGCGGCATCCGGGCCGGAGGAGGGGGCCAATCTCGCGTTTCGGCCTTGCTTGCGGCGGATAAGAAGCAGCCAGAAGGTACCGGAGATCGCCACGACCAAGCCATAGGCGGCCCATGGTGAATCGATGCCAGCCAGCAGAAGGGCAAAATTGGCCAATCCGATCCCGCTCGACCCGAGAGGAAAGGCCAGGCTCGCCCATAGCAGAAGGAGCGCGGGGGTGCCGGGAAGGAACCCGAAGCGGCGCGGCGTTTCCGGGTTCGCCACATGCGTTTCCGGCAGCAGCGCCGCGACGGGCGCGAGTCCCGCGAGAATCGCCAGAAGTATGGGCAGCAGGTCCATGGCGTCACTGGGGTTGGGGCAACGCGGGCACCGGATTCCCAGGCGCGGGGGCGGCCATGCGCCGGTACAGCACGACGCCCATGGGGAACTCCTTCACGGGTTCCAGCCCATGCTTACGACCGATGGCCGCGTAGTCCTCTTGCCGCGTGAAATTTCCAAGCACAATCTTCGCACTCGGGGCATCTTCGAGCGGCACGAGCAGGGTGGGTGCGATCACATATTGGGTGGGAAAGTAGAGACGCGCATAAGCCTGGCGGCGAGGATCCTGGTCACACAGGTAGCCCACTTGGCGTTCGCCCGCGATGAGCGGTTTGACGCCGGCCAACCTGGCAAACTGCGCACGGAAGGGGTAAGCGTCCTGATACTCCTTCGCCTCCGCGATGCGCGACAAGGAATAGCCAAGCGTCATCGCGCCCAGGAGGGCGACAAGCAGATACACCCTCGCCGGATACCGTAACTCAGCCATGCGTGCAATCGCGCCACGCCTTCCGCGTTCGATGCGACGGGACTATTTTACCTTTTCGGCCACCTCAATATTTCGGAACCAGACGCTGGTTTCCATTCTGCCGTGAGCCTGAACCGCGAGGTACCCCTCCTTGCTGACGCCGGGGTCGTTGGGAAGATCGACGGTCTTCCGCCCGTTCAGATGAATCACCACCCGGCCGCCGAGGTAGGCCACCGCGAGGTCGCTCCAATCGTTCTTCCGGACGAGCGCATTATCTTCCGGGCCCGTTACCCATTTTCGGCCGCCCACCTCATAGAGGCCGCCCGAGCCCTTTGTGGCGTCGATTTCGGCCTCATATCCCCATAGATTGTCTTTCTTCGCGATAAAGAAGTAGCCGCTGTTGCCCGAATCGATTTTGAACTGGAGGCGGGAGACGATCTCCTTGTAGGGCTTGTCGTAGATCAGCACGCCCACCGTGGGGTCGGCCGGATCGGTCTTGCCGTGAATCACGCCGTCCGCGATGGTGAACTTCGACCCGCCGCGATGGATCCAACCCTTGGTTGTCCTGCCGTCGAAGATAGGCTTCCAGGCGTGCTTTCCGTTGTCCTTGATATAAATGTTGCGCCAGCGCACTTCGGCGGGAGCATCGCCTTTGAAGGAATGCACCTGGAAACCGATATAGCCGGTGAGATCCGCGGAATCGATCAGATCGGCACACTTGGCCCCATTCACAAAGGTCTGGATGCGGGCGCCTTCGGCGATCACCTTGTAGTGATTCCATTCGTTGTCGCGGAACGCCTTCGCGCATTCCGGATTGTCCGCGACGGTGGGCTCATAGAGCCAGCCGCGCCGGGCTTCGTCGTAAATGCCCCCGGAATTGCCCGACTTCGTCTTGGAAATCTCCACCTGGTAACCGTAGAAGCGGCCCTTGGGGAACTTTCGGTTGACGAACGCCTTTCCATCGAAGATGGTAGACTGCGTCTCCTGGGCATACTCGTGGCTGCGAATCTGGACGCCGGAATTCAGGCGCGGGTCCACCTTGACTTCGTATTCGAGGACGAAGTCGCCGTACTCCTTCTTCGGGGTGAGGAAGGTGTTGGGACTGCCTTCGACGGTCGTGCCGATCAGCTCGAAATTCTCCACGCGATACTTGGCGTGCCCGCTGCGGATGTCAAAACTCCGGATATCTTTCCCGTTGAAGAGGGCGGTGTATCCGGCGGGCGGCCTGGGCTGCGCGCCCAGCCATAAGGTGGCAATCAGGGAAGCCGCTGAGAGCAATAGGGCGGGCTTAAAGAAAGTTCGCGACATGGGCAACAATTCCTCGAAGATGCCGGCACGGGGAGTGCCCCGCTCCGGCTGGCTTCCGCCATTATATAACTTTGGATGCTGGAAAAGGCGCTAATTCGGATAGTTGCATCCGAAAGAAGAGAGAGGAAGGCTTACGAAGACGAAGCGCCGCTGGGGGCGCGCTTGAGATACTCGCGCAGGTTCTCATCGGAGGCGAAGTAGTGAGTGCGCCCGTTGATGACTTTTGTGATGGCGATCTCTTCGGCAATGTAGACGCCGGTGAGAGAATCCTTGCGCAGCGTTCCCTGCTTCGCAGGGCCACCGGCGCGGGAATTCGCGGACCGCGCGCCCGCGGAGGCCGTGGGACGGGGCGCGCCCAAATACGTGCTCAAGCCTCGGGAAATGATGCCGACGAAGATGCGGACGAGCGTGATCGCGAAGATCGCCGCCAACAGGTAAATCAGCATCCTGAACATCCAAGCCCCCCCAAAAAACGATCCAGATTCCCCAAATTCCAATTCATGGGTGAAGCGAAACGGGCGCCACGCAATCACGCGGGCGCCCGTTCGCCTTGAAGGGATTCGAGTCAGCAAACAACGCAACCGGTTCGGGCGCGCTTTACTTCCTCTTAGCCGGTTTCGCTTTCTGAGCGCCCGGTGCCGTGTAGCGCGTATCCACCGAACCGCTCAGGGTTTCAATCATCGCCTTGGCTTCCGTCGCTTGCGCGGAAGTGGGGGCGAGTTCGATCACCTTGTTCAAGGCCTCCAGCGTGCCGGGAGGCGGCACAACGTTCCCCTTGTCGTCCATCTTGGCTTGGCCAATCAGGCTCATGGCGAGCTGGAACTGCGCATTTACGTGCTTGGGGTCCGCTTCCGTGGCCATCTTGAAGGCTTCAGCGGCAGCTGCGGCGTCCCCGCGGTTGGTAAGTTCCGCGCCCAGGTTGTAGTAGTACATGCCGGCGTTGGCGGGGTCGAGTTGCGCGGCCTGCTTGAGGGCCGCCTTCGCGCCCTCCATATCGCCCAACTTCGCGAGGATCAGCCCACGATTGTTATAAACGGGCGCACTGGGTTGCGCCGCCAAGCTCTTGGCATACAGTTCCGCCGCCTTGTTCAGGGCCGCGGTGCGCTCATCCCCCTTGACGGTGTCGGCCTTCTCCGCATAGGCACCAGCCATATTCTCAACGATCACCGTCTGGCTAGGATCCAGCGCGTAGGCCTTTTCGAAATTCGCGATGGCAACGTCGTAGTTCTTGGCTCCCCGCGCCTCCATGGCCGCGTTGAAGGCGTCGTTGAGTTCCTTATTCTTGGCCATTTGCTTCTTGCGCTCTTCCATGGCTTTTTCCATGGCGGCCTTCTGTTCTTTGGTCATTCCCCTGGTCTGCTCTTCGGTTAATTGACCGGATTGAGCGGCGGCCTGGGCGGCTTTCATCTTGTCGGCCGTTTCCTTGAGGTTGAAGTTGACCTCTTCTTCCCCGCCAAACTTGGTGCGGACGCCCTGGACTTTGTCCCGCTCCTGCCCGTTCACGGTGAGCACCACGTTATAGGTGCCGCTGAACGGAATGCCGGCGTGGAGGTACTCCCCCTTCTTGTTGGTCTTGACGTCGTAGTTGCCCTTCATGTCGGTGCGTTCAATCTTGATGACCGCATTCTGCAAGGGCTTGCCGTCTTCGCCTATCACTCTGCCGCGGATGCGCGAAAGCTGGGCCGAAGCGACACCGGTGAAAAGCAGCATCATCGCGGCAAGCGCGAACACAAGGCTGCGATTGAATTTCATTTTGAAGACCTCCAACTCTGAATCCCTTCCTCTCATTGCATCCTACTATAACCAGTAGACTTCGTCACCGTTCACGTATTGGACGGCGCGGTGAGCGGGGTCCGTTGCGGTATGGTGAAACGAAATCCGCACCGGCGGACATCCCTCACTAAGGGGCGGGCAATGCGAGCACGTAGTTACAAAAGCGATCTGGTTAAATCGAAGGCGAACGCCCTCCTTATTATCATCGCACTGCTGCCATTGCTCACGGTGAGGGTGCTGGCGGGCGTCACCGAAGAGGCGGCGAGCGCCGTCGCTCACCAGAATTACCAGCAGGCAATCCGCCTTCTTGCGGGCAGGGGCGCGGCATCGCTCCAGGACGCTCTGCTGCTCGGCCGTGCGTATTTTCAGACCGGTCAATTTGAGAAGGCGGAATCCGCTTTCGAGCGTGCGGTTGCCATCGGCCCCGGAAGTTCGAGCGCCCGGAACTGGCTCGGGCGCGCCCAGGGGATGCGCGCGGATCGCGCCAATGCATTCAGCGCATTGGGGTTAGCCAGAAAGACCAGAGATTCGTTCGAAGCGGCGGTGAAGCTCGATCCGCGAAATCTTGAGGCCGTAAGCGATCTGTTTTCCTTCTACATGTCGGCTCCGGGCTTCCTGGGGGGAGGCATTGAGAAGGCCCGGGCGCTGGCGGAGACCGTGAAGACCCTGGATGCGTCGGAGTACGCCTATTTCCAGGGGGAGATCGCCGAAAAGGAGAAAAATTACGCGGCCGCGGAGAAATTCTACCTGGAGGCGCAGGCACGCGCCCCGAAGAGCGTGGGGCGCTGGATCGATCTCGCCAAATTTTACACGCGGCGGGGAATGACGGCAAAAGCGGATAGCGCGCTGGCCAAGGCGAAAACCACATTGCCGGGGGCCGCGCGGCTGCTCTTCGACGAGGCCAGCCTGCTGATTCGCGCGGAACGGAACCCCGCCAGCGCCCGGGCGCTGCTGACGAAGTACCGGGCGGCCACCAAGAGCGACGAAGACCCGCCTCCGTTTGAAGTTGAGCAGTTGTTCGCGAAACTGGAGAAACTGGAAAAGAAATAGCCTTAGCCGCACATGGATCTCCGCGACATCGTCAGTTTCAGTTTCCAGGCCCTCCGCGCCAATAAGGTGCGGACGGTGCTTACGTCTTTGGGGATGGTAATCGGGAACGCCGCCGTCATCCTGGTGGTCACCATCTCCCTCACCGGCCGCGACTACATCCTAGAGCAGATTCGCGGAATTGGCTCCAACCTGGTTTACGCGTATTACGAGGCGGGCAGCCGCGCCACCCCCGAAGTGCAGGCCGATTTCGTGAAATGGGCCGACGTCGAAGCGGTGCGCCGCGAACTGGGGCCGCAGATTGTGGCGGCCACCGGCATCATGACCGCCTACGACAGCATCGTCATCGACGGCCGCGAAGAGGACCTGCGCGTAATCGGCTCCGACGATGCCTACCCGGCCGTTCGGAACCTGGTGGTGGTTTCGGGCCGCTTTCTTACCGCCGACGAAGTGGCCACGCGGGCCAAAGTGGTGATGCTGACGGAGCGCCTCGCCAAGAGGCTGTATGGTTCCCCCTCGGCGGCGATCGGGCGAATCCTCAAGATTGCGCGGCTCCAGTTCACGGTGATCGGGGTCTTTCGGGAACGAACGGAAACATTCGGCCTCTCGGAGTTGGGCAGCGAGACTGCGCTGATCCCCATCACCGTGCTGCGCTATTTCTCGCCCGTGGAGCGCATTGATCCGCTCTACGTGCAGGTGGCTTCTCCCGACGATGTGGTGCCCATCACCGCCCAATTGCGGAAGATTCTCGAATCGCGTCATCGGCCGGGCGCGCGCTATGCGGTGGAGAACCTGACGGCGATTCTGGAGGCGGCGAAGAGCATCGCGCTGGTGCTGACGGTGGTCCTGATCCTCATCTCGGCGATCGCCCTGGTGATCTCCGGGATCGGCATCATGAACATTATGCTGGTTACGGTGACGGAGCGGACGCGCGAGATTGGCGTTCGCATGGCGGTAGGGGCGTCTCGCACGGCGGTCCGGCAGCAGTTCCTGATAGAGGCCATGATTCTGAGCCTCGCGGGCGGGCTGATTGGCATTCTGATCGGCGTGGCCGTGCCTGTGAGCGCCGGTTATTTTCTGGATGACCTGCAGATTCCCGTTTCGCCGGTCTCCATTCTGGTGGCATTCGCGACAAGCTGCACCGTCGGCCTGGTGTTTGGCTATCTGCCGGCCAACCGGGCGTCGCGTCTGAACCCCACGGAAGCGCTGCGGTATGAGTAGTTCAACTCTCTCATTCGCACCGGAATGGCACGCGGAAGTCCGCCGGCCAAGGAGTTATTTGCCATGATCGCCTGTCCACAAACGCCGTTCGCTCGCCGGTTATCGAACACACCGCTATTCCTCTCGATTTGCAGCGTGCTGCTTGGGAACTGTCTCGCCCTGCCATGCGGCGCACAACCGGCAACGGATGGTGCCGCGGCCGCGAGAACGCTTTCCCTTAAGGAATGCGTGCAGCTTGCCCTGCGGCAGAACCCGGATGTGCTGCTCGCCCGCCTGGACCAGCGGGAATCCGCGCTTCGCAGCCAGCGAATTGCGGATCCATTCTCGCTCAAGCTGGGGGTGGGAAGCGGGCTCGCCTATTCGAGCGGCTTTCCGATGAACGTGGGAGGCTCCGGGCCAAGCATCATCAACGCGCAGGCGTCGATGACGATCTTCGACCGGCCGGCGCGTTATCGGATCGCCGAGGCGCGCGAACGCGCCAAGGGCGACCTCCTCACGGAGCGCGAGAAGCAAGAGGCCGCGGCGCTGGCGATCACTAGCCAGTTTTTGGATGCCGAGGCGCTGACACTGGCGGAACGCTCTTTGCACGCCGAGATTGCCAGCATGGAGCGGATCGTGGCCATCCGCGGGCAGCAGTTGAAGGAAGGCCGCGCGATCCCGCTCGACTTGAAGCGAGCTCAGGCCTCGCTTGCGGCGGTCCGTTACCGTCTGCGGGAGATGGATACGGCTTCCCGCCGCGCGCAGGCCCAGTTGGGTTTTCTGCTGGGGCTCGATGCCGGAGAACCGGTGCGCCCTTCCCCGGAGGAACGTGCCGCGCCCGTAACGCCCACGGATCCCACAGCCGCAGCCGCGGAAGCCGTGGGATCGAGCGCGGAGGTGAAACGGCTGGAGGTCTATCTGGCGGCCAACCGGTTTCGCGCCAAGAGCGCCGCCGCCGCCCATTGGCCGGTGATCCGGCTGGTGAGCCAATACTCGATGTTCAGCAAATTTAACAATTATGACGACTATTACAACCGCTTCGACCGGCATAACGGCCAAGTGGGCGCGAGTTTTGAGCTGCCGCTGTTCAACGGCAGCGCGGCGAAAGCGGAACAATCCGAGGCGGGCATCGAAGCGGAACGGCTGCGGCTGAACCTCCAGACGGCGCAGCGCCGGGTGTCCCTCGAAGCCGCCGACGCCACACGCGCGGCCCAGGACGCGAACGCCTATCGGGAAGTGGCGGCACTCGATCTTGAAGCGGCCCGCGAGCATGTCAGCGTCATGCTCGCGCTTGTCAATGAAGGGAAGGCAAAGGTTGAAGATCTCGAAGAGGCCCGTTCGGAGGAGAATCGAAAGTGGGTGGAGTACTATCGAAGCCGGGCTGCCGCCGAACGGGCGGCGTACGACCTGCTGCACAAAACAGGGCGCTTGCTGGCCTGGTTCCAGTAGTTCGCGCGATCCTGGTACTAGAACTTAGCACCAAGATCCGCTAGCATCCAAACAGGAAACATTGAATCGGGCGTCCGATTCGAGGAAAATTGGTATCACCATGTGGCTGTCCAGAATTATGTGCGCTATTCGTGCGTCGGCGAGGCCCTCCGCCGCGTTCCTCTTGATTGCATCGATGCTTCTCCTGCTGGGCGGCTGCAATCTCGACCCTGAAACTGCAAAAGTGCGCTTCGTCGAGCGGGGCAATGAGTACTTCAAGAACTCGAAGTTCAAAGAAGCCTCGATCATGTACCGCAATGCGTTGAAGAAAGACCTGAAATACGGCGAGGCCTATTACCGCCTTGGGCTGGTCCACAAGCGATTAGGGTTCCAGGTGCCGGTGAAAGCCGGAGACATCATCCAGGCGGTGAACTCGTTCCGCCGCGCTCTCGAAGACACGCGGCTTTCGAAAGAGAGCCGCCGGGACACGATGGTGCAACTGGCCGAGATCTTTGTCTGGTATTACACGACCAATCCGGAGGAACAGGATAAGGAATTCCTCAACAAAGAGGTGGCGTCGCTGCGGGACAAGTTCTATGAAATGGACCCGAACAGCTTCGACGGGAAGCGCTTGGACGGGTTCCTGGCGCTCACCCAGGGCAAGCTGGAAGAGGCCATTGTTTTCTTCGAAGACGCAATGAAAATTCGCGGCGACAACGACCCTGGTCTGCGCCTTGCCATCATGGGCATCAAGATGCGGCAGGGCAAGAACGAGGAAGCCGAAGCCATCGCCAACGGGATCATTAAAGACGATCCAAAGTACGGCCCCGCCTACGATGCGCTCTACCTGCACTACATGGTTACGCGTCGTCCGGAGATGGCGGCCCATATTCTGGAACAGCGCGACGCGGCCATGCCCGGCAATCTTGCGGCGGTGATGAAGCTGGCGCAGCACTACCGTGTCTTCGGCCAGCCGGAAAAGCGCGACGCTCTCTTGCGCCGGATTGTCGACAACCCCAAGCAGTTTGAAGGCGGGCGGGAATCGGTCATCCGCCATCTTTTTCAATTCGGTGAGTGGGATAAGGCGATCCAGTTCGCCCGCGAAGGCCTGGAGAAGGATGCCGCGCATAAGCAGACGTACAACAATTTCATCGCCGAGGCATTGCTGAAGACGGGCGACAAAGCGGGCGCGGAGAAGGTGGTGGATTCGAGCCTCGCCAGCGACTCCGAGGACGCCGTGGCGCTGGCGCTGAAAGGCCAGATTCTTCTTGATTCGAAGGATGCGGAAAAGACGAAATTGGCAATGAGCGACCTGGCGAAGGCGGTAGCGGCCCAGCCCGATAACGTGGTGATCCGCTATGACCTGGGACGGGCCTACCTGGCATCCGGCAACATGGATAAGGCGATCAACGAGTTCCGGCAGGCAGTGGAACGCCGCCCCAATTACGCTCCGGCGCAATTGGCTCTGGCCAAGCTCTACTACGTCAAACGCGAGTACGCCAACTCCATCGCCTCCGCGGATCGTGTCATCTCGATCACGCAGGCCCGGCCAAGCCCCGATGCGATTCTCGTGAAGGCCCTGGCACAGGTGGGCGTCGGGGACATCGACAAAGCGCAGGCCCTTCTCACGCAGTCGGTGGCGATGTACCCGAATATCTCCGACCTTCATTTTGAACTCGGAAGAATTTATCTCGCTAAGCGCCAGCTTCCCCAAGCCGAGGCTTCGTTCAAGAAAGCGGTGGAAGCGAAACGAACCGATTTCAAAGGCATCACCGGTCTCGCCGAGATCTATGCACAGCAAGGGAAGATCGACTACGCGATTCAGTACCTCAAGGACAATCTGAAGACGGTGGAGAACCCGATTCTGCTGCGGAACGCAATTGGCAGCCTTTACGTGCGGAAGGGGGACCTGGACGCGGCGCTTTCGAATTACCTGGAGCTTGCAAAGGCGGTGCCGGATTCCTCCGACCTCAACATGCGGATCGGCGAAGTCTACCGCCGAAAAGGCGACCTCGCCTCCGCCGTCACGTACATGCAGCGGTCGAGCGAATTGGACCCCAACAATCTGACGCCGCTGATGCAAACCGCCACGATCCTCGATGAGATGGGCCGCACCAGGGAAGCCACGGCGGCGTACCAGAAAGCACTGCAGGTCGACCCGGAGAATATCGTCGCTCTCAACAACCTTGCCTATATGCAAGCGGAAACCGGCGGCGATCTCGACCTCGCCCTGCGCTATGCGGAGACCGCCAAGCGCAAAGCGCCGTCGAACCTCCAGATCGACGACACACTTGGCTGGATCTACGTCAAGAAGAACCTCAACGACAATGCACTGGTGATCTTCCGCGATCTGGTAAAGAAGCAGCCGAACAACCCCACGTTCCGCTATCACCTTGGAGTTGCGCACGCGCAGCGGGGGGATACCGCGAAGGCGAAGGAAGAGCTGAATGCCGCTCTCCGCTCGAACCCTTCTTCCAAAGAGGCGGAAGCAATTCGAAAGGTGCTGGCGAAGCTATAGCCGATGGACCGGGAATGTGTCCGCCCGTTATGCGGAGCATTCCCGGCGCATCCGGTTCCGCTCGGTAGCGAACCAAGCCCGTTAAGCCATTTCCCGATGAACGATTCGCCAAAATCGCGGGGCTCTTCCCTTGCGCCTTCCTGGTGCGCGCTGCATCCGTGGCTGCCCTGGGCCGCCCCATTCCTGGTATACGTGGGCCTTCTTGCCAGCCGAGATTTTCTGCCCCTGGATGCCGCCGCCCTTCACATCCTGCAACTCGCGGTGTGCGGCGCGCTCATCCTCTTTTGTTCGCGGAAACTCTTTTCCCTTCGCCCCGCGAATCCGGCGGGCACGCTGTTGATCGGCGTGGCGGTCTTCGCGGTCTGGGTAGCGCCCGATTACCTTTTTCCGGGGTATCGGGAACACTGGCTCTTCTCCAACAGCCTCCTCGGGCATTTTGACCCCAATGCGAATGCGGACATGGCGTCCGCGCCCGTTTCCTTCTTTATCTTGCGCATCGCGGTTTCGGCCCTGCTGGTTCCCATTCTCGAGGAGCTTTTCTGGCGCGGGTTCGTGATGCGAATCCTGATCCGAAACGATTTTGAATCCGTCCCATTGGGGACGTGGCAACGCAGCGTTTTTCTGATCACCGCGGTGCTGTTCGCTCTGGAGCACGGTGTCTACTGGGACGTCGGTCTGGCGGCCGGGCTGATCTACAATGCGTGGATGGTTCGCACCAAGTCTCTTGGCGATCTCATCTGGGCCCATGCGATTACGAACGGCCTGCTGGCGGCATACGTGATCGTTCTGGGAAAATGGGAATTCTGGCCTTGAGGCCGAAGTTCGGCACCGGCACAGACACCTAAGCTTTCGACATGCGAATTCGCGAATTACTGGCCACGGGAAACCCGTCTTTCTCCTTCGAGTTTTTCCCGCCCAAGACGGAGGAAGGGGGCAAGCACCTCCTCGAGATCATCGAATCGTTGCGCGACCTGCGCCCCACCTACGTCTCCGTGACTTACGGAGCGGGCGGCGGCACGCGCGACCTTACGATCGACCTCGTGCGGCGCATCAAGGCTCGGTTCGGCATCGAAACGATGGCCCACCTCACCTGTGTGGGATCTCCCCGCGGTGAACTTGCGGCGACGCTCAACCGCTTGCGCGAGAGCGGCATCGACAACGTGCTCGCCTTGCGCGGGGATCCGCCAAAGAACCAGACGCATTTTGAACGCGTGGAGGACGGTTTCGGCTACGCAAGTGAACTCACGGCATTCATACGCGAAGGGAAGTGGGAATTCTGCGTCGCGGGGGCCTGCTATCCCGAAGGGCACACGGA
>JBDIBK010000092.1:0-16794 GCA_039812845.1 Bryobacterales bacterium
CCAGCTTGTGTTGGATGCTTCAAGCGACGGGGATCTGCTGCTTCGCCCGCTTCCAGGCGATCTCGAAGGAACCGCGGGGCAAGGAACCCTCCGAGGCGGGGTTCGCGCAGTAGCCACCCTCGAACAGCGGCCTTCCTCCGGCCGTTGGCTGCGCTGGCGCGAGGACCTTGTGGGCGGTGACGAGCGCGCAAGCGGTCGACGGGCTTCCGAAGCGGACAGCGCAAACCAACCGGCATTGGTCTGCCCGTGTCCGCGGTGGCGGCTCTTTGCCGACGATGGCGATGCCGCGCTCGAAGGGCTGTGGGTGCTCCCGGCCGGCGATAGAGAGGCCGAAGGTCTCTTGGCGGCGGAGTACGCGGAGTTGCGAATGGCCCGGAAAGCGGATGGCTTTGCGGGCCTGTTTGTTGGCCGGTACCGTGTGCCGGTCGATTCGATGCCGCCGGAAATGCGCTTTGGCTTTGTCGCGCCGGTCTCGGCCAGCGGCTGGCACGCCTGGCAGACTGCCGATGGCATCGCCGGCAAGGTGCTGCTTGCCCCGATCGGAAGATCCCGTCTCGCGGTGATCTGGAAGCGGGGTCCCATCCCAAGCGGAAGGCCGGCGTTGAGCGGCGGTGTCGCTGTGCTGCGCCGTATGGAATAACCCCAGCGAACTTGCAGGATTCGCCGGCGGACAAGCTTGAGCGCCGCGGCGGCGGACGGCATGCGGCGAGACGGCCGCGCGGGAAACTCCCAGAGCCGTGAGCCCAGAGCCCAGCGACAAGGGCCAAGAGCCCATTGCCGGTTCAATGGGAGTGCCGCTATGCTACGCTGAGTCCTTGCCCCTGGCGCACGATGGCTCTCCGGCGCATTGCCCATGGCCGCGATGACGCCGGCGCGAGAGCCGCATGCCGAACCCCTGGAGAAACGCTCCCAACCTTTTCTGGCAACTGGTGCTGAAGGATTTCCGCGTCCGCTATCGCAACATGTCGCTGGGGATGTTCTGGAGCCTCTTGAACCCCCTTGTCATGATGGCGCTGCTCACCTTTGTGTTCACGCGCATCTATCGCGCGGCGGAGATCCCGAACTTTCCCGTATTCGTCCTTTGCGGCATCGTCCCCTTCAATTTCTTCACGCTTTCCTGGCTCACCGCCACCACGTCCATTGTCGATAACGCCCGGCTCATCAAGCGGGTGGCCATCCCGAGGGTGCTGATTCCGTTTTCCACCGTGGTTGGCAACGCGCTCCATCTCTGCATCCAGTTCGGCCTGCTGCTCGCCTTCGTGTTCGCATTCGGTTACCGTCCGAATATCCATTGGCTCTGGCTGCCCGTCATCTGGCTGTTGACGATTCTCTTCGCCTGCGGCGTCTCCTTGATCACCGCGGCGCTGAACATCTTTCTGCGCGACATCAAGTACGTGGTGGAATCCGCCAACCTGGTGCTGTTCTGGCTGGTGCCCATCTTCTACCCCTTCTCATCCATTCCCGGCGAGTTCCGGGAAGTGTACCAGTTCAATCCCGTGGCCGCGCTCGTGCTCGCGTTGCGCCAGATTCTGATGTTCGATACCAGCCCGGCGGGCAGCTTGCTGTGGAAGCTGGCCCTCGTCTCCGTCGCCAGCCTCCTCGTGGGCATCTTCGTTTTCCGCGCGTTGGAGCGGAGGTTCTATGAGTATCTCTAGCGAACGAACCCCCTCCACCGAATCCGCGCGTCACGGTGACGCGCCCGAACTGATCGCGTTTGAAGGGGTGTCGAAGCGCTTCCAGCGGCACGGCGGCCAATCTCTGCTGCGGCATCTCCTGGGGCAAGTGCTTGGGGGCGGCGCGGTGGAGCCGTTCTACGCCCTGCGCGATGTCAGCTTCTCGTTGAATCGCGGCGAGAGCCTGGCTGTGATCGGCCGCAATGGCGCGGGAAAGAGCACCCTGCTGAGCTTGGTGGCCGGGCTTTGCCAGCCGGAGCGGGGAAGAGTCACCGTCCGCGGAACGGTGGGGGCGCTGCTCGAACTGGGCACCGGTTTCCACCCGGATCTCACCGGGCGCGAAAACCTGCACCTGAACGCCGCGCTCGTGGGCTTCTCCCGCCGCGAGACGCTCGACGCCGAAAACGAAATCATCGAGTTCGCCGAACTCTCCGGCTTTATTGACGAGCCGATCCGAACCTATTCGCAGGGCATGACGATGCGCCTGGCTTTTTCCATCGCCGTCCATTCCAGGCCCGATATCCTGATGGTGGATGAAGTGCTCGCGGTGGGCGATGCCCGCTTTCAGGCCCGCTGCCGCGAACGCATCTTCGCCCTTCGGGATGCCGGCTGCACGTTCCTGTTCGTCAGCCATGCGCCGCGCGATGTCACCGAGTTCTGCCGCCGCGCCATTCTGCTGGAGGGCGGGCGCGTAGTCGCGGATGGCGACGCCGCCAGTGTGCTTGCCGAGTATCAGAAGTCTTCCGGCGATGGCGGTTGCTGACGAGTATGCCCACCGAACGCCTTTACCAGGACGATTGCTATTTGGCCGCATTCACCGCCACCGTTGCGGCCGTCGGTGCCGATGGCGCGGTGGAGTTGGACCGCACGGCGTTCTATCCCGGTACGGGCGGGCAGGCGCACGACCTGGGCACCCTAAACGGCGTGCCGGTGAATCGCGTGGCCGAAAGCGGAGATCGCGTGCTGCACTGGATCGCCGCGCCGCCCGGCCCTGGCCAATCGCCGAGCGTCTTCGTTCCCGGTGAGATTGTTCGCGGCGAGGTCGATTGGGGCCGGCGCTTTGATCTGATGCAGCACCACACCGCCCAGCATCTGCTCTCCGCGGTGGCGGAAGATCTCTACGGCTGGAAGACGGAGAGCGTCCACATCGGCACGGAGACCGCCACGGTCGAGCTCGCCGTCGCGGAGATCGGTGCGGCCGCGCTCGGGGAATTGGAGCGCGAGGCAAACCGCCGCATCCAGCGAAATCTCCCGGTGCACATTGCCTCCCACGCCTCCGCGGTAGGCCTTTCCTTGCGCAAGCCGACCGAACGCTCCGGACCGGTGCGGGTGGTTTCCATCGCGGACCTCGACCGTAGCGCCTGCGGGGGCACCCACGTGCGGGCAACCGGCGAGATTGGCGCGCTGCTTTGCGGCCGTCTGGAGAAGATCCGAAAGAACACGCGGCTGGAGTTCGCCTGCGGCATGCGCGCCGTGCATTTGGCGCGGCAGCGCGGCCAGTGGCTGCAAGAAGCGGCTGCCGTCTTTCAATCCGGCCCGGAACGGGTTGCACAACTCGCTGCCGCCCAGCGCGACGAATTGGCGGCAGTCTCGAAGCGCCTCCGCGTCTTGGAGGCGCAAGCGTCGCATCGTGCGGGAGCTGATGCCCGCCGCGAGCGGGGTCCCGCGGATGCCATCCTCTGTGCGGTGCGCCGTGTGCCCGATGGCATAGAAGACGCGGAACGGGCCTTCGCGCAAGGCTATTGCGGCCTGGAAGCAATTTCGCCGAACCGCTCTATTCTGCTGACGCTGGCGGCGGGCACGGGAGCCTTCCTGCTCTGCGCAAGCCCCGACTCCGCTTTCGACGCGAAAGCTTGGCTCCTCGAAACCGGCGCCCGGTTTGGGCTGAAGGGCGGAGGCACCTGCGCAACGGTCAGTGGCCGCATCGGCGATTCCGGTAAGCTGCCCGCGCTCCTCCAATCGCTGCCCTCTTCCCCCGTGGAGCTTCCCCCAGAGGCGGCGAGTTAACCTGGGGCGGCGAGTTAACCTGGGGCGGCGAGTTAACCTGGGGCGGCGCGTTAGCCGGCGGCGGAGGCAGACGCCGCGTAGAGCGGCGCGATGCTAACCAGAGCCAGCCCGCCCAGGAAGAGAATGAACATCAGGGTCAGCAGAATCTTGGCGCGGCCCGGCGCTCCCGCGAATTCCCGCCACACGAACACGCCCCAGAACGCGCTGATCATCGTCGCGCCCTGCCCCACGGCGTAGCTGATCGCCGGGCCCACCTGCACTTCCTGCGGCGCGCTCGACGCCACAAAGTTGGCCGCGCCTCCAATGGCCCACACAATCCCGCCCAGAATCGCCCACAGGTGATAGACTTTCGGTGCGGTGAAGTAGCCCTTGAGGCCGATCGGTTCACCTTCAATCGGCAGGTTCATGAAATACACGTTGAAGATGAACGTCGAACCCAGCACGCCGAGGCCGAACAGAAACGCCACGGTATAGGGGCCGATGCCGGTTTCTCCCGCTTTCGCCAGCTCCACCAGCGGATAAAAGAAGCCCATCAAGAGTCCGGCGATCACGCTCACAAGCAGGCCCTTGGCGCCGCTGCCCACCTTCGTGGAACGCGTCTTCCCGGACGTGATGGCTTCAAGTGAGCGTTGTCGCGCCAGTTCCCGGTAAGCCAGTGAACAGAAAACGATCGCCGCCGTCACCAGCAGAGCCCCGCTGAACAGGAGCCCCGCGTTGCCCTGCGGGTTGATCGCGTAGTTCAGCACCACACCGATCACAAACGCCAGCCCGATCCCCACGGGGAAAGCCACGGCCATTCCGGCAATGCTGATCGCAGCCACCAGCAGCATGTTGGCGAGATTGAAGATCACGCCGCTGCCCAGCGCATAAATCATCTTGCGCTTCGAGCCGATCAGGAGTTCGTCGGAGAAAGTGAGCCCGTCGAAGCCCACCGAACCGAATGTGAGCGCCGCCACCAGCATCGCCAGTGCCACGCCGATAGCGTAATCGAAGCAGAAGAGTTCAAACCGCCATTCCCCGGTGAGCTTCTTTGTATTCGCCCAGGAGCCCCAGCAGATCATCGAGAGGATTGCCAAAAGGAGAGCCTGGGTATAGCTGTCGGGTAGAGTCATTGCCGGTCCGCCTTGCCTGCGAGTTGCGCTGAATGGGAATCCATCGGCAAGCTTAACATGGCTGGCGGCTCCATTCGAAAACCTCGCGCGGATTGCTAACGCTCACCGGCAGCCGCCCGGTGTTCCATAGGCCCGCTTGTCGGTCATAAGCCGGGCGGGGGCAGGGTCGTAAGCTCCATGAGCGGGCGAACCTCGGCGGTGCCGCGGGTCGCTCCCGGAATTCGTTTCGCGATTTCCACCGCCTCTTCGGCGCTCGCAACCTCCACCAGAAAATACCCCGCCAGAAATTCGGCGGTTTCCGCGTAAGGGCCGCTGGTCACCGTGGCCTTCCCTTCGCGAACCCGCACCTGCAGCGCCGTCGAGGCGGGCTGCAAGGGGGAGGCGTGGAGATACTGGCCCTTCGCCGAAAGGCCGTGACAAAGCTGGATCGATTCTTCAAGAGCGGCGCTGTGCTCCTCCGGCGCCCACACGCCTTCCCGGCTATGGATCAGAATCATGTATTTCATGCGGATTCTCCCCTCTTCATGCCCGGTGCCGTCCATTCCATCGGATTCGCGCCGGGAACCGACACCATCCATCCCAAGCCAAACTTGTCGGTTACCTGGCCATAGCGGCGTGACCAGAACGTCTTGCCGATCGGCATATCGACCGTGCCGCCCTCGGCAAGCGCTTCGAATACGCGGTCGGCTGCCTCTTCCGTGCTCACCGTCAGCGCGAGCCGAAACGCCGCGAATTTGGAGGTATCGTTGCATCCATCCGAGGCCATCAGCTTCGTTTCGCCCACCTGAAACTCGGCGTGCATGATCTTGTTCTCAAAGCCGGGCTGCAGCAGACCCTCCGGCACCGGCTCCGGGCTCTCCGTGAATCGCAGCACCATGCCGATGGTCGCGCCGAGCTTTTGTTTGTAGAAGGCAAGCGCTTCCTCGCATCGGCCCCCAAAGAAGAGATAGGGCTGCACTTGGCTCCCGCTCATGGTTATCCGGCGGGTCAGCCGTTCTTCCTGGGCGCGCAGGGAGCCATCCGGGTCCTGCTGGGCGAAATCCTCGATATCAAGAATCGGCCGGATTTCGATCTCGGAATCTTCCAGCATCGGATTTGGGCATCGCTTCACCCACTCGATCGCTTCGTCGAGCGACCGGACATTCCAGAGCCAAAACCCGGCCACCAATTCGCCCGTCTCCGCGAACGGACCGTTCACAACCGAGCGATCGTTCCCTCGGAATTGCACGCGCGCCCCCGCGGAACTGGGTTTGAGTCCTTCACCGGCCTTCATGATCCCAGCGTCCACCAGCGCTTCGTTGTACTTCCCCATTTCTGTCAGCAACTGCTGGCTAGGCATTTCGCCCGCTTCCGAGCCCGCGGTCGCTTTCACCATCACGATTACCTTCATTGCTGCGATTTCCTTTCCCGGCAGCATTTCCATTGGATTCACCGCCACGCACATCCTATGGACGTCGGAACAATTCGCAATTCGACACCACCCCGCAAGAATCTCAACCGAAAGCGGCTGAGATTCCTGCAGGGGGGCTCACCCAGGAATTGGAGAGCCGCTTCCGCCGGGGAGAATGCAGATCGTTTTCGCCAGCGTGCGCGGAACCTGATACCTTCGTATTCATGGCTGTGAGCAAAGATCTGGTGGATATTCTCTGCTGCCCCCTGACGAAGGTGCCGGTTCGCCTGATGACGGAAGAGGAGTTGAAGAAGCTCAATGCGGCGATCGGCGCCGGAAGCCTCACCCAATCCGATGGTGGCGTCGTGACCGAGACGATGGAGGAAGCGCTGATCACCGAGGATGGCGCACGCATTTACAAGGTGAAGGAAAGCATCCCCATCATGCTCAAAGATCAGGCGATTGACGCCGCACAGCTTGCCTGAGCCTCCCTGCGAATTTCCAAGACTGCGCAGCCGAGTTCGTTACGAGAGAAGCACCACGAAATCGCGCGGAGAGAATGTGCGTGCCTTGGTGGCGTTTGGGGCGGAGCGGGCCGTCCTTGTCGCCAGTCACGAGGAAATCGGCATTCCCCGCCTCGGCCAAGGCCAGAACGTAGTCGTCGTCGGGGTCGGAGGAGCGTTCTAAGCTCGGAAGCCCGCGATGCCCTCGGCGATCTTCCTGATCGGATTCACCCGGTGGCCCGCCTTATGCGGCGCAATCCTCTCCGCGATCCCAGGCTTGTGCAGCGTGGCGCGGATTTCATTGAGGTGCTCGGCGCAGGTCGGCAGCGTGAATTTCTCGTCCGGCCATAAGCCGATAATCGCGGCGGGTACCCCTGCAAGTGCGAGCGGAGCGGATACGAGGATGTTGGCGTCTGTCACCGCGCGCATCGGGTTCTTTCCGCCTGTTTCCTGGCGCGGCGCTCCCCTCGGATCTCCCATCGCATCGCCCGCGCCTTTGGCGGGCAACGGTTTCTTCGAACTTCCTGGCGCGAACCGCTTCAGGGCAAGCGCCCAGTGATTCTGAAACCGAACACTTAGAACTCACTTCTGTAGCCACAGAAAGTACTAGTATCGTATCTTCGTGATATTTCAGCAAATATGCCACTTTCTTAATGAACCCCTCGAAACAGAAGGAAGAAAAAATTCTATGAAAAAGCGCAGTCTGCTAACCATTTTTGGCGCGATCCTGTTGCTTGCAGGATCATTGAGTGCTTCCAACATTCAGGTCAATTGGACCGGGAGCGTACTCGAAGGTACGGATGATTCGAATACGTTCGGGCTGGGCATGGGTGCGAACCTCGCCGGACAGACGTTTCAGGCGAAGGTGGTCGTCGATCCCACCATCGGTTTCATCCAAAGCTACCCCGATTTCTTCTCAAACATTGGCGGAGCATCCGTTCCCGGCTACCTGACAAGTCCCATCGTGTCGGCATCGCTGACGATCAACGGCCAGTCCTTCAACTTCCAAAGCGAGTACTGGGGGGGCTACACGCGCGACGCCACACCCAACCGGAGTCAGATCTACACCGAATTGCAATCGTACGGCGGCACGGCAATCGATGAGCAACTCTTCGTCACCGTATTTCTCGCCGACAACAGCATCCCGTTCACGGGGATTAATGAAAGCCTCGATATCGCCCTGCCCAGCGGCACATCGGGCCACTTCCAGGCTTTCACGCCGAACGGCCCAGGCCCGTTTGGACGCCTGTTTGCCGGGAATCTGTCGCCGAATCACGTGACGATCGGTCCCGATGTCCCAGGCGGTCCGGATGTGCCGGAACCCTCCAGTGCCGTGCTGCTGGTATCGGGCCTCGGAGCCATTGCCATGCGCTTTCGTCGCCGATTCACACAGCAATCCCGGTAGGCGGCTTAGTTCCACGGAGAAGGGCGGCAGGATATCTCCTCCTGCCGCTCTTGCGTTGCCACCCGCTGCATTCCGCTCCAGGTCTGCGCCGAACTCCGCCAAGGCAAGTTTTTTCAACCCCCGCAACAATTCGTCGCTTCGCGTGTTGAAAAATCTGATATGAACCATGTAGGTCTCTGTAGACTCTCGGCGAATGCGGGCCACAACGGCGTCGGCTCGCATGCAGTTCTGAGCTATAGAGCGCGTTTCAGATACCCGGGCGAACTGCCACTGACACCAGATGCTGACATGTTCATGCATTTGAAATATAAGGAGAGCTTGTCGTTTCATTCGTCGTTTTGATCACTGGCACCAGGGGATGCGCTGATGTCAAAGACGCCATTCAACGCGCGCGGTATCACCGAGCTTGGCTTGCAGCGTTCGCTTGCGTCCCTCTCCGCGGAACCCGAACAGGCAGGCGCGCTCTACCTGCAACTTCAGGGCAAACTCATCCGCTACTTTGCATGGAATCGTTGCCCTCAGCCTGAGACCTGCGCGGATGAAGTGCTGGACCGGGTTGCCCGCCGTCTCGACGCGGGCGAGCAACTGGACCACCCTCTTTCCTACATTCATGCCGTTGCCCATCGCGTCCTTCTCGAAGCCAAGCGGAAAGAGCGGTTTGCGGGCCTGCCGATCCACGAGGGCATTGCACCGCCGCCCGCTCTCGGGCACGACGAGGCGACACTTGCCTGTCTGGACCACTGCCTCCAGGCCTTGCCCCCAGAGAGCCGCGCTCTGCTGCTCGAATATTACACGCCCACGAATGGGAACCGAGGGCTGGCTCGCCAGCAAATCGCGGACCGCATGGGCATCGACGTCAACGCACTCCGGAATCGCGTCCTCCGATTGCGGCGGAATCTCGAACGCTGTATTGAGAATTCCCGCGCCGGTTACGTGAATCTGGAGAAGGATGAGGAATTGGAATAACGCGCACGAATCGTCGCCTGCGCTTCTCGGCCGTGGCGGGCCGGCCGTCGCCCCTCGGAGCCTGCGTGTGCCCAGAAAGTACTGCCCAACCCAATTCCCGCTCGCTCGAACCCGCGACGGGCCGCGAAGTACTTCACGGTCAGCCCCGTACTAAGCGTCGGAAGTCATTCATTCGGCGGGAGCTGGCCCCGGCGCGTACCAGAGCGCTCTGAACCGGATTTGCGCCTTGAGGTACGAAGCCTACCTCTCTTCGCCAAGACTTATTCCTCCGCTCCTGACAGGATGGGCTTGTCGGCAAATCGCCGGCGGAGGCAAAGAGCAATGAAGAAGAATGTGGAAGAGATGACGCGGGAGCAGCTGCTTGCGGCGCTGCCCAAGCGGCTCCTCGCGATGGTGCTGGGCGTCGCGTTTCTGTTTGGGCTGGCCGCGAATCTGGCGGTGATCACCGTCGCCACCGGAATGTCCCTGCCGTGGCTGGTCGCCACTCTGTTTGTCGTGCTGGCTTCGCCGATTGGGGTCTCCCGGATGTTTGCCTGGACGCTGGCCCCGGCAAAAGAGCGCATCCGGCGTCGCCGTCACATGATGCGCGAAGCGCTTGCCACCGTCACCTGGAGCCACGGAGACTACGAAGTTTAACCGGCGCGGCGTCGGCCGCGATCCCTCGGCCTTGTCACACTGCCGTGACAAAGTAAGGGGCGGTGGAACTCCGAGTTCCAGGCGCATTTTGTCCCGAGATGCGTTTGGTTGGAGGTCCGCCGCCCCATTTTTCCGTTTGGCGGCGGTACGATACAAGAGTCATGCGCGTAGTCGTCATTGGCGGCACCGGCCACATTGGCACCTACCTTACGCCCTGGCTGGCGGACGCCGGATTTGAAGTTCTCTGCATCAGCCGCGGGCTCCGCCAGCCGTATCAGCCCAACCCGGCGTGGAGGCGCGTGCGGCAGGTGGAAATGGACCGCGTCGCCGAAGAAGCGGCGGGCACGTTTGCGGAGAAAGTCGCCCGTTTGAGCCCGTCGATCGTCGTGGATTTAACCTGCTTCACGGAGGAAAGCGCGCTCGCCCTGGTGCGCGCGCTCCACGGCCGGATCGAGCATTTCCTCCACTGCGGCACTATCTGGGTGCATGGCCACAGCGTCCAGGTGCCCACGACGGAAGACGCACCCCGCAATCCGTTTGGGGAGTATGGCATCCGCAAAGCGGCGGTGGAGCGGGCGCTGCGGGCGGAGGCGCGCGAGCGTTATTTTCCCGCCACCGTGCTGCACCCTGGGCACATTGTCGGACCCGGCTGGATCCCGCTGAATCCCGCCGGAAACTTCAATCCCGGCGTGTTCGAAAAGCTGGCCGCGGGGCAAGTGCTCACCCTGCCCAACATGGGGATGGAGACCGTGCATCACGTCCACGCCTCCGACGTCGCTCTGGCGTTTCTTGCCGCCATCAATCGAAGCGATGTCACTCTCGGGGAGAGCTTCCATATCGTTTCGCCCGCCGCCCTCACACTTCGCGGCTACGCGGAACGCCTGTCTTCGGTGCTTGGGCACGTGGCTCGATTGCGTTTTCTGCCCTGGGAGGAGTGGCGAACCACCGTGTCGGAAGCGGATGCGGCCGCCACCTGGGACCACATCGCCCATTCCCCCAACTGCAGCATGGAGAAAGCCGGACGCCTGCTCGGGTATCGTCCGCACTATTCCTCTCTGCAGGCGGTGAAAGAAAGCCTGGATTGGCTTCGAGAGAACGGGCGCGTTTCGTTCCCGCAATACAACTGAGGCAGCGCCGAAGCGCTGCCTCAATCGCCCGAAGAAGCTGCAGGCCCGCGCTAGAACGTGGCGGTAAGGCTGTTCCCCGTTCCCGACGGTCCGGTAAGCCGCACGGTGACTCCCGTGATGTCGGACGGATCTCCCGTCAGGGTCACGGGAATGGTCAGCCGGAACTGCGAGCCGAACGGCTGCGAGGCCGCGCTCGCGAACCACTGCTGAAACACCTGCGCCACGTTCACGTCGAAACGCTCCGGATTGTTGCCCGGCGTTCCCGCCCGCCGCGCGAACTCAAGCGTCGCCGTCGTGATGTTGCGCTCCGTGGCGAAGCCTCGCACCACCACGGTCAGGTTGGCCGTGCTTCTCGTCACGTTCAGGTCCGTGAGCGCGGGGGGCGTAACCGGGATCGTAAGCGTAGCCCTGGGTGCCGGGTTCGGCGTCGCATCGGCGCCGGCGCGCGCGAATGTGGCGGTGAAGACCAGGGTCGCCGCCGTGGTGCCCGTTTGGAAGCGTGCGCCGGAAGCCCCTCCAAAGGTCGCGCTGGTCTGTCCGGCGGCAATCCGGAACGATGCCGTCCTGCCCCCGCCAATAAACTGCACCGCGGGGTCGTCCACCGGCGGATTGCCGCTCGACGTCAGCGCAAGCGTGACCGTTCCAGTGATCTCCTCGCTCTGCGGAGCGCTGATCGCGACCGTCACTTCGTTCTGCGAATTGGAGACACCAACCGAAGTCGAAAGGCTCAGGCTGCCTCCGTTCACCGGGGGAGCCTGGATGCGCAGTTCATAGCGGCGCTGCGCGCTTGTGCCCTGCGCGTCGGTCACGCGCACCGTAAGGGCGGCGGTGGCTGCGGCCGTGGCCGTGCCCGACAGCAATCCGCTGGAGGAAAGCGTGATCCCGTTCGGCAGGCTTCCCGTCACTAGGCTGAATGTGTACGGAGCAGCGCCGCCTTGCGCGCCAAACTGCGCCTGGTAGGGCACATTCACGCTGCCCGCGGGCAGTTCCAGAAGGGTGAGTTCGAGCGGCTGCAGAATGCGGATCTGGTAGGTGCGGGAGGCCTCGGCGGGCGGAATCGCGGAATCCCGCACCCGCAGCGTAAAGCTTCCGCTAAACGGTGCGGTCGGCGTGCCGGAAAGCGCGCCCGTCGCTCCGTCCAGCGTGATTCCATTGGGCAGTTGCCCGTCGATGACGCTGAACTGGTACGGTGCGACGCCGCTCTGCGCGACGAAGGTCAGATTGTAGGGCGAGCCCACCAGCCCGTCCGGCAGGGGGTTCTGCGTAATCAGCCGCACGCTTCGCAGCACCTGCAGGGTGTAATCGCGCGTGACGAATTCGTCGCCCCCCGCGCCCGTCACCCGCACCGTGAAGGCGAAGTTGCCCTCTTGCGTCGCCGCGCCGGAGATCACGCCGGTTTGCGGGTTGAGCGTCAGCCCAGGGGGCAGCGCTCCCGCGCCTACAGTGAAGGTGTAGGGAGTGAGCCCCCCGGTGGCGGAAATCGTTGCCGTATAGCTCTCGCCGAGCCCCGCCGCGGTCAGCGGGCTGGGCGTCGTGATCAGCAGCGGAAGCCGCTCGTCAACCACGCGGATGGTAAACAGCCCCGAGGTTTCCACGCCCTGCGCGTCTCTCGCCGTGGCCAGAAACGTCGTTTGCGATACGGCGGTGGGTGTGCCGGAAATAACGCCCGTGCTTTCGTTGATCGTCAGGCCGGCCGGCAACAGGCCAACGCCCACAATGAACTGCACCGGGGTCGCGCCGCCGCTGGTTTCGAGCTTCGCCAGGTATGGCGTCCCCACCTCGCCCACCGGCAACGCAGCCTCGGTTACGTATACCAGAGGCGGATACAGCGGCTGAATTGTGATGGGGAAGGCACGCACCTGCTGGCGCAACTGGCTGTCTTCCGCCAGAACGTCCACCATGAATGTGCCCGAAGTCGTGGGAACGCCGATCACATTTCCGTCCGGCTGCAGCGTCAAGCCCGCCGGCAGTCCACGTCCGCCCTCCGCAATGGCGAATTCATACGCCGGAACGCCACCCCCGGCGGTGATCTTGGCCGAGTATGCCGACCCCACCCTTCCCGTCGGCAGGCTGGATGTCAGGATGTTCAAGGCCGGGGCTGGCGTCTGCACGCCGATCCGGTAAACCTTGCTCGAAATCACAAAGTAAAAATCTTGAACGGAAACGGTAAAAGAGTACTTTCCCGGCGGGGCCGTTGGAGTGCCAATCAGCCTCGCCGTCTTGCTGAAACTGCCAACGAGGTAAAGTCCCGCGGGCGGAGAACTGTCCGGTTCCGTGTAATATATGTACGATACTTCATCATCTCCGTTGTCATTTGGGGTTGCCGTTCCGCCGGTCGCTGCAATCTCCGTGGAATAGGGCTGGGCGGGAGGGCCAAGTTGCGCTGGCGGCAAGGGGGATGCCGTAATAAATACCGCCGGGTCCACTACTTCCAGCGTCGCCTGTGCCGCGCTGACATCTGTCGTAAGCGGAGACGGGGGGCTGTCGAATTGCTCCACCACCCGAAACTTGTATACGCCAGTTGCCTGAAAGAAGCTGGCCGGTACCATCACCTGTACATACCGACTCGATATTTCGCCTTCTGGCGTAGGATAGTACGTGTTCTCGACGGGAGTTTCCGTGCCATCCGAATCCACAATGTAAACCGTCGGTGCCGTCGCCGGAGCGTCGCTGCGTGGCAGAACGTAGGTCAAGGAAACGTTCTGGCTCGCCACTCCCCGCGTTACCCTGGCCCGATCAATCTCCACCACCTGCGGGCGAACTGCTTCCAGCTTCGCGGAGCCTGCGACGACGCTGCAAACGCTTCCCGACGCGCGGCAGATCTGGATCTGCTGTGCCCCGAGATTGGCTGTCATCGCGGCGGGCGCTGTCAGAACCGCAAAAAACTCGGTGGGTGTGCTCGCAAACGGGAGCGTCTGGGCTCCACCCGGTGCATTCACCCACGTTGCCGTTTCAGGAATACCCCCAAATGCGGAGTCAAAATAAATCGTAATCTGGAACGTGGACGCATTGAGCGGGTAACCCTGCGCCACTTGGGAGGGGAAAACACTCGTGATCGTCCCTTGCGCCGGCAGCAATTGGGCGCACAACAGCAGCAGGCACACGGAAAATATGGCCCGGCCCCAACCGTCGGCGCTTCTTCCGAACACGTTGGCCAAGCCGCTTCGATAGGTCCTCTGCACGTTCGTCGCCCTCCCCAGTCAGACTGCCGAATCAAGCTCTCTTATGATAACCCCCCAACCTCTGTCCCGCGCCATGCTCGGCGCCCGGAATGCGCCAGAAAGTGGGTCCGCTGGCAATATATCTTGAGTTTCCCTATCTGGGTATAGCGTGAATCAGGCGAACGCGGGTCGATTTCAAGGTGAATTCCCGTTGGAATGGGGCCGGCAGCGCGTCAAAACCCGCTGCTTCCCCGCCATTCCGATCCGCAACAATGCGGGATAGATTTGTGTACTTTGGAGCATCTCCAGAACGGGGGCGCGCGGCAGACAACGACACCGCAACCCGTTGACAATGCACACCTCGCCGAATGAGCGCTCAGCGTCAACGCACGAGTTCCCGCCGCTTCCGTGTTTCGCGATTTCGCCCTCGCGCCGCACCCTGCCGGTACCGTTCACTGACGAGAGTTTCCCTCCAACCCGAAACATTCCCCGTTCGATGATTTCCAGTCGTCTGCATTCATAGACGCTGATCTAATGGGAAGGCCTGAGAAGGTGCGACCGCCAGCGGCGGCCAAAGAGACCCGAGACAAGAGGAGACTGTGGAATGTCCAAGACAGTAAAGTATGCGGAAAAGGCGGTGGCCGTATCGGCGGACCTCGCCTGGCGCGCCTTCGAGAAGCTAAACAGCATTAACCAGCGTCCGTCGTTCACCCCCAAGTGGACCGACAAACCCCTGCTCAAGAGCTATCAGAAGGTGAAGCCCCCTCTGGGCTGGCCGCGTACGACGGATTCGCTCTGTCCCAAGTGTATCCCTGAGATCCGGGAAAAGGTTCTGAACGGCGAAATGCCCGTGGATCTGCTTCGCAACGAGAAAATGGGCGAAATCAAAGCCCAGATCATCGAGCGCGACGGCAAGATCATGATGGTCAAGGATTGCCCCATCCACGGCCACTTCGAGGACGTCATGTCCATCGACCCCGCGTTCTACCGCCACCTCGAAACGGTCTTTCCCGGCCGCGACATCCGCGCTCACAACGACAAGCATCTCCACAAGCACGGTTCGAGCAACATTCTCCACGGCCGCGGCGCTGTGCTCACGATCGACCTCACGAACCGCTGCAACATGATGTGCGATCCCTGCTTCATGGACGCCAATCAGGTTGGCTTCGTCCATGAGCTCACCTGGGACGACATCAAGACCCTCCTCGATAACGCCCTCGATATCAAGCCGCGCCGTCAGATGTCGGTGCAGTTCTCCGGCGGCGAGCCCACCATCTCCCCGTACTTCCTCGATGCCGTTCGCTACTCGAAGAAGGTCGGCTACAACTCGGTGCAGGCGGCCACCAATGGGATCGAGTTCGCCCAGAGCCCCGAGTTCTGCCGTCAGGCGGCGGAAGCGGGTCTGCGCTACGCGTACCTGCAGTTCGACGGCATCGGCAACGAAGCCAACAGCCACCGCGCCGTGGGCAACCTTTTCGACGTGAAGCTGCGCGCCATTGAGAATCTCCACTCGAACGGCGTCGAAATCGTTCCGGTCACCACCATCATCAACGGCATCAACAACGAGCAGGTGGGTCGCATCATCGAGTTCGCGCTCGACAATCCCAAGAAGATCAGCTTCATCAGCTTCCAGCCCGTTTCCTTTACGGGCCGCGACGAGGCCATCACCGACGAACGCCGCCGCGCGCAGCGCTACACCCTCTCCCACCTCGCCCACGACATCAAGAACCAGGTGGGAATCGGAGAGCCCGCCCGGGATTGGTTCCCGATCTCCTTCATGAGCACCTTCTCCGATTGGGCCGACCATGTTCATGGTCCCCAGTCCGATTGGGGCCAGCTCTCCTGCGGATGCCACCCCAACTGCGGCATCGGCATGGGCATGATGGTGGATAAGGAAACCAAGGAAGCGCGTCCGATTACCCAGTTCATCAACGCGGACCGCCTCGCCAAGGATATCGCCAAGGTCACCGACGGCGGACGCAACAAGTTCTTCTCCATTCTCGGCGTGGCCCTCGCGCTGCTCCGCAATTACGATCCGTTCCAGGCGCCCACCCACTTCCGCATCGTGGACCTGATGAAGAAGTTCGACAAGAGCTTCAACGCCTCCGGCCACAATTACGGCAGCGTGGGCAAGGACCGCACCCTCGCCGACGTCGAGAAGCGCCGCGGCGACCGCTGGAACTTCCTTTTCATCGCCGCGATGTGGTTCCAGGATCTGTTCAACTACGATTTCCGCCGCACCGAACAGTGCATCATTCCGTATGCCACCCAGGACGGCGAAATCTCCTTCTGCGCCTACAATACCGGCGTGGGCTGGCGGAACATCATCGAGAAGATGCACATGACCGCCACGCTCACCAAGTGGTACGAAGAGAAGGGCCGCCATAAGATCTACGCCGGCGGCAAGAGCGTCGAACTCGACAGCACGAAGCATCGGCTGGTCGTGAACGAGGATGCCGTCCATGCCGAGCGCCAGCACGACCTCGACGAGCTGGGCATCGCCAAGACCTCCAGGGAAGAAAAGGCCCGCGCGCGGGATTCCAAGCTGAAGGAAGCGGCGCACGACGCCCAGATGGAGAAACTCTACCGCCAGATGGTGCTCGGGGAACCCGAAGCGCCCAAGGGCAATTTCGTGTCGCTCGATGCGCTCGCCGGCTCCGGCGCGACGGCGGGCATCGCCCCCGCTCCCGCGAAGAAGGAGAGCGATCTCGTAGGCACGCAGGGAGACTAAGTTCGCAGCCAGTTCGAACCGTCAAATCCTTTCCACAGTTCTGCAAAGGCAGAAACTCTTCCGCCCGCGCCGCAAGGCGCGGG
>JBDIBK010000093.1:0-16671 GCA_039812845.1 Bryobacterales bacterium
TTGATCGGCTATTTCGCCCCCACCTTCCGCTATTGGATGGAAACCGAGGTGCACGTGTACGGTTTCTCCATCGCCGCGAACGTGCTGCTTTCGTTTTTCCCGTTCTTGATCGTGATGGTCTCGTTCTTCCAGAACGTCCTGCATTGGCGGGAGGCCGCGGATGCGGTCTACTTCGCGCTTGGCCAGTACTTCCCCGACAGCGTCGGCGACTTCCTCGCGCGAAACTTGCGATTTTCCATTATGTCGCGGGGCAAGGTGCAAGTGGGCAGCCTGGTGCTCCTCCTGTTTGTCGCGAACGGCATCTTTGAGCCGCTGGAGGTGGCTCTGAACCGCGTATGGGGTGGGACCGCGAACCGCTCTTACCTGAAGAACCAGTTCCTCAGCATGGGGATGATCTTCCTCTGCGGGTCGCTCGCCATGCTCTCGATTGTTCTAACCACGCTCAACTTGCAATGGTTCACACACCTGGGATTGCCCCTTCCCGACCCGCTTGTGGACTTCGTCGGGGATCTGTTCCTGAAGATGGCGGCTTTCCCTATCACCGTCCTGCTGTTGTTCTTCATCTATTGGCTGCTGCCCAACCGGAAGGTGCCGGCGCGCGTGGTCTTCTTGCCGGCGTTCTGGGTGGCGCTGGCCCTGGAGGCCGCCAAGTACGTCAACCTGCTGATCTGGCCGCTGCTGCGCGAAAAGCTCACCCGCGAGTACGGGCCGTTTTTCAATTCCGCGGCGATTATACTCTGGAGCTTCCTGGCGTCCATGATCGTGCTGGCGGGTGCGGAGTGGGCCGCGCGTTATTGGCGGGAGGAGACCGGGGAGTTGGTCCCCGCGGAGAATGGCCGGGGATCAAAGAATAGCTGACGCCGGACGATAAGAGTTTACAGGCGTTCGCTGGCGTTTCCGGCCGGGAAGTGCAAAGCTCAATCGTAGCGTTTGCGTGGCCGCGCGTTTCCCAGCAGCCACCACTACCTCGCCTGCACCCCTGGGTGTCTTCCCAGGGAGAATCCTCTTTCGCCGAAGTGTTGCATGGATTTGAAGAAGAACCTTTCCGTTGCCGAAATATTGAAAATCCGAATGAGAGAAATCTCGCCGGTGTTGTTGCTGCTTGCGGCGATCGCGCTTTCCGCGAAGGCGCAACCGGTGCCGCGCCTCTTTGTCGATGCCCCCAGCGGCGAGGCTCACGCCGCTCGAATCGGGTCCGTGCCCGGCGACCCGGTGGAAGTGCTGCGAAGCCGCCCAGCCGCGTTCTCGTTAGGGGCATGGCGAACAGCCGTCGGAAACGCCGGAAAGCCGCAATCCGCCCTGCGCGGTGCGGAGGCGAACGCGACGCTCACGCTGAACTTGTTCGCCGATACCAGCCTGGATCTCTACGTGGAATCGCTTGCCCGCACTTCCGACAGGATTGGGCAAACCGTGCGCGGGCGCATCGGCGAGCCGGGGGAGGGAACCGCCATCTTTACGCTCTACGACGGTGCCTTGAGCGGTTCGGTGCGGTTGGCTGGCGGCGAATTCTACGAGATTTTCGTTCCGCGCTCCGGCGCGGGCGATATCCGCCAGGTCGCGTTTCACGGCTTTCGCGCGCCCGGCACGGATGCCGTGCTGCCCAAGGGCGAAGCAACGGCGGAGCGCGGAGACCTCGGCGATCCGGGGAGAGGATGGAGAGTCCCAGCCGGCGGCAACGCGCTTGCCACTCGCGCGGCGGGCACCGGCGACCCCGTTGTCGATGTTCTGGTGGTCTATTCCGAGCGCGCCCGCCAAGCCAGGGGCGATGCCGCGGGCATGCTGGCGCACATCAACCAGGTGATCGCGGAGGCCAATGCCGCCCTCGAAAAGAGCGGCGTCCACATGCAATATCGCCTCGCGCACGCGGCGGAGATGAGTTGGGACGATTCAGCGTCTACGATGAGCTATTCCTCGGCGCTCAGCGCACTTCGGGATGCTTCGGACGGCAATCTGGACCAGGTGCATGCGCTTCGGAATCAGTACGCCGCCGACATGGTGAGCCTATGGGTAAGCCCGCCGCTGCCGGGTTCCGGTTCCTTCACCACCGGGATGGCCTACATCCTGGCAAACAACCCGCAAGGGTTTGAAGGATATGCCTTTTCCGTCGTGAATCAAGCGTATGCCGGCGGAGCGAGCGCCACCTTCGCCCATGAAACGGGCCACAATCTGGGGCTCAACCACGACCCCGACAATGGCGGCGCATCGGGCGGATTGGCCAAGGACTCGGTGGGCTACCAGCAGAAGCTGCTCGACCCCAAATTCTTCACCATCATGGCCTATTCAACGGGCTGCGGCGGATGCCAGCCGCTCGTTCAGTTTTCCAACCCCCTGGTGAATTTCCAGGGCATCCCGACCGGGGTGGCCGGCACGATCGATTCGGCCAAGACGCTGAATCTCGTTGCGCCCTACGCGGCGGGCTGGCGTGGAGCCCCGGTAACGCCTCCAGCGTGTTCGTATACCGTCAGCCCGTCCAGCATCGGCATGCCCGCCGCGGGAGGCGGCTATGTGCTGAACGTGAACACCGCCGCAGGCTGCGTCTGGACGCCCGTTTCCAACGCGAGTTGGATCACCGTGAACGGAAGCGCCCCGCGCAGCGGCCCCGGAGATTTCAGCGTGAACGTCTTGAGCAACACGGCCACGAGTTCGCGCAATAGCAGCCTGGAGGTTGCCGGAAAGACCGTGGGAGTTGCCCAGGACGGCGTGGCTGTTCAGCCGGTTGTCCCGGCGCGCATCTCCGCGAAAGCTCTTTCTTTCCAAAGCGAGCCCGGCGGTTCCCCGCCGCCCCAAACATTGCAATTGCGAAGCGTCTCGGCGGTTGCGAGCCTTGCCGCTTCGGCGTCCAACGCTCCATGGCTGTCCGCCAGCACATCGCTGCAGGGCGGTGCCTGGCGGATTGCGGTGCGCGCGAATGCCCAGGGCCTCGCCGCGGGAGTCTACGATGCCGACTTGCTGCTCGATTGCGGAGCGGCCGTCTGCAATCCCGGCTCGGTTCCGGTGCGCTTGGTGGTTCGAAATTCTTCGGAAGCGGCTCCGCGCATTGCATCCGGCGGCGTCGTGAATGCGGCCAGTTTTCAGCCCGGAATCGCATCGGGAGCCTGGATGAGCATCTTCGGGTCGAACTTGTCCTCCTCCACGCGCACGTGGAGACCGGCCGATTTCCAAGGCAACCTCATGCCGAGGAGTCTGGACGGCGTGCAAGTTCTTGTGGGTGGCCAGTCCGCGGCGGTGCAGTTTATCGGGCCGGGCCAGGTGAATTTCCAGGCCCCTTCCAATCTGGCCGCGGGATGGGTTCCGGTGGAACTCCGCTCCGCCGCTGGAACCGACACGGCATACGTCTATTCCAGCCGGGAGTCTCCTGGGTTCTTCATGTTCAGTTCGGAGGGCCATGTGGCCGCGCTGCACCCGGACGGAACCCCCGTGGGGGACGCGGCAGGCGCTGCATCCTATGGGGCGCGCCCGGCGGGCGTGGGTGAGGTGCTTGCGATCTACGGAACGGGTTTCGGCCCCACGACGCCGGAGGTGCCCGCTGGCGAAGTGTTTACCGGGGTGGCCACGCTCGTATCCCGCCCGAACCTCTCCGTGACGATCGGCGGACAGGCGGCCGAGATCCGCTTTGCCGGGCTCACCGGAGCGGGCCTCAACCAGATCAATGTGGCGATGCCGGCGCTCGCTCCGGGCACGTACGAGATCGTGGCGGACGTCGCGGGAAGCCCCACCCAGTTTTCCGGCAAGGTCGCGGTGCGTTAAAGCCGGCTACGCCTTCGCGACTTTCTTCGAATATTCCCGCGCAATATAATCGCAAGCGCGGACGGTGATCGCCATCATCGTGAGTGTCGGGTTCGCGCAGCCCTGGCTTACCCAGGCCGCTCCATCCGTGACGAACACGTTATCGACGTCCCAGCTCTGGTTCCACTTGTTGAGGACGCTCTTCTTCGGGCTGTCTCCCATGCGCGCGGTGCCGCATTCGTGGATGCAGTGGCCCGGTACGGATGGCTCCTTGCCGGTGATGCGGATGTCCCTTGCGCCCGCCGCTTCCAGCATTGCGGCCGCTTCCTGCTTCGCATCGTTCCACAGAGCAAGCTCGTTGTCGCTCCAATTCATTCGGACGCTCAGCGTAGGGATGCCCCACGCGTCCACATGGTCTTTGTCGAGCACCACCCGATTCTCGTGCCGGGGAAGGCATTCGGCCCAAACCCCGAGGCTGGCGGTCCATTCTCCGTTGCGGACGGCCTCTTTGTAGCTCTTGCCGAAACCGGGGGCTCCCATGGAGAAGGTGGGGGAGGCGCCGCCCTGATAGCCGTACCCCCGGATCATCCCGTTCGTATGGGAGCGGTCCACGTTGCGGAAACGGGGCACGTAGATGCCATTCGGGCGCTTGGGCATCCCGGCCCAGGGTTTGGCTTCCGCGATCGGGAGGATGCCCCCCGCGCCGCCCTGATAAATGTGGTCCATCAGGTAGTGGCCAAGAGCGCCGCTCGCATTGAAAACCTTCGAGTTCATCAGGATGCGCGTGGATTCGAGCGTCGAGGCGCAAAGCACCACGATCTTGGCCCTCACCTCGCGTGGCGCTCTGGTTTCGCGATCCAGATATGCGACACCCGTTGCCTTGCCGTCTTTCAAAATCAGATGGCTGGCCACCGCATCGCACAGCAGGGTAAACCGGCCGGTGTCCTGGGCGTCCTTGATCGTCGTATACGGGCTGGAGAAATAAGAAGTCGTGATGCAGCCGCGCTCGCACGGGCCGCAATAATGGCACGCTAAGCGATCCCGGTGATTCCGGGTAAGGATGGCGATCCGTCCGATCGTGATCGTGCGTCCCATCTTCGCCTTCACCTGATCGCGCAAGTGCTCTTCGCCGCAGGTCATCGCCATGGGCGGCATAAAGATGCTGTCGGGCAAGGATTTCAAGCCTTCGGCGCGCCCGCTGATGCCGACATACTTCTCCACTTCCTCGTAGTAAGGCACCATCTCTTCGTAGGTCACCGGCCAGTCTTCGCCATAGCCGTCATGGCTGGCCGCTTTGAAATCGAGCGGCCCCATACGGTAGCTCTGCCGCCCCCAGCTCAGGCTGCGACCGCCGAGAACCCGCTGGCGGATCCAACTGAACGGTTTTTCCTGCGTGTAGGGATTTTCGAGATCGTTGACGAACCATTCGTAGTTGTACTCGGTGCAGGCGTAGCAATTGCCCTGGATGGGCCGCGTTTCCTTCACCTTGGGCGACATTCCGAGATACGGCAACTGCCAGCTATTGACGTGCTCGGTGTAGTCCTTCTTCGTGATCTTCTTACCCGCCTCAAGCAGGCACACCTTCATGCCGGCTTCCGTGAGTTTCTTGGCCGCCCAGCCCCCGGTGGCCCCGGAGCCCACCACCACGACATCAAATGGATCCGAAGGAACCTGAATCTGCATTATTTTGTGAGTATATCGCCCCGCGCGGTGGAATGCCCCGCCGCCCCACCGGCTTGCTGGAATGGATATTCTATGGATCGGGCAAGGCAACGAAGCGGGTGAGCTCCGCCGGAGGGGGAAGAGATGCTGTTTCTTTCAGAACGCGAAGTGAAGCAACTGCTGCCGATGCAGACGGCCATCGAACTGGTGCGGCAGTCGTTTCTCGATCTGGCTTCCGGCGTGGCGCAGAACTTGCCCCGCAGAAGGATGTATCTCCCGTCCGGGGCGGTTCTTCACCAGATGGGCGGGGCCAACGAGCGCTATTTCGGCACCAAGAACTACGTCACCCATCCCCGGCACGGCCCGCACTTTCTCTTCCTGCTTTACCGGGCGTCGGATTCCACGCCTCTTGCCGTGATGGAGGCGAACGAATTGGGAAAGATCCGCACGGGCGCGGCGAGCGGCGTTGCGACGGATCTGCTGGCGCCCGTCGGCGCTTCCATCGTGGGCTTGATTGGCTCCGGCTTTCAGGCCAAGAGCCAGTTGCACGCGGTCTGCTCCGTGCGCAATGTCCACGAAGTCCGGGTGTTCTCGCGGCGCGCGGAGAATCGTCTGCGCTTCGTGGAGGAATTTCGGGAGTATGATTCGGGCGTGGTGAAGGCCGTGAGCACGCCGGAAGAAGCGGTGGAAGGGGCGGATATCGTCATTACCGCCACGTATTCGCAAGATCCGGTAGTAGCGGATTCGGCGTTTGAGAACGGCGTGCATATCAACGCCATGGGCTCCAACGCGCCGGATCGCCGGGAGTTGAGCGCGGAGACCGTGCGGCGCGCCCATTTGATTGCGCTGGATTCCCGCGAGCAGGCGGAAGAGGAGGCGGGTGATCTGCTGCTGGCCTATGGAGGCACCGAATGGCCGGCCGCGCAGGTCTGCGAACTCTCCGAGCTCCTCGCCGGCAAAAGAACGGGCCGGACCTCTCCGGAGGAATTGACGATCTTCAAGTCGCTCGGCCTTGGGACGCAGGATGTGGCCGTCGCGGGCTGGATCTATGAGAGGGCCATCGCCAGCGGGATCGGAAGCCGCATCGCTCACACGCACATCTGACGGCGGCGGCCGCGTCCCCGAGCGTCGCTACTCCGGGGCAAACATCTGCGAATCCGTGTTCTCGCTCCAGGCGGAGACCTTCAGGCGGCGGCATACCCAGCACAACGGTTCGCTGGCAATCGGGGCCACCTCCGCCCCGCAGATCGCACACTTGGCCGGCCGGGCGCTTCGAGGCGCGTGAGCCGCGGGAGGCTTGGCCGGCTTCCGTTTCGGGGTCATCGGACGGGGTGGCGTTTCCATTGAGTCAATCCATTCGGTTCTATGTGGAGAAAGCCGGGAGCGCTTGCGCTGAAGGCTTCGCCATAAGCACGCTGTCTGCGCGCGCGCACCGCCAGCGTCGACAACGCCGGCGGAACCGCGCCACAAAGGGAGCTGGCCTCGAAGCAAATCGCCGGGAGGCCATCAAACTGTTGTCTTAACCTTATCGTATCGGATGTTCGGGGATTTGCGAACGGTCCGCTCAAGGGAAGTGTGAAAAAGCGGTGGGTGCGGCGCGGTGCAAGCCTTCTTACGCCGCGCGGCGGGCGCCAATGACATAACCAGCATCCAAAGAAGCGCTGCAACGCGGGCACTTTTGTCCAGGCTTGGACTTGGCTCTCTTGCCAGCGACGAGCAGCGTGGCCTTCACCGTCCTGGTACAGAACGGGCAGTAGACCTCGCCGTCAACTTCTTGGATGACCTGTTTCTTTTCGACTGGTTGTTCCAAAGTCGAGATCATCTCGGTTTACCTCCATGCGAATGGACGATTTTCTATCGTCCAGGGTTCAGGAAATTCACACAAACGTGCAGATTTCCGGTTGCTGTCCGCCTCGGCTGAAATTTGTGCCGCGGCACCATCCTCCAGCCGCATATCCGCGGCCATGGCTCGCTGCCGATCGTCATCCGCGCGCCAAGCGCAAGCCATCGCACCACGGAATCAAAATGGAAACGGGGGAGTTGGGGGAAAGTCCGGCTCAGGGCATCGTGTCCGCGATCCACCGCGAACACAGATGGATCCAATTCCAAACGGTCTTCGCGCTTACATTACATCCAGTGAGCCAGAGTGCTTGTCCGCGGCGCGCGAACGGCGACAAAGACAGCCGCCATCGCACAATTCTGGACAAACCTCTCAGATTGTAGCGCGAATTCCAGAAATTGCAAGTGCTTTTTCTTGCGATCTTCGAAGAAAAGCGAACCGCAATCGAGAACGGGAGCTTTCCCCATATTCGGCCGTCTCGACGGAGATTCCGGGGAGACGTACAATAGATCCTTTTGAGAGGAGCCACACATTGGCAGTCACCACATTTCTGTTCCCCGGCCAGGGTTCGCAAGCGGTAGGCATGGCACGCACCCTGGTGGAGAACTTCGCTCCCGCCCGCGATCTTTTCACGGAAGCCGATGACGCTCTCGGTTTCCCGCTTTCGCAACTGATCCTGGATGGTCCGATGGAAACGCTCACCCTAACCGAGCACACCCAGCCGGCCATCCTGACGGCTTCGGTGGCGGCGTATCGATTTCTGGAAGCGGAGGGGCTGAAACCGGACTTCGTGGCGGGGCACAGCCTTGGCGAATACAGTGCCATCGTGGCGGCGGGCGGGCTATCCTTCGCCGATGCCGTGCGCACCGTAAGAAATCGCGGCCGCTATATGCAGGAGGCGGTTCCCGCGGGCAAGGGAGCGATGGCGGCGATTCTCAAATTGCCGATCGACAAAATCGAATCGATCTGTGAGGAAGCCGCCCAGAGGGAAGTCGTGAGCGTCGCGAATGAGAACTCGCCGGACCAAACCGTCATCGCGGGGGATCGGGCGGCCGTGGAAAGGGCTGGTGAGCTGGCCCGGGCGGCGGGTGCCAAGCGTGTCGTGATGCTGCCAGTGAGCGCGCCCTTCCACTGCGCGCTTATGGCCCCGGCGCAGGCCCGGTTGAAGGAGGATCTGGAAGCGCTGGATTTCGGTGACCTGCGTGTCCCGCTCGTGAATAATGTGGATGCCGCGCTCGTCCAGGACGGCGCTGAGGTGCGAAACGGATTGGTGGAGCAGGTTCCCAATCGGGTCCGATGGGTGGAGAGCATGTTTCGGCTGGTGGACGAGGGCGTGGAGCAGTTTGTCGAGGTGGGGCCGGGAGCGGTGCTCACCGGGCTCCTCCGGAATATCGACCCGGCTCGCAAGTGCCTGAAATTTGGGGAGATTGCGGACTGGGAGAAGATGCGCGGCGAGCTTTCCCGATAGACTGGGGATTCCACTAGGAAAATCCGCCGGACGGGCGGGAGGGAGTGCGTCATGAATTGGATCTCTGTGATCGTATTGGCTTTCGCCGTATTAGGCGTCTCGGCTTCCGCGGAAGGCCAGACCGCGTCGCGCAGCGCGTTCGAACAGAACCCCAATGGATGGACCGATCTGATGCCGAAACCGGGGCTGCCAGGCTGGACGAAGGTCCCCATCCCGTCCACCGCATCCTTGGCGGCGAAGGAGCAATGGTCCGTGCGCGACGGGTTGCTCGTCATTGATGGCACCGGCGGGCACGAGTGGCTTCGCTTCGACGGGAAGCGTTACCGGAACTTCCTCTTGCACGCCGAATGGCGGTTCCGGAAGCTCGAAGGGGCACCGCGCTACAACGGGGGAATCTATTTCTGGGCGAGCGCCGACGGCAACCAGTTCTATCAGGCGCAGACGGGAGAAGCGGGTGGATGGCTCTTCGGCGATTTCCCGAAAGCCGGCGAGCGAAACCGCACCAATTTGCGGGAACAGATGACCGGCAACCGGATGGCACCCGTCGGCGAGTGGAATACGTTCGAGATCACCGCCACCGAGGGGCGGATTGCGCTTTGGGTGAACGGCGGGGTGCAGAGCCGCTGGGAGAAGCCGCCGGTGACCGAAGGCTATCTCGGGATCGAGGCGGAAGGCTACTACATGGAATTTCGTCGCTTGGCCGTGAAAGAACTTCCCTGAAGCCGGAAAACGAAAAAAAGCCGCATCCGGGTCCCGTCCGGTGCGGCTTAAAGGAATCGCGATTTGCGATCAATCTGTTTGGCCCAGGTGAGCCAGGAACTTATCGGGATCTGGAACGCGCGGTTTTCGCGCCACATGGGCTGTCTGCGTCTGCCTCGCAGGAACTTCGCCTCATTGCAAGCGTCTAGGAACCGAGGTAGCCGGCGGTTGCGTTCGCAAGGTTGGACCACAACGTGCCCGCATTGCCACCGAACCCACCCACACCCGCCAACGCCGCCAGCGTAATCAGCGCCAGCAGCATTGCATACTCGACAAGGTCCTGACCAGATTCATCTTTTACGAAAGCTCTCAGTTTATCCATACGATCCTCTCGGAACCCGGTGATCTCTTGGAAGCCGGTGAAATCCGCAGATGTGAATGGCGCGCCTCCAGGACAAAAGAGATGGTTCTCCCCCAGCCGAGGATTTGTTCCGTTCACCCGTACGCCTGGTACTAGCATGCGGGCAATAGGCGAATGTGTCAAGACATGAATTTACACTTGCTTTCCGTATCTTCTCTATTTCAAAAGAAGTACTAGCGTCGGAAGTGAGTGCGGGAGTCGCTCAAACCAGGCGTAGATGATACCGAAGAATCACGCATATTTGTGATAATGTTTGATCGATTCGACACGAAATGGCACTGTTTCGTCTAGATTTTCCGTGTTCTGCGTGGCGGAGCGCTCCTCCAGGGGAAACCCGTGAAGAAGTGAGGAATCGTCAATGCCTCGCTGTTTCGTCAAGATTCAAGGAGGTTTGGGTTATCCCCTGCGATACACTCTGCGTGCCGCGCTTGGTACCGATTCGATTCCGCTCATGACGGGGAGGACAATTTCCATCCGAAGCGTGTGGATATCCGTGCGGAAGGAATGAGGCGAGGGCAGTCTGGGGAAAGGACGATAAAGAGTCGTGGATGCGCTCCCAGCGCTGGAGCGCTCGCCGGTTTGGGCGAGGGCGGATGCGCCCGCCATGGATAATGAGTCTGCTTCACGGAAGAAAATCCGGAGGCGACAAACGGCGGGAGATCAACTCGAAACGCACGAAAGGCCCTTGGCGTACCCCAAGGGCCTTTCGAAAGTGGAACGGAACGCGGGCAAGTCTAGGACTTCGAACCCAGGAAGCGACGGCGTCCGATCATCCCCAGCGCAAGCACACCCAGGCCGACCATCGCGAACGAGGCCGGTTCGGGAACTTCATTCGTATCCGGTTCATAGGTGTACGTCACGGTCATCTGGCCACCCATCCGAGTGTCGATGTTGGTGGCGCAATTCCCGCTGCCGCAACTGGTAAACAGCGCCGATTGGCCATTCACCGCGTAAGCAACCGTCCCTGCTCCGATGAAAGCGGAAAGGTTGCTGGGATTGAAGATATTGCCGAGATCGTACTCCTGGAGAGAAGTGATCACGACGCTGCCCCCGTTGGCCGCGACGCTGTTGAACGTCTCACCAGCGGTGAACGCACCGGTTGCGGATTGCGTGTGAGAGACGCCCTCGCCGGTGATGCTGATCTGCGTCGCCCCGTAGAAGTACGAGAGCGCCGCCGCCTCGGAACCGTTGTTTGTCATTGATCCGGAGCGGTTGATTTGAGTGTCAATGGAAATTTGAACACCAGTTAGCGTGCCGAGTCCGGAATTGAACTGCGGCAGCAGAATGTTTGAAATAAAGGACGTCTTATCCCCAGGGTCATAGCCACCGGATGACGTCACGGGTCCCAGCGTAATCGTTGCGGCTTGCAACCCGATTCCAGCCAGGAGAGTTGCCAGAAGGAGCCTCATTTGTACCTCCGAAATTGACGCATGCCCCGAAAGCCAGATACTAGTTTCCCAGGTTTAGCGCTCATCTGAGTCTAAGGTTTAGCCGTAATGAGAGTCAAGTACTTTCAGTACTCAAAACTAGCGGAAACACCCTATCTCTATCGGGATTGCAAATCCAGTGGAACGGAGAAAATTTACAATTGATTCTAAAAGGTTTACAACTCTGGCGCGCGAAGCGCCCGCTGCCGCCGGAACTCGAATCACACGGGGTTGCGAAACTGGGTAGTAAAGAGTACTACGGGATAGTACTGCTGACCTCTAGCCACGATCCATGGCGATGCGCGGTCGACGCGCCGTGGCGGGGGGCTTCGCATCGGGGACGGGAAGCCGCAACACAGGGTCGGGCGAAGTCCGTTCCTGGGGAATCTGGATCGCCGGTAATGGGCAAACCGGCTCCGGGACGTGCTGAAGCGGATTCTCGCTCGAATCCGCCTCCACCAACTGAAATTCAATCACCGCTTCCCTGGGCATCACCGCTTCCGGGTTCGGTTTCAATTGATTTCGAATGCCAAGCGCGCGAATGTCGATTTCGTTCACGGCCCGGTCCGCGGCGGCACCGGCATCGCTCTTCTTGCCCTGCGGAATATAGGGCAGAGCGTGAAGCGGGATGGCTTGGCTGCCCACGTGCAGCGCCCGAATTTCAATGACGAGACTGCCCGCGTTCTTCGTCGAAGAGGGGCGGGCTCTGGCGACGACTCCTTCGACCAGCGCGCCCGCCGGCACATGCTCACCGGAACGGGTCTGCATGGAATGTTCGGTGACGAAAAGGACAGATTCCCCGGCCCGCGCATTCCCGCTGGACACTCTCGACGTAGCGCGCACCCGCAAGGTGCGGCTGGGCCGAGCGAGAGACTGGGGAGCCACCGAGGTTTCCGCGCTTCCTCCCTCGCGCGCCGGACTCGCAAACAGCGCAGCGACGGCGGACGAGGGTGAGGCGGGCACCGCTTCGGGGATTGCCGGCCGGTGCCCAAGCCACAAGCCGCTCGCAAACGCGCCGACAATCACAAGTGCCCCCGCCGCTGGACGACGCCACCGTCGCGGAACCGGCTTCGCGGAAGCGTCCCGTTGCGCGCTGGATTCGGATTCGAACATTGGTTCCTTGGGGCGGCCGCGTTTCAAAGTACGATCACCGCCACTGCCGTCACTCTGCACGATGAGAGCCAACCGCTAAACGATTCAAAACAAATCGGCGATGCGGCCTCGCCCAATCGCGAATCGCGTAGAAATTTCGCGTGGACGGCACGACGCCGGTCTCATTTACCATGCCGATCATGCACCGGTTCCACCGCTTGCGGAACGCACGCCGTGGCGCGCGATGGCCGTGGGACGCGAAGGCGGCATGTTCGGTTTCGTAACCTTTGCCCATGGCGCGAGATTTGCCCACCGAAGCCATCCCATCCGCCGGTTGCGGGCGGCGAGGAAAAGACCGGCGGGAAGGGTTTCCGAATCCGGCAAAGCCCTGCTATTCTGCAAATCGTCATGATTCGCAGCGCGCGCCCCGAAGACATACCGGCAATCCTGGGTTTGATCCAGACTCACAGCGATCATCTGCTGGAACGAAGCCCGGAGGAAGTGGAGGCGCTCTTGCCGACTTTTTGGGTGGCGGAACTTGATGGCGAAATCGTGGGCTGCTGCTGCCTGGAGATCTACAGCCGGAAGATTGCCGAAGTCCGCAGCCTGGTGGTGAAAGAGGGTGCGCGGCGGCGCGGTTTGGGGCGCGGGCTGGTGCTCGAAGCGGTCGCGGAGGCGCGGCGGCGGGAGATTGCCGAAATTCTCACGGTGACGGCGGAACTGGAATTCTTTGAGAGTGTGAACTTCCACACCTGCCTGAATGAGAAGTACGCTCTGTTCTGGAGCGATGGTTCGTCCAATGCCACCCACGGGAAGGCTCAGCCGTTCGGCCAGCCCGCTCCGCCGAAAATCCCTTAGCCCGAAATCAGGTATTCCCACGCTGTTTTTCGCGCTCTCGTGGGTCGATGAGTCTCTTGAGCGGATCCGCTGTGCGTCTCAAGATCTCCGTGTGGATGAACTGCATCTCCCGGCTCTGGATGACCGCGCGGCGTGCGGCTGCCGCGGGCAGGGGAGAAGATGGGCCAAAGCGAACTGGACACAATATGGACGGATGCCGGCGATGCCGGTGCCTTGGCGCTGCCGACGGAGATCAGCTATCTGGCCCGCCAGCCCATATTCGATGCATCCCTGCAGGTGCTTGGCTACGAACTGCTCTACCGCGGCGGATTGGAGCCGCAGGCGCGTTTCGCGGATGCGACCTTTGCCACGCTGAGTGTGATTTCGAGCGCTTTCTTCCTGCTGGGCCGAGAGACCGTTGGCGGCTCGAAGATGCTCTTTCTGAACGTGGGCTCCGAAGTCCTAGACGACGAGCGAGTCACCTTGTTGCCCCCGCGGCAGCTTGTGCTGGAGATTCTCGAAGATGTGGCCCGCGACGACGCCCTGCTGCAGCATTGCGGCAGCCTCCGCGGAGCGGGTTTCTCTCTGGCGCTGGATGACATCGTCTGCATTTCCCAGTTGGAGCCGCTTCGCAATAGCGTTGATTTCGCCAAGGTGGATTTCCTGGCCCTTGATTCCGCGCAGCGGGCGGAAATCTGCGGCGCGGCCCGCGCATGGCGGGTGCCGATAATTGCGGAAAAGGTAGAGACCTACGAGGACTTTCAGGAAGCAAAACAGCTCGGATGCCAGTTCTTTCAAGGCTACTTTTTTGCGAAGCCCAATCTCCTTCGGGCGCAGCGCCTGAAGGGCTCGCGCAGCCATCACCTGATGATTCTGGCGGAGGTGAGCGCGGCTGAGATGGATTTTGAGCGTCTCGAGAAGCTGATGCGCCAGGATCTTTCTCTCTCCTGGCTCTTCTTTCGTTTTCTAAATTCCGCCCAATTCTCCTGGTCGTCGGAGGTGCGGTCCCTTCGCCATGCCTTTGCTTTGCTGGGTGCGGAAAACATGAGGAAATGGGTTCTGCTCGCCGTGATGCCGTTTCTGGCCTCCGACAAGCCGCATGAGCTGGTTGTGGAATCCCTGCTGCGGGCGCGCTTCTGCGAGCTGCTGGCCGAATCCTCCAAGCTTTACTCCCGCGCCGCGGATCTTTTTCTCGTGGGGCTCTTCTCCGTGCTCGACGCCGTGCTGGACAAGCCTCTGCGGGAGATCCTGCAGTCTCTGGAACTGCCTTCCGATGTGCGGGCTGTGCTGCTGCTCGACGAGGATGCCAATCCCTGGATGTGCGATACCGCGTATCTGGCGCGCCACTACTCCTCCCTGGGCGGCGAAGAACTTGAGCAGCGGTGCGCGCGGCTCGGCATTGTGCCCAATATGGTGGCCAATTGCTACCTTGAGGCGGACCTGTTTGCCCGGCGCGTCTTCCAAATGACCCATTGACCGGCCGTTCTCCGCCTTACTTTACGGATCGCCCCATTCCCGCCAACGGAACGCAAGCCAAAGCGTAGTATTGCCGGTAAGGGAATGCGCCTGCCTCGGGCTGAGGCGCGCCTTGCCGCGCCCCACGGAGCGGGGCACGGAAGAAAGAGCCGGAGAAAAAAAGACATGTACTGTCATCAAGTGGATTACCAGATCATCGGAGACGACCTGCAACTGGTTGAGGTGGAACTCGATCCGGGGGAGACCGTGGTGGCCGAAGCGGGCACCATGAACTACATGGACGATTTCATCACGTTCGAGACCAAGATGGGAGACGGCTCGAACCCCAACGCCGGGCTCATGGACAAGCTCATGCAGGTAGGAAAGCGGATGCTTACCAAAGAGTCGATCTTCATGACCCACTTCACCAACCGCGGGCAGGGCAAGCGGAGGGTGGCGTTCGCGGCCCCCTTTCCGGGCAAAATCATCCCCGTCGACATGGCACAGATCGGCCACGAACTGATCTGCCAGAAGGACGCCTTCCTTTGCGCGGCGCTGGGCACCCAGATTAGCGTGGCATTCGCTCAGCGCTTCGGCGCGGGGCTCTTCGGCGGCGAAGGGTTCATCCTCCAGCGATTGCGCGGGGACGGCTTGGCGATGATACAGGCGGGCGGAACGGTGATTTGCAAAGAACTGCGGGGCGAGACGATTCGCGTGGATACCGGCTGCATCGTCGCGTTCACGCCCTCCATTGCCTACAGCATCCAGCGCGCGGGCAATCTGAAATCCATGTTCTTTGGCGGCGAGGGATTGTTCCTGGCGACGCTCAGCGGCGTGGGCACCGTCTATTTGCAGAGCATGCCTTTCTCGCGGTTGGCGGACCGCATCCTGGCAAATGCCCCGTCGGCCGGCGGCAAGCGCACCGGAGAAGGTTCGGTGCTGGGCGGGATCGCGAATCTTTTTGAGCAGTAGGCGCACGGCACCCGCGGTTGACGCAGGCAAGGCTCGCGCCGCCCTTGCTCCGATTTCGGCCAGCATTTCAACTCGCCACCCGGATAGCGGCTTAGGGGCAGGGCTTGCCGTGAGCCTCATTTGCCGGGTCGGAAATTGGTAGACTAGCGGGGTGCGATTTCGCCGTCTACTTTGGAAGAGCGTCGCGGCAGCCGCCCTCAGTCTGGCCCTTTCCGGGTTGGCGTGGCCGGCCGGCGATGGCGTCGTCCAATTGCAAAGCCGTCCCGTAGCGACAACCGCGCAGCCCGCCAAGTCCATTCAAGGCGAGTTCGGCACCGCTAACGGCCAATCCTGCAGCCTTTTCGTGGGTGCGGATTCGCGCAGCCTCGACCGAGCCGAAGCGGTGGAATCGTTTCTGGAAAGCCATTCTTGTGACATCGGCGGCCTTGCGCAGGACTTTGTGCAGGCAGCGGAATTGAACGGCTTCGACTACCGACTGCTCCCGGTCTTGGCCGTGCTGGAAACGGGATGCGGCCGCACTGCCCGCAACAACAATCTGTTTGGCTGGGCGAACGGGCGCAAGCGCTTCGCTTCGTTTCGTCAGGGCATCCATTTCGTCGCGCAGCGCCTCCGATTCGCGCCTCACTATTCCGGAAAATCCGTCGCGGAAAAGTTGAAAGTCTATAACCGCCGCGCGGCCTACCGGCGAAAAGTGCTTACGATGATGGAAACCATGCCGGAGCTGGATGGCGATTCTCAACTGGCGAGCAACTCCACCGGCGAGGCTGGCTTCGAATAGGGCCTCTTCCGGCCTTATCCTGCTTCGAATTCTCTTGCCTCCCTTGCGGCGCGGAGACCGTCCAGGCAGGGCAACGCGCTCCCACAGGGCTTGGCCTTTCCAGGTGAGTCCCGCTTCCACGCTGGAAATATCGGGGCAGAGATGGATGAGCCCGCTCCCCCATCGTCGCGGCGAGCCTGCTGCCTCAGCCTCGCGGCGAGCGGCACCCCATCCTCGCGGCGAGCCTGCTACCTCAGCCTCGCGGCGAGCGGCACCTCAGCCTCGCGGCGAGCGGCACCTCAGCCTCGCGGCGAG
>JBDIBK010000094.1:0-16668 GCA_039812845.1 Bryobacterales bacterium
CGCACCGCGTCAGCGGTGCACCGATGCCACACCATGAACCCAGACCCACACACCAGAGCAAGCCTCACCTGTCACTCGACCTCATAGGCGCGCTTCGGCCCGGCCGGGCGGCCGATCCGGAGCGAGCTTCTCCGTGCAGCACAAGCGGCTTCTCGTCCAGACAAACCACGGGAATCCGGGCATCGTACGGCCTTTCGTAGGTGGCGAGCACGTCCTCCATCGCCGCAATGCAGGCCTCATCCAGCATCGGCACGCACCACATCTATTTCCCGCCACGGCTTCAGGTCGTGGTGTTCGAGCAGCAAGCGGATGGTTTCCCGCCCCACTTCCGGCAGCATCTTCCGCTTCACGGCTTCCTCCGCGAGGCGGCGCACCGTCCAGCGCACCCGCCCGGGCGGCGGATCGCTGCACACTCTAATCCCTCCGCGCGAAAATTCCATCCATCCCGCCCTGCTAAGCCCACAGCGCGGCATAAGCCAGCCCCAACCCGCCGGGCGGCATCAGCCAGCCCCAGTCCGAAGGGCGACACCAGCCAGGCCAGTGTGCAATCACCCGATACGTCCCCAGAACGGAATGAAAACCCCGGCAGGGGTGGCATGATCAACGGCGCATCGCCGTACTTCCGTATCCGCTTCTCCTTTCCCGCGAGAATGTTTCGCCCGTCGCGCCACTGCACTTGCGATGGCACGGATTCGGCGCGTGATGGCCGTGGGCTGCCCGCACCGCATCACCCAACTCGGCAACTCCCGGCAGGATCTTTTCTTTGACGACGATGCCCGCCAGACCTATTTGCCCCTCTTGGCCCGACACGCCGCCGCCCGCCAGCAGCGATTCGAGCGCGGCGCGCTCTTTCTTGCGAAGGGAATAGGACAAGTGCGGGAGGAGCCATAACCGAGAATGGACCAAACATTTCTGGGTGGAAATGACTATTGGCAACATCTTTGGGCGGTCAAAGGACTAGCGAAGTCCTTACGCATCATCCCGCCCGCCCGGAACCGCCTCACCAACTGCTCGTCATACTCCAGATAGCACGGCGAATCCGCCCTTCCCTCAAGAGTCGGATGCTCTGCCGAATTCGGTAAACGAACTCGTGGTCTAAGTCCACATTAGCTTCGAGGGCGAGTCCCTCAGATGCCGTCAGCTTACTCACTGGGACGCCGGGACGGAAAGCGTCTTGTCGGACCATGGCCCAAGAGGCCACGATTCCAAGACAATCTGTTTCCCATCTGCGGTAAATTCGATTCGCCGAAAAGCAACACCGAGGTCTCTAGGGTAGTCCTCCGGTATTCTCCGGCCGAATTCCTCTCGCAAGAAATCCTCGCGATGCAGTCGAATCGTACTAATTTCCGGTTGCGCAACGCCACTGGAAACGTCGATGACGACGATTCGCTGATCGCCGGCCTCGAACTCCACAACTGCGATTCGCTTCGAATCGGAGCTCCACGCAATTGGAGAGACGAAGCTGCGCCTCGGCCGACAACCGCTTAGCCAGCCCTCCTCGCCGAGTACCGCAAAATATCGCTGTCCGATCCGGTTTTCTTCCGGATAGAGCACGGTTCCCGAGCCATGATAGGCAGAGATTCCTGGGATCCGGTTTGACTCCGGACTCGCGGCAAAGCGGTAAACGAGAATGGAACTAAGAAATGCGGTGCCGCCGCTTTCGCGTGGCGGCAGCCATTTATAGGCCATCATATCGCCGCTCGGCGCAATTGTAGCGTCCAGCGTGCGAAAGCTATCCACTATCTTGCCAGATTGGCGATCAATGATTGTAACGGTCCCAGCCCGTTCCTCTTCTGGATTCATACGGCCAGTTACCAAGATCCGATTAGGGCCAATGAGACGGACGTCGTCCACAATCTTGCTGAGGTGAGGCAGCTCGATCGTCTGTGTCAGCCCGGTCGCCCTATCCCGGATCTCAAGGTGGAGCACACCTTCAGCCTCGCCTTTCATTTTCGTCTCACCAGATGTCCACTCTAATTGGTCCACACTTGCCGAGACTGACAGGGTCAGGCTCAGTATCACAAGAAACAATGTGCATCGGCGCATAGATATCTCCATTAGGCTGTCCTCACTTTAGTCAAGTAGGCGAATCACCTTCTTGTTTCCAATTGATCCGCCCGCCGCATTACAGCCATTAAATCCAGCATAGTGATCTAATTGCTGCATCGCGAGACCTCCTCCCGCATCTACGACCTTAACAACGCCAACATCATTAACATATAGCGTAGCCCCACAAGGCAGGTCGGAGTTATTGGCGTTCCGCGCGACTGCCTTGTTGATCTCTAGGCCAGTGCCGCACTGACTACACGGTCCAGGAACACTCGAACACGAAACGGATTGTCGCCTTCTCCGCAATACGACTCCCTGGTCACGACACCAATGTTTGGAATGAAAACACAAATCGCCATGAGCAACCAGAGCTTCATAAGTTTATCTAGCTCACTTTCTGCAATATGCTTCCACCGACTAGATTCAGCAATCTCCTTCTTATCTGGTGTTTGCGTTTACTGATTCCGGTCGAAAACGAGTTATATACCCTAATCTCGTTTCGTGTGATTGCGAGGATACTAAAGAATTGTCTTCAAGTCAATGATGATTATGTAACATTAGCTGACGTTAATGTGAAACTCGGAATCCCGCAGATTGTTCCAGAGACGTTCGAGATTGGTGAATTTCTTGGACGGTCAATTCAACCCCCGATCTCCATCCAAGAGCCGCGTTGCCCTTCGTTCGCCTTCTCTCTCAGCTTGGAGCCTGGCTTTTGCGGGAAGTGGCTTCGTGCGAGCCCAGCAACCCGCCGTCCCTCCTGAAACTTCCCCCGTCAACCTGAAAACCAGGCTCCACGCAGCGAACCGCCCACGCGCTCCATAGAACCGCATAGGCATTCCTCCCCACCCTGCAAATCCTTGCCCTGCCTGGCACACGCCCTCGTTCGCCCCACCGCCCTGTCTCGCCCAGCCCCGCGCAGTTCCATCGGGAAGCTCCAAAAACGCGACAGGAACGCTTGTCATGCCGCGGAAGCCCGTGGACAGCAAGACCAGCCACCCCCACCCATCCAGCAACAAAACAGCCTCGCGCCAGCGAGTCCATGGAGCATCCGCCCCATTTGGCGGTGCGACCCCTCAGCGGCCACGCCCGCCGCCGCCTCGCTTCATGCCGATTGCCCGTTCCTCGATTGGCTTCGTTCCGCAAAACCCGCACTTCCGGTGAAGATCGAATCGGAACCCAGAGAAATTCCACCCCAGCGTAGAGAGGCCATGTCATGACGAGCCCCGTTTGAGCGCGGGAAGGCTCCGCCGCCCTTATCCACGGAAATCCACCCAAAGCCGCCCCCCTTCGGGGCACTATCACGCATGTTGCAAAACTGGATCTCCCATGGCATCACCCAGTTAGCAGCCCAGCCCTCCGATTTCCACTAATCACATCCTTACAATTCTTTGGAGTGCGCAAACGGGCGTCGAGATATCCGCCCTGGCCGCTCAAAGGAGATAGATTCCCATGAGCTCCGACAACCGAAAACGCCGTAACTCGGCGAATCCCGACAAAACCAAACAACGCCCCGGCAAACACCGCCAAGCGGACTTTCTCCACGTCCTCGCCCAAGGGGAATCGAACAAAGATGCCTGTGCCCTCGTCGGCTCACCCGCTTCGCGTACGAGCAATCGAACAACCTCCAAAGGAGGGTTCGCGCCTCTGTCGCCACCGCCCCACGGCCGCAAATCGGCAACCCGGATAATCCGGACAATCCGGACAATCCGGACACCCACGATCCACAGCGAAACTCACGCGGAATCAGCAGGATACGCGGACCCAAGCGCTCACGGGGCAGTGTGAAAGTTTTCAGAAATCCGGACAAGACGGATCCGGACCAAGCGAGTGCCAGCCCGCACGCACTCGTGGGTTCAACGGTCTGAAACCAGATATTCCACGGGAGCAAAGTCGTCGGTAAGGAGATAACCAGCGGCCTCGGGCAGTTCCCGAAGCCTCGCGATGGGCAGCCTTGTTCCGTCGCGCCATGCTGCTTCGTCAAATTCAATCGGTGTACGGCTCGCGAGCAGCACCAGATTCTGTACTTTCTCCCGATCCTCTTCAGGATGAACCGCGAACACCCGCAGCGAGGGGAATGCTCCGGAGTAGGTGCGAATGACGGACGGACCCAGCCCCAACTCGGACCCGTCCGCGCGGGCGATGAAGTTCAATGCCACGATGCCTTGCGGGGAAAGCAGCCGTTCCAGATTTCGCGCAAACTCCACCGTCAATAGCTGAAAAGGCGGCACTCGGGTCTGGAAGGCATCGAGGAAGATGGCGTCGTAGACGCCGGGCGATTGCCGGGCGGCGCGGTTCACGAACGTGCGTCCGTCCTCATGGAAAATGCGCAGCCGGGTGGATTCCTTCAGACCGAAATAGTGCCTGGCGATTCCGGTCATCGCCGGGTCAATCTCCACGACGTCGATCGTAATCTCCGGCATCTCGCGCAGAAGGTGCATGGGATAGACAAAGCCCGCCGCGCCGATCATCAGCACCCGCCGCAGGGGGCGGCCCGTAAATCGCACCAAGTCGAAATAGTGAAGGTATTCGCTCAGGAGCTCATCGCTGTCGAGATAGATCGCGGATTGGGTGTTCGCCTCTTCCGATTTCAGAATGCGTACCGGGCGTCCCTTCTCCGGCTCCCGCGCATCAATCACTTGCAGCCGCTGGTAATCCGTATCCAGATCGCGAAAACCGGCCGCGGCTTGCGTCCTCGCTTCGAATTCGGCCAGCCCCCCCGCCAGCAACAGAAACACCGCGGCGGCGGCCCGCTGCCCCACCCGGAACTCGACGGCGGCGACAAACGAAAGCGCCAACAGCAGCAGGGCGATTCCATAGAGAATCCGGGAGCTCCCCATCCAGGAGAGCAGGAAGTATCCGCACGCAAACGTGCCCAGAATGCTCCCCGCCGTGGAGATGGCATAGAGTCTGCCCACTTGCGCGCCGGAACTTTCGATCGACGTGAGCTTGAGGCGCACAACGTATGGGGTCACCATCCCCAGCAGGACGCTGGCGGGCGCAAAAAGCAGAAGCGTGGCGAGGAGGGCGCTTAGCCGCAATTCAAATGACATCTCCTGCAGCCAGGTGAGAAGCGTGTGCTGGCCGACCGCGGTGATCGACACGCCGAGACAGGCAAGGAAGAGGATGGCCGCAAGCCGCCCGTAGCTGGGGTTTCTGTCGGCGATCCGGCCCCCCCACCAGTAGCCCGCGCTCAGGCTGGCCATGATGACGCCGATCAGTGTCGTCCAAACGAAGACCGACGTGCCCAGGAAGGGGGCCATCACGCGAGAGCCGGTGATTTCAAGCACCATCACGGCCGCGCCGCTCAGGAACGCGATGGTTTCCAGGCGTCCCACGGGGCTCACGGTTTGGCTCATTTGCGTATTCTACCGGCTTCGGTCAGGCCCCCCGAAGCAGCATCGATCCCCACTGGAATCCAGCCCCGAACACCGTGAAAACGGCATGTTCGTGCTTTCGAATGCTCGAAGCCGGAAGCCACTCGCTGGCCGCGATCAGCAGGGATGCGCTTGATGTGTTCCCGTAACGGGCGATGTTGGCGAAAAAGCGCTCGCTCTCGACGCCGAGGGCGCTGGCAACCTTGGCAATCAGGTTGAGGTTCGCCTGGTGCATCACATAGCTCGCGACATCGGCGGGTTTGAGATCGTTGCGGTCGAGCAATTCCTCGATACTGCGCGGAACTTTGCGCGAGGCCTGGAGGATCACGCTGCGGCCGTTCATGCTAAGCGGCGCGCCAAACGGGAGCGCAAGGTCGTTGGCGAACTTGCCATCCGCGGCGATCAGCGAATCCACCACTTCGAGAGGTCCCGGCTCTTCGCTCACCAGGCAGGCGCCGGCGCCGTCGCCGAAGAGCATGGAGATTCCGCGCTCGACCGGCTCCATCATGGCGACGGCGGACATCTTCTCGCTGGCCACGACGAGGATGCGCTTGTACCGCCGCACCAGGTCTCGCGCCAGATCGAGCGCCACCAAGGCCCCCGCGCTCGCCAGAGGCAGATCGAGCACCGGGATCTCCGCGCAGCCCAATGCGTGCGAGATCTCAAATCCCGGACCGGGGAAGCGCCGCTCCGCCGAACCGGATGAGCAAATCAGATAATCCACTTCGCCCGGCTCAACCCCGGCGGCATTCAGGCAATTCCGGGCCGCCTTCGCACCCATGGAAGCAACCGTGTCGTCCTCGCCCGCGAATCGCCGTTCTTCAATGCCGGAGACCGAGCGGATCCAATCGGGTTCGCACCCAAGCGCGGCGCTCATCTCCGCGTTCGTTACCACGCGCTCGGGGAGCCAATGGCCAAAGCTGTTTAGAAAAGGCAAAGATCAACCACGCTGGTCCAGGTAGGATTCTATCCGTTCAATGCTGTCGAATTTCCGCGGATTGAGGTCGGAATCGGGGATCTGAATGGCGAACGCATCCTCGAGTTCGGCTACCAGATCCGGGAGGGCGAAGGAGTCGAGATAGCCCGATTCAAACAGGGACTCTTCGAGCGCGGGAGTCTCATTCTTCTTGGTGACCTTGTTGATCAGGCTGAGAATTTTCTGCTGCCGTTCGGTCATATTGGCTGGACGCGCTCCATTCGTTCCGCAATGTCTTGAACTCATTGTACTGGACCATGAGGTCCTGATACAGCACATCGCCCAATCGCCGGTAACCGTCTGCGGAAAAATGCACGTAGTCGCGGGCGGCGAGCCCGGCATGCACCCAATCGCGTATCGATCCGTCGCCTCCCATCCGCGATTGCGTGTCCCAATAGGCCACCCGGTTGGCCTTGGCCGCGTCGCGTTGCGCGCGAATCACCGTCTCCATCCTGGGCGCGGGCCTCCATCCTCCGCGGCGCTGGTACCAAAGCCGGTCCGGCGGTCCCACCACCAGAACCGAGGCGGCGGGAGAGGCGGCGCGAATCTTCTTGAGCAGTCCGTCGAACTCCTCGAAGTACTTCTCGTAAGTCCAGGCCAGTTGGCCAGCCTCGTTGCTGCCATAAGCGACGACGATCAGCGCCGGGTCCCGGCGCGCCAGAAAATGCTGAAACAACGGGAGGTTCCAGCGAGTGCTGATCGAAGCATTGGCACCGGAGATGCCGAGCGGCTCGTAGGTGACGCCCTGCGCTTCCTCGCTAATCCAGCCATAAAGTTTGACGGGCGCGGAACTGGCAGTGACAATCCTGAAGGCGTGCGCGCCTTCCGTTGTCGCATACTGCAGAATGCCGGGTCCCAATTCTCCATCTGTCGATTGCTCCGCCACCAGTTCGTCGTTATCGTAAAGCCGAAACGCGCCGCCGCCGGGTTGCCGCAGATACTGAACCTCAAGAGCGCTGGTGGTTGCCTCAAGCGCGATCCAGGCCCCAGGGCGGGTCGTGTGGACGCTTACCCCGCTCAGGCCTTGGAACTCGTCGCCGCGCTGGCTGGGCTTGCCCACCAGCCCCTCGCTGCTCCATCCGGGGCTGGCGGAGGTTGTGACGTCAAATCGCCGGTAGCCCACCCAGGGCTTTCCCGCGTGAATGAAGCCGCTGCCCCCATTGCCGAATCTGGATTGCAGCGCATCCCGAATGGTGCTTGCCCAGTAATGGGCGGCCGTATGCGAGTCCCCGAACTGCAGCACGCGAACCGGGCCTGGATTCAAATGATTCTCCTGCCGGTAAAGCTGTTCAAAGAAGGGGATAAGCGCTCCCGGTTGCTCCAGAAAAGCGTTCGTGGGCTCGCCGATTTCCTCGGAGACCTTCACTGTTGCGGCGGCTTTCGCGCGAGCGGCGGCCGCCAACGCGGCGGCGCTGGGCCGTCGCTTCCGGGCAGCGCGAACGCTGCGCTTCTTCCGGGTGACGGGCTTGCGTGTCACCGTCCGCTTCTTCGCTACCGCCGCGATCAGGGGCGACGCACTAACGATGGCGCTCGGCGGAAGCGGCGGAACGGGAAACGCCGCGGCCGGAAGCATGCCAAACAGCAGCAGCGCAGCCGCCGGAATGAGAGCCACTCTCAAACCCGCTTCCTCCTTCCCGTCCTGGCTGGATTTGTGCGCGGTTTGGCCGCCAGCGACTTCTGAATCTCTTTGAGTTTATAGCGCTGATATTGCTCGTTCAGCCCCTCAAAGAGCAAATCCCCTACCAGCTTCGCTCCCGCGGGCATCGGGTGGATGTAGTCCCCGCCCACCAGACGGGGATTCCGCGTGTACCATTTCGCCATTGTACCCGCGCCGCCCATGGCCTCGTACGTGTTGAAGAAGGCCACTTTCATCTCTCCCGCCACCTTCTCCTGGATTCGCACGATGTCCGGAATCGTTTTCGGGGTGACGATTTCGCCGGATTCCCCGCGGATGCCCCGGTCCATCGGGCTCATGATCAAAATGGCGCTGTTCGGAACGGCATCGCGAACCCGCCCAATCAGGCGGCGCAGTTCCGGCTCCAGGTACTTGGTGACGAACGAACCATACACGCTTTCGTTGGTGCCATAGTTGATCACCACCAGTTGCGGATCGGCGGCGCGCAATTGCTGGCTCCAATGCGCCGCATCCATACCGCGGGAAAGCGTCGTCGTGTTGGCACCGTTCAACCCTAGGCTGGAATAGACGATTCCCGGCCGGCTGCGCGTAAACTCCATTCCAAAGACCCGCACGTCGCCGGAACGCACGCGGAGCGACACTTCCCGTGTTCCCGGCGGGATGGCGTAGCTCTCCACGCTGGGCGCACTTTGCTCGGCATCCGTTGTTGTCTCGGCCACCGTCTGGCCATTCGCGGCCAATTCGAAAGTTCCACCCCCCGGTTGCCTCTGAAAGTAAACTCGTACGTGAGCTTGGCTGTGGTCCTGCAGCGTAACCGCGGAGTACGCGCCGGAACTTCCCTCAAAGCTCACTCCGCCAAGGCCATACTTGCCATCTCCCTTCATTCCCAGCGCGGGCGACACCTCTTTCCAACCCGAAGCGCGGATACTGATGCCGCGATGGCGGTACCAGCCCCATGGCGGTGCGATCAGGTTGAAGCCGTATCCTCCGTTGCCGAAACGCTCCTGTAGCCGTTGCCGAATGTCCGCGGTAATTAGATCGGCGGTTGTCGGCGAATCTCCATAGTGCAGGATGTGAATTCGCTTCTTCAGTTGGCCCGATTCCGCCCGCTGGAGCGCCGCGAAAAAATTGTCAAGGCTCCCGCTCGGATCGATCAGCGGAAAACGCCGCTCTTTCGCAAGCAGCTCGGCGAGCGGCGACAATGGGTCGGACACCTCCGCGCCAAAGTGGAACTCCCGATTCTCAAGCACGTCGAAAACCCGCCGAAACTCGGAAAGCGAGAGGGCTTGGGCGTTCGGTCCGCCGGCGAGCGGAAGCAACTGGGTGAAGAGGAGCGTCGCCAACAGCCCGGTCGCGGCCGATCCCGGAATTCCGGCGATGCGCGGAAGCTGGAGCGCCCGGAACATACCGCCCGCCTTGACCGACCTGAAAGCGGGTGCCTCTAACGTCGGCCTTGCTTCCGAGACGCCGCCCGGAATGCCGCTTGGCGATGCCTTCGCGGCCCCGTCAGAATTGCTGGTAGATGAAGGGGGCGGAACCGGTGGAGGCAACGTATTGGACGGTGAAGACAAGCGCGGCGAGGGCGGCCGCCTGGACGACGACCGGGAGATTCTCCCAGTTTTTGAGCGCTTGCCCATACCACTGGTCTGGCACAAAATGCGCCGTCACCGCAACCAACAAAGTTACCCACAGCCCCGGTGTGACGTTCGCGACACCGAAACTGAGCGTGCCGAGATGGGCCAAAACGGCCAGCGCGCCCTCCAGTGTCTCGGCCCGGAAGAACACCCAGGCAAAGCAAACGAAGACAAACGTGAGCACTCTGCCCGGAAGCAGGCGCTGCCAGGAACCCGTGGCAGCGGGCGCGCTCTTGCCCCGCCAGACCTGCCACGCGCGGGCGACGGCCAGCGCCACGCCGTGCAGGACGCCCCAGATCGCGAAGTTCCAGTTCGGGCCGTGCCAGATCCCCCCCAGCGTCATCGTAATCACCAGATTGATGTACGTGAACCCTTTCCATTTCGAGCGCAGGCCGGGCAGAGAAAAATAGAGATAGTCCCGGAGCCAGTTGGAAAAGCTGATGTGCCACCGCCTCCAGAAATCGGCGATATCGGCGGCCGCGTAAGGCTTCTTGAAATTGGCGGGGAGCTGGATGCCCAGAAGCAAAGCGGAGCCCAGCGCGATGTCCGTATAGCCGGAGAAGTCGTAGTAGAGCTGAAAGGCGTAGCCGACAACGCCCAAGCCCACTTCAAAGGCGCTGTAGAGGGCGGGGAAATCAAAGGTGCGGTTCACGAGGTTCTCGCCCAGGTAGTCCGCGATCAGCATCTTCTTCGCGACGCCAAGCCCGATGAGGAAGAACGCCCTGCCGGCCTGGCGTTCCGCGAAGGCCACGTTCTCGCGAGAGAACTGGGTGATGAGCGAACTCACGCGCGTGATCGGCCCCGCCAGAATGGTCGGGAAGAAGGAAACGGAGGCCAGATAAGAGAGATAACTGGTGGTGGCGCGGGCGTCGCGGCGGTAGATATCCAGCGTGTAAGTAAGCGCCTGGAATGCGTAAAACGAGAGGCCCAGCGGCAGCGTGACGGTCCAGCCCGGAAAGATGGATTCCGCCGCCGGTTGCAGTGCCGTCAGGGCTTGCCCCGTATAGCGGACGCTCACGAGCAGGCCGATATTCATTCCGATGCTGAGAGTCGCCATCCCGCGGCGAAGCCACGGCGTCTTCGAGCGTTCCAGACCAAGCCCCAGCAGAAAGTCGATCGTGGACGCGGCTGGGATCAGAAAAAGATACGCCAGATCGTACCGGGAATAGAACAGGTAATTCGCGAAGAGCACCACCCCAAGCGAGAGTGCCTTCCAGCGGGAAAGCGGCCAATAGGCGAAAAACACCAACCCCAGAAAGAGGAAATACGGAACGCCGGGTATGGTCATGCAAGGTTCGTGGCCGGGATTGCGGGGCTCTTGCTCATTCTAGCGGCGCGGCCCGTAAGAGGTGGAAACGCCATTGCGGCTGTTGGTGACCGTGAACGAACCGTCCTTGCGCGCCACCACTTTGATCCAGGCGGGCTCCACCTGCGGCGCAAGACTGGCGATCTTCTCGTCGGCGACATTGTGCGCGCCTTCGTCCAGCACGCTCTTCTGCAGTTGCCATCGGTCTTCGATGCCGAGGGCGGCCTTCACCGTGTTCCAATGGCCGGGGTCGCCACCCTTCTTCGCGCCATTGTTCATGATGGCCACGCGCGGGCGGATCGCGTTCACCATCACCGGATTTCCGGATGGCTTCGAGCCGTGATGCGTCGTGAGATAGACGTCGATGTGCCCGATCTTATTCGCCGGACAAACCAGCGCTCCCTCTTCGTTCCACAGGAGATCCCCCAGATCGAGCGCGCGGAAGCGCCCAAATTCGGCGACGATCCCGATCGACATCTCGTTCTCGCTGCGATCCCCCTTCCGAATCTCGGCAGCGGCGCAGCCGGAGGATTTTGTGCCGGCCCCTGGCGCCTTCAGCGGCTTCTTGATCAGTTCCTGGCGGGCGGAAAGCACATGCACAGCGCCGCTTCCGAAAGCGAGATTGTCCCCCGCCGTGAGAACCCGGTGCTTGCCCTTCGCCCGAACCGCCAGATAGCCCTCGTATGTCTTGACCGTGTTGGGAGACTTCTCCGTATTCTCGCCATGGTCGAGGAAAGTCCGTATCGGCATCAGCGCCGCAAGCTGCGCAACGCCGCCAACGTGGTCCGCGTGGTAGTGCGTGGTTAGCATCCAGTCAATTCTGGAGACGCCCGCGTCCCGGGCCGCGGCCATGATCTTCTTGGCGTCCCGATTCTCGTGGCCGGCCCAGCCGGCATCCACCAGCATCGATTCCCCCTTGTCGGAGACAAAGAGCGTAGCCTGCCCGCCATCGACATCGATGAAGTAGATCTTCAGTTCCTGGGCGAAGCCGCCCGTCACCAGGCTCAGGAAGATCGATGCCGAGAGGGCGAAGCGTGCGAACACCATGGCCGTATCGTAACAAACTGCCCGGCGGCGTCGATCTCGCGGGGATTTCGGAGGATCTCGTGGCCCCACCGGCGTATTGAACTTCTCCGGCGACGATTACGTATTCTGGTGTGGAGGGGTAAGCCGATGCCGTATTGCAGCCATTGCGGAAATCAGGTGCGCGACGCCGACGCTTACTGCACCAAGTGTGGCGCGCGGCAGCCGGTGCCGACGCCGAACGTGCTCGACGAAGCTTCCGGCGCGATCTCCGATCGCACCTCGGTCGTCCTCTGCTACATTCCGCTCATCGGCTGGATCGCCGCCATTATCGTGCTCGCCACCACCCGTTTCCGGGACAACCTGGTGGTCCGGTTTCACGCATTCCAGGGGCTTTACCTCTTCGTGGCCTGGCTGCTGGCGGATCGTGTAGTTTCCCCCATTCTGCACCTGTCCATGCTGGGCTCTTTCCACGACGCATCCGGCTGGATGCTGCGCGTGGTCTTCAAGCTCGCCGAACTCCTGATTGTGATTGCCGGAGTCTACATGATGGTGAAGTCGAACGAGCACGAAAAGCTGGCCTTGCCCGTTCTGGGCGACCTCGCCGAAAAGTCTTTGTAGCGCTTATTGCGGCAGCAGCTCGCGCAAATCGTCAAGGGAAACGCGCCCGGTGTAGATCGCCATGCCCATGGCCGCATTCACATTCATGGCGAGCAGCGCGCGGACGTCCTCAAGCGTGGTCACCCCGCCGGCGGCCGTAATCTCATGGCCGGTGCCGGCCCGTAAGGCCACGAACCAATCGAGGTCGGTGCCCTGCAGCATTCCTTCCTTATCCACGTAGGTGCAAAGGAAGCCGGAGCAGTACGGTTCAAGCTGCCGCAGCACTTCCACCGCGGTGAGCGAAGTGGATTCTTGCCATCCTCGAACTACGATGCGCCCATCCTTCGAATCGAGCGCGATTTGAATGCGTTCCGCCCCTACTTCGGCGGCGAGCCCGCGAAGGAAATCCTCCCGAACCCCGCCCGCATCGAAGGCGGCGGTCCCCACGATCACCTTGTCCACGCCGAGTGCGACCAAGGCTCGGGCGCGCTCCACATTGCGGACGCCGCCACCGGCCCGGATGCGGGCCCGCGTGGCCAGATCTTCGACGATGGCGTCGTTCGCTCCCTTGCCAAGCGCGGCATCGAGGTCAATCACTTGGATCACCGGAAAGCCGGCAAAGCGTTCCAGCATCCGGTGCGGATGATCGCCCTCCAGAGCTTTCTCCCGGCCCTGCACGAGTTGGACGACCTTGCCCCCCATCAGATCGATGCACGGGATCACAAAGGCTGCGGTTTGGATAGACATAATCGTTCTTCAGCGCGAAGGCGTCGGGGCAGGCGGCCGGACGGGTACCCCCGCCTCCGTCAGAAACGTCTTCAGATCGGCCACCGTGTATGTTCCGTAGTGGAAGATGGAGGCCGCGAGGGCCGCATCCGCCTTGCCGGCAGTCAGCACCTTGGCAAAGTCCTCCGGCTTTCCGGCGCCGCCCGAGGCAATCACGGGGATGTTGGTGGCTTCGGAAACCGAGGCGGTCAGCGCGCAATCGAATCCGTCCTGTACGCCGTCCCGGTCCATCGAAGTGAGCAGGATCTCACCGGCTCCGAAACCCTCGCCCCGCTGCGCCCATTCGATACAGTCGATGCCGGTGTCGTCGCGGCCGCCGCGGACGTAAATCGTCCAGCCGTCGGCATCCCGCCGCTTGCGGGCGTCGATCGCAAGCACCACCGCCTGCGAGCCGAACTCCTCGCTCAGCTCCCGGATCAGTTCCGGGCGCTGAATGGCGGAGGTGTTCACGCTCACTTTGTCCGCCCCCGCGTGCAGAATCTTGCGGGCATCGGCCACGCTGCGAATTCCGCCGCCCACCGTGAGCGGAATGAACACTTGGCGGGCCGTTCGCGCAACCACATCCACCATCGTGTCCCGCGCGTCCGAGGACGCGGTGATATCGAGAAAAACCAGTTCATCCGCGCCCTGCTGGTTGTAGCGGTCCGCCAGTTCCACCGGGTCTCCCGCATCGCGCAGATTCACGAAGTTGACGCCTTTCACGACGCGGCCGGCCGTCACGTCCAGGCAGGGAATAATCCGTTTGGCGAGCATCACGTTAACTCCACAAAGTTCTGAATTACTTGCATACCCACGGCCCCGGACTTCTCGGGATGGAACTGCACCGCATATACGTTGTCCGCCTCCGCCAGCGCCGTATACGGAAGGCCGTAGTCGCACACCGCCCCGGTAGCCGCGACGACGGGCGCATAGTAGCTGTGCGCGAAGTAGACATACGGATTGGGCGGAATGCCCCGCAGCAAGGCGCACTCCTTGCGCGCGGCGATCTGGTTCCAGCCCATGTGCGGCACACGCAAGCGATCTTCGAAGCGCCGGATGACGCCCTGGAACACGCCCAAACCCTCGACCGTGGGATCTTCCTCGCTGCCTTCAAACAGGCTTTGAAGCCCGATGCAGATACCAAGAAAAGGAGTGCCGCGCTGGACGAGTTCGAGCAGGCCGCCCCGCAATCCGGATGTCGAAAGCGACCGCATGATCTGGCCGTAATGGCCCACGCCCGGAAGAATCACCTTCGCCGCGCCGCTCAGTTGCTCGACGCGGGTCACGATCTCATACCTGCAACCAATCGCCTCGAGCGTATTCTCGACGCTCCGCAGGTTGCCTGCACCGTAATCCACAATGCGAATCACAGGAGCCCTTTCGTCGAAGGAAGCTGATCCTTGAGGCGCTCGTCCGTCGAACAGGCGAAACGCATCGCGCGGGCAAATCCTTTGAAGATGGCTTCCACCTTGTGATGGTTTGAGCGGCCATAGAGCGTCTTCACGTGCACATTCGCCAGCGCGTGCACAGAGAAGCCGTGAAAGAAATCTTCGAGCAATTCCGATTGCAAATCGCCCACCAGGCGCGTTCTCACCTTCGCGTCCACCACGTGGTAAGGCCTCCCTCCCAGGTCGACGGCAACGACGGCGAGAGTCTCGTCCATCGTCTGCACGAAGTATCCCGCGCGGTTGATGCCCTTCCGGTCTCCCAGCGCTTTCGCGAAAAGCTGGCCGAGCGCGATGCCCACATCCTCGACGGTGTGGTGCTGGTCCACGTCGAGGTCGCCCGTTGCGGTGAGCGTCAGATCAAAGCCCCCGTGCTTGGTGAACAGCTCCAACATGTGATCGAAGAAGCGAATGCCCGTCGCAATCTCGTAGACGCCGCCGCCGTCAAGCGCCAGCGTGCCGCGAATCTGTGTTTCCTTTGTGATGCGCTCAATGGAAGCCGTTCTCATGCGTAAACCACCGCCTTGATTTCGTTGATATTGTCGATCACCGCGATCGCGTTCTCGGCCGCGAGAAGCGTACGGAGTTCTTCCGCGCGCGGGCTGCCCGCGGCGGCGATTCCGATGAATGGCACGCCCGCCGCGCCGGCGGAGCGGGCGTCGTCCACCGTATCGCCCACATACAGCATCGGCTCGCCGGGGAACATCGCCGCAATGCGCTGAAGGCCCTCGGGATGCGGTTTCTTCTCGGCGACATCTTCATCGCAGATCACCGGATCGAAGGCCAGTTCCGGGGCGAAGCGGTTCAGGGTGTGCCGGGCCTCGGCGCGTTCGCGGCCGGTGAAAACCGCCAGGCGGAATTGCAGTGCAAGCTCTTCGAGCAGCCCCTCCCGCGCGATCCAGTTCTCGCGCAGGATCAGGCCATCGAAGCTCTCGCCCAGAAAGCGCCGCTGGAACTCTTCGACGACGGCGGCATAGCTCACGCGAACGCCGCGGTCCTCGCTGATGCGGTGAGAAAGTGCCCAATCGTTGTTCCAGCCGCCCGCATTCTTGTACGCCTGAATTTCTTCGAAGCCGAGTGGCGCGGCGGTGAAATGCTCCACCGTCTGGCGAATGGCCTCACGGTAGGATGCGCTCACATCAACCAGGACCCCGTCCATGTCGAACACCAGAAGGCCGCGGCTCAAGCCAACACCTCGCGGAGCGCGACCAGAAAGCGGTCCATCTGATCCCGGGTGCCGATCGTGACGCGAACGGCGCCGGGAATCTCGTGGCCGCGGTCGCGGATGAGAATGCCGCGCTCGCGCATCCGCTTCACCACAAGCTCCGCCCGCGTGCCCAGATCCATCAGGATGAAATTGCCGTCGCTCGGGAAATAGCGGATGCTCAGCTTCTCCAGGCCCACTTCGGTTAGCTGCCGTGCGGCCAGCACTTCCGTAACGTAACCCGTGATGAATTCCTGGTCCTCGACGGCGACGCGCGCGGCGGCGGCCGCCACGGCGTTCACGCTGTAGGGCGATTGGCCCTTTCGCAGCAGGGCGGCATTCGCGGGCTGCGTGAACAGGCAGCCGATCCGCAGTCCAGCCAGCCCGTAGACTTTCGAAAACGTGCGGGAGACGAACAGATTCGGGTAGTCCGGAATCAGCGGGAGCGCCGTGACGCCGCAGAACTCGTAATAAGCTTCGTCAATCAGCACAGCCGCGCTCCCGGCGCGCTGGAGAATCTGTTTGATCGCCTCCACGGGGATCGCCCCGCCCGTCGGATTGTTGGGATTCGCGATCATGATGAGGCGCGTGTTCGCGGAGATCGATTCCAGCACCTGCTCCAGCGGAAATGCGAGCGTATCCGGGTGGTAGTCGAG
>JBDIBK010000095.1:0-16587 GCA_039812845.1 Bryobacterales bacterium
GAATTGCCGCCCAGCCGGGAGCGGTCCTGCACCAGAATCACCTTCGCCCCATGCCGCGCGGCCGCAATGGCCGCGTTCACGCCCGCCGGCCCGCCGCCCGCCACGAAGACGTCGCAGGAGAGGTCCACCAGCCGCATGTTCGGCTCCGGCGAGGCAAGATGCCGGTCTCCCGAAAGGGGTTCGATCATGCGGATGATCCGCTGCGCTTCCGCCGTCCGCGCCGCCGTCTCGGAAGCGCTCACATTCGCGCCCGCCCCGCTCAGCCCCTGCGCGTTCACATACACCGAGTATCCGGTGAACCCCGCCGCCGTGCGGAACAGATCCCGTCGTTTCATGGCATTCCCTCCATTCGCGCCCCACGCGTCAATCGATCAAAAAAATGATTATTTCAGACTTGCCGCGCTCCGCTACTGCCCAATCTCATGGCAGATAAAGCACTCCGTGGAGGCCTTGGTTTCCCGGTGGCAATCCACGCACATCTTCATCGTGGGCGGCACGGCAAGCGTCACCGTGGCCATCGAGTTCACATCGCCGTGGCAGCGCGCGCACTCCGCCTTGGCATCCGTATGCACCTTGTGGCTGAAGAAGACAAAGTCCGGCAGCCGGTAGACCCGTTTCGTGGGGAATTTGGTCTGCGCGGCGCTAAATGCCGTATGGCAGACCTTGCATTCCGCTTCGCCCGGAAATCCCGCCGCAACGCCCTTCCCCGCCACCGCGTGGCACTTCGTGCACGGCATCCGCAGCACGGCGTGCGTCTTGTGGCTGAACGTGGGCGCATCCTCCCCAGCCACGGCCGCACGCACCGTTAGCAGGGAGAGTATGGCAAAACAAACAATCGTCAATCCCCGGTTCATGATCCCGCTCATTCCGGCAGCGCGTACGCAATCAGGGCGTCGCTGAACACATCGCTGTACTTGTTTCCGCCACCGGCGGCGATCACCACGAATTGCTTCCCGGATTTCTTCCCCACAAAGCTCATCGGGTTCGCATGCGCGCTGGCCGGCAGCTTCGTCTCCCACAGCAGCTTGCCCGTATCCTTGTCGAAGGCCCGGAAGCGGCTGTCGTTGCTGGAACCGATAAACACGAGGCCGCCCGCCGTCACCATGGAGCCGCCCATGCCCGGCGCACCCGTCGGCGGCAGTCCTTTCGCCATGAGTTCCTCCACCTCGCCAAGCACGGTGCGCCAGCGGAACTCGCCCGTGTCCATGTCGATGGCCGTGAGATGCGCCCAGGGTGGCTGCTGGCAGGGCCACAGTCGCCGGTCCCAGAACCGCGCGCTGTTGGTGCGCAATCCCACCCGGCTGTAAGGCACCTGCGCCCCTTCCCGGTTCGGCCGCAAATACGAAATCATGCCCGCATCGGCCGAGTTCACATACAGCGTCCGCGTCTCCGGATCGAACGACGCGCCGCCCCAGTTCGTGCCCCCGTTTGTGCCCGGAAACAGCACCGTCGGCTTCGTTCCGATCGGCGTGTAGAGGTCTCCGAACACCGCGTCCTTGATGAGTTCCTCGCAGAACGCCCGGTGCGCCGGGTCGACGTTGGCGAGTTCGTCCGGCTTCATGGATTGCCGCGCGAACGGCTTCGGCAGCGTTGGTATCGGCTGCGTGGGCCAGGCCTTCTCGCCCGGCACCGTGCTTGCCGGCACCTTTCGTTCTTCAATCGGGAAAAGCGGCTCCCCCGTCTCCCGGTTGAAGACGAACGTGAATCCAGTTTTCGTCACCTGCGCCACCGCCGGAATCTTCTTTCCGTCCCGCACCACCTCGATCAGATTCGGCTGGGCGGGCAGATCGTAGTCCCAGATGTTGTGATGCACGGTCTGGAAGTGCCAGACGCGCTCTCCCGTCCTCGCCTTCAGCGCGACCAGCGAGTCCCCGAACAGATTCGCCCCAGGCCGGTCGCCGCCGTAGTAATCGGCCGAGGGGGAGGTCAGCGGCAGGAACACCAGCGCGCGCTCGCGGTCCACACTCAGGTTGCTCCACGCATTCACCCCGCCGCGATCCCGCCAGCTATCGCCTTCCCACGTATCGTGCCCAAACTCGCCCGGCCGCGGCACCACGTGGAAACGCCACACCAGTTTCCCGGTCAGCACGTCGAAGGCTCGGATGTCGCCCGAAGGCGCTTTGGGCTCGCCGTCAGAGGTCCACGCGCCGCAGATTGCCAGATTCTCAAAAATGGCCGGCGGCGATGTCATTCCATACGCGCGCCCCGGAAATTTGTCCGCGGCATCCTTGCGCAGATTCACCACGCCCGCCTCTCCGAAGTTCGGGTCCGGCTTCCCCGTCGCCGCATCAATCGAAAACAGCCGCCCGTCGATCGTGCCGTAAACCAGCCGCTCGCGCTTGCCATCCGTCCAGTACGCCGGTCCGCGGTGAATGAACAGCGTGTACGAATGCTCCTTGTCGATCTTCGGGTCGAACGCCCAAAGCTCCGTGCCCGTCTCCGCGTTGAGCGCCACCAGGCGGTTAAAGGGCGTCGTCACAAACAGCCGGTTCGCAACCATCAGCGGCGTCGCTTCAAACGCGCTCCGCACCGGGTACTTGCTGCCGTCGCTGATGTCGCCGGAATGCCAGGTCCAGGCCGGCTTGAGCCGCGCCACATTGCCCCTGTTGATCTGCTTCACGGGCGAATACTTCATTCCGCCCGCATCCCCGCCCCAGAAATGCCACTCCTGCGCGGGCGTCGCCGCCGACAGCAGCAGAAGTCCCAAAACCGCCGGCAACCCGCCGAAAACCTTCATAGAGGACCATTCTACCCAAGCACCCCCTCGGCCGCCCCGTCCGCGCTGTCCCCATTCGCCAACCCGGGCCCAAAACTTTCTCACGGCGGTGCTAAACTGGAGTTTCGGGTATTTAATAGATGCAACTCGTCTTTGATTGGATGCCATGGTGTCTGGCGGTCTCCATGGCAGCCGTCATCGCTTTTCCGTCCTGGGCGGAGGAGAGCGCCAGCCCCGCGCAGCCGATTGCGGAGGCCTCCGGTGACTCTGCCGCCCCTTCCCCCGCAACCTCCTTCCCGCTCGCCCTTCACCGCAAACCGGTCACCACCACCGGCAGGTTTACAACCGGACTCGCCTCGGATTTCCAGCTCACTCTCGGCGGCGAATTCAGCGACGGCACCGCTCAGCAGAACGGCTTTACCGTGGACGTCCGGAACGTCCTGCGCGAGAACGGCACGCTGCGCCTCACCGTATGGAACACGCTCGACATCAAGGATGGCGGCAACGATTGGATCGCTTCCGTCAATTACATCCAGCCTTTGAAGCGCTGGGAATCGGGCGACCTCTCGCTCAACCTCGGCTTGCATCGCTGGCAGTTCCCCTCCGTGCTTAGCGGGGGCGCGGACTACATCGCCGACAGCGGGCTCATCTGGAACCAGCGGGCCGGACGTGTCGGTTTCACGCTGGACGCCAACGTCAAGACGCTCGCTTCCGCACCCACCCGGAGCGGTGTCGGCGGCCAGATCTACTATTTCCGCGCCACCACGGCCCACCCCCTGCGCCGCGCCGGAAAGTGGAATCTCGCCCTCGTCCACGGGCCGTCCTTCACCTACGCCAACCGCTTCTACGGCTGCCGCGGCGCACGGGTCGCCCGCTACGAAGCCGGCATTGCACTCAAAGCGGGCAGGTTCTCCGCCGACACTCTATTCCGCCCGCAGATGGCTCTACAGGGCCGCATCCCGGAACACACCTATTGGAGCGCCGGCATTTCCTACGTCCTCTGGTAGAAGCCGCCCCCGCCCCTTCCCAAAATCCCTCCGCCTGGACACGAAAAAGGGGGCGGAAGGCCGAAGCCCGCCGCCCGAAAGTTACCCAGGAAGTTAGGTACAGAACGAAATCCCTTCGTTCATCCATCTCAAGCGAACTCCGTCCCCCAAAAAGATCATGCCGCTCTGAAATCTTTCCAATACGGGAAATGTGGACTTTTTCGGGCAGTATCAGAGTTCCAGACCTTGTTTCTTTATTCAACCGCCGAATCTCGCGCTTCGCCCCCGCCTCCCGCCCATCCAGTGGAATTCCGTCGCAAACCGGAGGCGTTCGCGGTACAAGTGAACTCACCGGAACACCGCGAACGGCCCGCGTCTAAAGTGCCCGAAATTGGGATCGCGAAGCGCTTGAGGGCGGGACCGTACGCATCACAAGGGAGGATTCTTCAGCGTGGAGACTATCCGATCAAAATTCGGTTTGCGGAAGAACCGGCCCCTTCCATCCACGGCCTTCATCCAGGCCGCACCGGCGGCCCGGAGAATCGCCGCCGCGGTGCTCGCGCTCGCTTGCGTCGTGGCCGCGTGCCTCGGGCAGCAATCCGAGTTCGTTCCGCCTGCTCTCAAGCGCCTCCCCGTTCCAGCGGGTTCGGCCGAAGTGTCCTTGCGGTTGGAGACCGCGCAGCCGCTCAAGGTGGGCGACGAGATCGTCCTGCAGTGCGACCGGACCGAACTGCCCATCCGCATCGTCCTGCCCGATGGAAGCCGCTTCGACCTCACAAACGCGGGCGACCATGGCTTCTATTGGGACTCCGTCCCTTTCGACCCGCCCTTCGGCAAATCGGATGGCGGAGAGCGCATCCGGATTGAGGCCCGGCAGCCTCACCCCTCCGGCACGTACACCGTCGTCGTGAGCGGGCCGCGTCCCGCCGCGGAGGTTGACGGCGCTCTCTTCATTTACCCTCCCGCGCCCACGCCCGAACTCCTGCACCAAATGCTCATCGCCTCGATTCCGGGTGCCCGCTGTCTTTCCCCCGTAACCGTTCCGCCACGCACCGCGGACTTCATCCTCCCGGTCGAGGTCGCCAGCGATACCGAGCTGGCCGTTGGGTTTGAGGTGGTAGTCCCGAACCGCGCCGTGAAGGTGCGCCTGGAAACCCCGGACGGCACCGTCTGGGATGAGACGATGCCCTCCAGCGACGAACAGCGTTGGCAAGTGGACGATGGTCCCGCGACCGGGGGAGACGATGACGGGTGGAATCCGATTGACCTGACAAAGCTCCTATTCCCCCAGCCCGGCATCCATCACGGCATCACTTTGCCCTCGGCCTCAAAGGGGACCTATCGGATTCACTTCGATACCCGATCCTCCGCCGCGCCCGTCGTCGTTCACGCCATGTATCTTCCGGTGATGCAAATGCTGACGGATATGTTCGGCCACATGGAGAAGGATCTGGAGCCGCCTCAAGACCGGGTTGGCCTGTTTCTCCAGGCAACGGACGGAGAAGCGCTCGTCGGGGACAAGATCCCGCTGAAGGTGACCATGAGCGGCCCTCCCGTGGACGATCCCATCCGCTTTGAGATCGGCGTGGAAACGCGCCCGGTCACGAAGCCCGGCGGCCCAGGGCCCCGTGAGTTCGGCGAACCCGTCCTGGAGCAAGTCCTCCTGGAACTCCGGCGCACGGAACCGCAACTTTACGAAGCAACCTATGCGGCGGCCAAACCGGGCGCTCTTCGTTTCGAAGTTCGGGCGCGCGGCACGATGGCCAATGGAGAGCCCTTTGACCTGCGGAGCGTGGCCAACGGCCCGGTTGTATCCCCGCTCTCCTCGAAGTTCATCGCAATCCGGGAGCGTGCCGTGGATATCGATGCGAACGGCTATCCGGACCGGTTGGAGCTGAGCGCGGAGCTCGACGTTGTCATCGCGGGCGAGTACGATTTGGAAGTGCATCTCCAGGAGAGCAATGCGGAAAGGCCGGCCTGGCGCAACCTCCACGCAGAGGGCAAGGCGCGCCTGCAGCCGGGACGGCAAACGCTCACCGCCACTATCCCGGCCGCCGAGATCCTCAAATGGGCGACGAGCGACGGCCCCTACCGTGCGTCCTGGATCTCAATCAAGCGCTTGAACGGAAGCTATGTTGCCGGGCTCGTCGATACCGCGGGCGCGGCTCTCGTCACCAAAGCCTATCGGCGGGACGATTGGGCCGCCGCGACGCTGCCCGTCGCCCTTCGCTTCGAATGGCGGCCCGCGGATCGCCTCGGCCGGGAGGACGCGCAGGTGCTTGAAGTCGATTGGCTGATTGCCTCGCCCGGCGGTCTCTGCAAGTGGGGCGGCAAGTTCGTGCGCCTCACTGGGGAAGGCGATTTCGATCTCCCCGCCATGGAAGCAAACCTCCCCGCGGGGCGCGTGGTGCTGCCATTTGACGTGCTCGCCAACCGGCTGCTCCCCTTCGGCTCCTCCACCTGGCGTTTCCAGCCGTCGCTCAAGTGCGAAGCGAGCGAGAGCGCCGTGGTCATACCCCTGGACCAAGCGCCGCGGGTGCCCTTCCACGCCGCCTCCTTCGAACCCCTGCCGCGCGGCGTCCTGTTCCGGCGCATGCCGCCGATTGCCGCCGTCGCGGGAAAGCCCGTTCCAGTTGATCTGCGGTTTGGCGTCGGAGCCGAGCCGCCGGCATCCGGAAGTTTGGCAATCGTTACGGCGTCCGAAACACTCGATTGCGTGCTGGGGAGCCCCGCGCGCTTCGCGCCCCGCCCCGAGGAGACCGTCTCCCGCTTGCTCGTAACCCCCAAGCCCGCAACGCCGCCCGGCGAATATGAAATTGTGCTCGCGCTCGATGCAGATGGAGTGAGAACGAGAATGCCGCTCCGTGTGATTGTCGCCGCGCCAGAACCATAGGGGCGTACGCGCAACCAGAAAGCGTGCCGATGCGGCAAGAGCGAGACGCCGCCCGGCCGGAAGGAGACCAATGCGAAGCAACCGGCGAATGCGCTCCATGCTGCACTTGGCGGCGGTGGCGCTCTTCGCGTTCGAGATGGCCGCGCTGTGGGCGCAGACCGAGAAACCGGATCCGCGCATCCTCAACCGGGCGGCGGAGTTGCATGCCGCCAATCCGGCGTTCCGCGTCACCTTCCGCAAGGCCGGCCCCTTCCAGTTCGGCGAACGGATTTTCGTGGATTCCAACATTGCGGAGATCAGCAAGCGCTTGTATCCGCCCACGCATCCCGACGATCCGTACGAGGTGCGGTGCGATCGCGAAGCCGCCCTGCGTTTCGCGTACATGGGAGCGCTGCTGGAGGGTCCGGCCTCCTGCGGCGATTTTGCCGTTCCATGCCGTTACGCCTCGTTCCAGCGAACCATGCTGTTGGGGAACGTCTGGAAAGACAATGCCTGGGCCTTGATCAACGCCGTGCTGCCGCCGCTGACCCCGGGGCAATACCGGCTGGCCCTCCTCCTGCGGCTCCACGATGAGCGGCGCATTGAGGCGGAAACCCTTTCCCGGCTGAAGGGTGAGAAGCTCCCGGGGTTTGCCCCGGATGAGGAGTACCTCGTCTCCAATGTGCTTGAGTTCGAGGTGCTTCCGCTAAACGTCGAATGGGTAAATTCCCGTCTCGCCGCCGTCTCCTCCCTGCGGCCGCCCGGCGGCTCGAAGCCTCCGGACCAGACCCGCCCGGTCCCCCAGACCCAGCCAGTCCCATGGTCCCGCCCAACGCTTCTTTTGAGTGATCCTCTTGCGGAGTTGCTCTTTCTCCCAACCGAGGCCGCGCTCTCCACAGCTTACGAATATTACGTCGAGAACGGATTTCAGCCGCTTCTTGCCGCGTTCTACTACCATCCGGATCTTAAATTCTCCTGCCAGTTCCTGATGGCGCAAGTTTCCCAGCCGGACTATCCGCTGCTGCCAAAGATCCTGGAACACATCCCGCACGTTTGCGTGGACGCGGAACATCACTTCCAGCAGTATCGCGATGCCGGAACGCGAGGGGGCTACGCGGCGTATTATGCGTCGCTGCAGTTGCGCTTCGCGGACTACGACCGCTTCCGCTTGCAGCTCGCGCGTTTCTTGGCCGGGCGACTGCTGCGGGAACCGGAGAATGAAGCCGCGCTCCAAGGTTTAATCGAGGCAACCGCCGCCTTGTACCGTCGAACCCTCGTCACGGAAGAAATGAAAAGCGAACTCGCGGCGCTGCTTCCCATCCTGGAGCCGAGACTGCGCTCCTACAGCATTCCCATTCAGCGAATGCTTCTGGCGCGCCAAGGCCTGTTGCCGGATGAGGCAGCCACCGCGATGGCCTTCAAGGTTCTCGAGGAACGCTGGCCCGAATCGCTCTGTGTCGACGGCAAGCTGCGCGCCGGCCGGGAGCCCCATTCCTGGATGCATCTTCGCCGGGTCGCCTTCGGCCGGATCCTGAAATCGGACCCCGCGCGCGCCAAGGAGATCGTCACGGAGATGCTCGAGCGAAAAGACCCCACCCTCAATTCCGATCTCGTCCTGTCCCTGCCCTTCGCCGTGCCGGTTCCGCCGGCCTTGCTCGCCGCGGACAGTGCCGTAAATCTGGTCCCAACCCCATGCAGGGTATATCGCGAGACTCAGGTGATCCGTCAATTGCACCTCCAGTCGCTGCCGCTCGAGGAGCTGGAGAACCTTGCTCGCACCGAGCGGGTTATGGTTACAAAGACGACGTCCGCGCCGGCGGTCTTGCTCGATAGGGATCCCAAGCGCTTCGCCGCGCTGATCGTCGAGCTGCTTCGCGCGGGTGACGAACGGGCGGCGGAGTTTACGAGCCTGCTTCTCTGGGATCGGCGCATCTACTACGAAGTCCCGCCGGCTATTTTCGATGAAATGGGACTGGCCTTGCTGGAGCGTCCGGAACTGGAATCCCAGGCCCTCGGCGCCCGCGCGCTTCGGCTGAGTTGGAAGGACCACAAGGATCTGCTCACCGAGCGATTCAAGAAGATCGACCGTTCCCTGCTCACGCGCGACACGGACGAAGCAGCCCTCGAGCGCGCGGAAGCGGCTTTCCGGGATGCAATCTCACGCGGCCTTGGATGGCTAACAACCAAAGAGGAGATCGTCGCGTTGCACCGCTATTGCGATTTCGAACTGTGTATGGCGGGGCTTGAGTCCGATATTCAGCATCTGCAGCCAGCCATCTCCATGTCGATCGATGAGGCGGACGCGTTCCAGCCCCAGACGACGATCCGCTTTGCCCAGTACCACGACCAGCAATCCGTCCTCTACGACAACGAAGATACCCTCAATCTCATCCGACGCTATCCGCGTGAAACGCCCATCCGCATCCGCCGCTGGATCCTGCGCGCGCCGCAGCGCCCTCTCGGCATCGAAATGGTCTGGCGCTCTAGACTCCTCGCCGAAGGCTTCCAGGACGTAGAGATTGAGCTTGAGCCGTGACCGATGCCGCATGCCCGCGCCCCGCGTTCTGTCACCGCAAAACGCGAACATCGCGGAGTATCATTGAACCATTCGGAGCAAGCCCGATATGGATATGAAAGCCGCCATCGAAACCGGAGACGCGGAAGCGCTGCACCGTCTGCTCGCGGAACGCCCGTCGCGGGCGGACGAATTGATCCAATGGGGCCATTGCCGCACCCACCCGCTCCACTACATCTCCGACATGCTGTTCACCGGCGTGCTGCGGGAAGGGCGGGAACTCGCGCTCGTGGATTCCCTCATTGAGGCGGGCTCGGACGTTAACTTCGATAGCGGCCGCACCGGCGAAACGCCCCTCATCGGAGCCGCCAGTCTCGGCGCGGAAGCGGTCGGGCTCCGGTTGCTGGAAGCCGGAGCGGACCCCGCCGTTCGCGGACTGTTCGGCGCCACCGCTCTCCACTGGGCTGCCCTGCTCGGCGAAGACCGGCTCGCCGCGAAGCTGATCCCCGTCTCGGACCTCAACCTGAAAGACCGGGAATACCACTCCCCGCCCCTGGGCTGGGCCATTCACGGCTGGTCGAACCCGCCCGCCGGGAACCGCGGCCGCCAGGGCGAAGTCGTCGCGCTCCTGGCAGCCGCCGGAGCCGGCATCCAGCCGGAGTGGCTCGCCTCCCCGGAAGTCCAGGCCGATCCCGCCATGCTCGCACTGCTCCAGCGAAACCCGCCCCCGGACGGCCCCGAATAGCCCCGCTCTCCCTGGCCGCGAGGCCCCACGCAAAGCGCCTCGGAGAGATGCGATCAACGCCCGCGCCGCCCGACAAGCGGCTGTCCGCGGAGCCTCGGAAACCGGCGAAAAAAGAGAGGCCTCCCACTTCCCGTGCAAGCTCTCGTTCTCCGCGAAACCCTCTTGGCCTATCCCCCAAAGAGAGCGCGCCCGTGCGCATCGCAACGCAGCCGGATCTCCCGGCCTACTTGGCTCGCACGATCCCTGCCGCATCGAGCGCCCGCGGAATCTCGCGGTTCTTCATGAACCAAGACCAGCTTCGCCCAGACCGGTAGTTCTCAATGCTGAGAAGCGAGATCCCGGCGTCAATGCCCACGACATCCGGACCCACCCAATCGCCGGCGGGTTCGAACGCCGACGGGAACCCATACCGCGAATAGACGCGCTCGCCAAACCGTTCCTTCAACACGCGAATCGCCGGCAGAGCGATGTCCGGCGTCAGCATCAGCGAGCCGATCGAAGCGTAGGGCACCACCGATCCGTCGATGCTCTTGTCGCGGGGCGGCCCTTTCCATCCCACGTAGCCCTTCTTGCTGTCCGATGCGGAGATGCCCCACACGTTCTCCGAATATCCGGGAAACTCCGTGCGCAGATCGATGCAGAACTGCCTGTGCGCCCGAATCGCCGTTACCGAATTCTCAAAGTAGTCGGCGAACGGCTTCCGGTTTTCCCTGCGCCCCCGGAAATCGACGAACGCCTGCGAGTATTGGTAGGTGAACAGCCCGGCGTGGCCGAGATAGCGGCGGCCGCCATACTCGTTCCAGTCGCGTTTCCACGCCCACCACGATTCCGCCGGCAGCGGATGCGTGGGAGACCCAATCCCCAATAGGTAGAGAATCGGATGCTCACTGTACGTGTCCCAGTAGTGCGGGATGAAGCCGGATTCCGGCCGCCAGCCATGGGAGAGCAGCGCGGTTCCATTGAGCATCCAGGGGAAATCGATGCGCTCGTAGATTTCGGTCGCCAGCTTTGCGGCCTCCCGGTTGTCGCTCATCGCCTGCCGGATTGTCAGCACCCCGCCGACAAGCAGCGCGGTGTCGATCGAAGAGAGTTCACTCTTCCACAAACGCTCCCCGTTGCGGGTGTCGATGAAGTGATAGAACCACCCGCGCTCGTGAGGCACTTTCCGTGCGAAGAATCGCAGCGTGTTCAGGGCGCGCTGGCGAACCGCCGCCTTCGGCTGCCAGCCGCGCCGCTCCGCGATTGCCAGCGCGCTCAGCGCGAAGCCGGTGGAGGCGATGCTGCCCACATGAATCCGGTCCTCGCGATGAGGCGAGCCGTCCCTTCGCGCCCGGTCGCGCGCGATTCCCGTCTCGGGGTCGGAGTTCTCCCAAAAGTAGAGAAAGCACCGCCGCGCCAGGTCGTCCAGCATGGCATCGTCGCTCTCCGCCGGCCACACCAGACCCGGAGCCGCGAGTGAACCCGAAAGCAGGGATAGAGCGCTCCTGCGTGTCGGCATCATCAGAAGGAAAACCTCGCCTGAAGTTCGACAATGCGGCCGGCGTACGCGCCTTGCGCCTGCCCAAAGAGCGGGTTGCTCGTCTTGCCGTCCGTGCTGATCGTAGTGTTGATGTTCGTCAGGTTGATCTTGTTGAAGACGTTATACACGTTTGCCTGAAGATTGAGTTTCGCCGCTTCGCCGAAGATCCTCGTCGCCGGCAATCCGAAGGACTTTGCAATCGTCGCGTCGAAGCCCAGATAACGCGGACCGCGGAAGGAGTTCCGCCCCACTTCCGGCGCGGGCGGCCTTCCGTTGGCGGGCCAAGTCGGCACCACGAAGTAAGCTAGAGCGCCTTTCGGGAAGTTCCCGTTCGGACGCTGGAACGTCGAGTTGCTGAAATCGCTTTCGGCGCCCCCGAGATAGGCCGCCGGCCGCAGCGTCGAATAGCCGCTGTTGGGGAAAACCACGTTGCCACCCGTATTGCTGTAAGTGGGCGTCCACGGGAAGCCCGAGTGTGCGTTCAGAATCCCGCTCAGCGTCCAGCCGCCCGCCACTTTCTCCACCCACCCATTGCCGCCGCGGAAGAGCTTCGGCGTCCAAACGGCCCACGTCTTGAAGTCGTGCGTCACATCGAAATCCGACGGACCGTCGGAGTAGCTGATGTCGAACGGATAGTGGTCCGTGTAGTAGTCCTGTGAGCCCTGGTCGGTATTGCGGCTCAATCTGTACTGCACGTCGAGCGTGAATGTGCTTGAGAACCGGCGCTGCACCTGCGCCTGCATTGCGTTATAGTGCGCCGCGGCGTCGTTGGAGAACCAGAAGAGCCGGTTCACGCGCGGGTTCAGGTTCGGGTAGTTGGTGATGCTCAGGTTCCTCTGGCGGCTGTAGTTGCGCGTTTGGCTCCCCGAATAGCCCAGGGTCGCAACCCAGTCCTTGGCGAAGTTGTACTGCGTATCGAACGAATAGCGGTAAGTGATGGGAGTGTTCTGCTCTTCCGGAAATCCGTTAAGGTTCACGGCCGCCCCTCCAACAGGCAGCCCTGAAGTGGCGTCGAACGTCTGCACCGCCGCTGGGTTCACCGGCCAGTTGGAGAACTGCTTCGGGTCGTCCGGCGTCGCGTAGAGAATGTTCGCCCCCGTCAGCGTCAGGTTCGTGATCCACGGGGGATTTGATCGCCCATTCGAGAGCGTCGCCAGTTGCTGGACGTTGTAGCCGATCCCGAAGCCGCCCCGGAAAACCATCTTCTCCCCGAGCATCTTCGGGTTCCAAGAAGCGCCCACCTGCGGCCCGAAGTTGGCCCAGTTCGTCGACGCCAGCCGGTCGCCGATCTTCATACGCAGGCCGGTCAGAGCCGCATCCCCGGAACCCAATATCGGATTGCTGATGACATTGCCGTCGGCCATCATCGGCGAGTAATACTCATAACGCAGGCCCAGATTCAGCGTCAGATTGGGCCGCAGCTTCCAATCGTCCTGGATGAACAGCGCGGCGATCGTGAAATGAAGGTTCTTTTCGTTGTCCGACGGCATCCCGTTCGAGGGATTGAAATTGCCGCTCTCCTGGTAGGGCGCATCGTTCGCATAGCTCCATAGATTGCGGAATGCGAATGAGGGCCGCGCCGAACCGGCGCTCCGGTCAAGGAAATGCGCGCGCGAGTAGTCTCCGCCAAATTTCAGGAAGTGGCGGCCGCGGATGTTGCTCACCGTGTCTCGGATGTTCCACGTCCCCTGGTCGAACACTCCCGGTCCCGAAGGCCCGAAGCGTTGGAGCCCCACCGCGCCGTGCCCGTCGATGTTGCTCACCGGCAAACCCCACGGCTGATCCCGGTTGGATTTCGTCTCGTCGAACTTCCACCCGCTCAGGCCGAACCGCGCCTCGTTGATCAGCGACGGCGAGATCGTCCGCGTCCAGATGCCGGTCCAGGACCGCGAGAGGCGGTCCGAAGCCCACTGGTTCAGCTGGCGCGCGGGGCCGTTGATCGAGTGTGTAATCGTGGGCACCCAGTAAACGCTCACCGCCAGCGTGTCCTTCTGTGTGGGGTTGTAGTCGAGCCGCCCGTTAAACTGCTCATTCGTGGAATTGCTGGGCGTCATCGTGATATGCCGGATCGCGTCCGGAATCCCGTCGAAGCCGTTGCCAATTCCATACGGCGTTCCCGGCTTCCCGAACGACGGATCCGCCGTGCCGAGCGGCGTTGTCAGCGGCGAGCCCAGATCGAGGCCTTTCGGCGTATCCTGGCACTGCGTCGCGGGCAGCCCCACCTGCGAACAAGTCAGCGGGGACACTCCGCCGGAAAGAGGCGCCTGCCCCTGGAAGGAGAGCATCCGCCGAGCCTTGCTGTTCGCCGGCCCAGCCATGTCCATATACTCCTGCGTTTGGAACCATGCCAGGCCCTGGTTTCTCGATCCGCTTCGCAGCGTTTCATAGGAGAAGAAGGCGAAAACCTTGTTCTTCACGATCGGCCCGCCCAGGCTTCCGCCGAACTGGTTGAACCGGTTCAGATCCTTGCGCACGGGCGAGGGGATGCCCGGCCCGTTCCACCGCTGGAATGCGTTCAATCCGGGCCGGTGCCACTTGAAGAAGCCGCTGCCGTGCAGCTCGTTCGTGCCGTTCCGCGAGATCACCTGAATCTGCGCGCCGCTGTTGCGCCCGTTCTCGGCCGTGTAATTGTTCGCGACAACCTTGATCTCCTTGATCGACTCTTCGTTCGGAGTCACCACCGCCGAACCGGCCCACGACACGCTGTTCACGCCGACGCCGTCCACCTGAATGTTGTTCGAGTTCTGGCGCGTGCCGTTTGCGATCACCTGCGGCCCGTTCTCAATGAAGAAGATGCTGTTCGTCGCGCCCGATGCCGGGCGGTTCACTCCCGGCATCGATGTTGTCCCGCCGCCCACCGAAATCGCTCCGTCGCCGAACACCCCCGGCGTCAGTCTGGCAAGCTGGAAAGGGTCGCGGGCAAACGACGGCAGGTTCTCGATCTCCCGGGTCGTAATCGTGCCCTCAATCATCGCGCTTTCGGTCTTGAGCAGCGGGACCGCGGACTCCGAAACCGTCACCGATTCCGTCACCTGGCCCACCTCCAGCCCGACATTCAGCGAGTGAATCTGCTCGGCGATCACCAGGACGTCCGAGAAGACCCGTTTCGTGAAGCCCGTTTTCTCCACTTCCACCGAGTACCTTCCCGGCGCAAGGCCGGGAACGGCGTACGCCCCGCTGCCGTTGGTCTCGGTCGTGCGCGTGACGCCGGTTTCGAGGCTCGTCACGCTCACCCTCGCCCCAGGCACAAGGGTGTCGCTAGCGTCGGTCACCACTCCCTGCAGGCCTCCGCGAAATTGCGCCCGGGCCGGCAGAATCAGGATTGATAGAACGAGGGCCGCGGCGCTTGCCACGGAAATCCAGCGCGGTAATGATTTCATGACGAACCTCCACTTCCGCCCACTAAAAGGTTTTATTAAAGGCAGTCTAGGCGACGAACGGGTGCGTGTCAAGAGAAAAATCGTTTTAGTAATTGATATCTTGGCTCGCCCGTGAGAACATGCATTCGTGCCCATAAAAAGCCGGAAGCCGCGCCAACAGGCAGAGGGCGGAGGCGCGCGTCCGGTCGGCCTGCGCGATCTCGCACGGCATCTCGGCCTCTCGCCCACCACCATTTCGCTCGTCCTGAATGCCTCCCCGGCGTCCGAGGCCATCCCCGACGCAACCAAGCAGCGCGTGATTGAAGCCGCGCGCCAGTTCAATTACCGCCCCAGCTTCCTCGCCCGGTCCCTGCGCGCGAAACGGACCTTCGCCGCCGGTGTGATGGTGCCCGAACTCAGTGAAGGCTACGCCGCCCTCGTGGTGGCCGGAATCGAGCAAGTGCTGATGCAGCGCGGTTACATGTGCCTGGCCACCAGCCACCGGCACTCCGTGGGCCAGGTGGAATCCGTCGTGCGGCAGCTGTCGGATCGGCAGGTGGAAGGCCTGATCCTGGTCGATACGCCCTACCCGGTGCACGCGGCCATCCCCGTGGTCTCCGTCTCCGGCCACCGGGAGGACGAGGGCGTTCTCAACATCAACCTCGACCACGACGCCGCCGCAGCGCAGGGAATCCAGCACCTCCTGAGCCTGGGCCACCGCTCCATCGCCGTCTTTCAGGGGCAGCAGTTCAGTTCCGATACCACCGTCCGCTGGGAAGCCATCGCCCGCGCCGCCCGCGACAGTGGCATTGCCATCGACAGCCGGCTTGTCGTGCAGCTTGAAGGGGACTCGCCCTCTCCCGAGACGGGCTATGCGGCCGCTCGGAAGCTGCTTGCCCGCGGCGTTCCCTTCACCGCGCTCTTCGCCTTCAACGATATCTCCGCCCTGGGCGCCATCCGCGCCTTCCAGGAACGCGGCCTGCGGGTCCCGGACGCGGTGTCCGTAGTTGGCTTCGACGACATCTGGAGCGCCGCATTTCACATCCCGGCGCTCACCACCATCCGCCAGCCGCTGCGCCGCATGGGCGAACTCGCCGCCGAGAAACTGATCGAGCTCATCGGCGCGGAGAACGGCAACCTTCCCGCCTCCGTGCAGGTCGCGCCCGATCTCATCGTCCGCGAGTCGACCGGCCCTGTCGCACAATCGCCACGCCCGTCGCCGGCATCGTGAACCGCTCCGCCCGTTCCTCTCGAAAGTCCGTGGGACGGCGGAGCCAGCCGAACGGCGCCGGGGAAATCGACGCTACGACATTTGCAGTAATTCTCGTTCCAGGTTCGAATCTATTTTTGCCTTCGAATACACAGCCGGAAGCCGATACCCGGCGATGACACATTGGAATTTTCTTGCGACCGCCGCTTCCCCGCGCAGCCTGTCCGTTGCCACGCTTGCGATCTTGATCTGCCTGCATGCCGCCGCGAGGGCGCAGGCTGTCTCCAATGCCGAGATCTCCGGCGGGCAATGCGCCGCCTCCACCGTTGCGGATCGGAAGCGAGTCCGATCTGCTCAGCGCCGCCGGAGATTCGCATCGGAAACGCCACCCTGCAGGCCTCGTTCGCGGGACCCCAAGGCTGCTTCTTCGGCCTCAACCAAGTGAATGTCAAACTGCCCCGCACCCTCAAGGGAACCGGCGAGTCCGACGCATTTATCATCCACGGCGGAAAGCGAACTAACACCGTTCGCATCCACTTCCAGCACGCGGCATTGGAGTTCGGAACTCCGAGTCTCTCTTGTGGGGTGCCGGTTCGCACATCCACCGCAAGCCCAAGCGCCATTGCCCGCGATACCCGAACCCGGTGGCCCAAGCCCACGGCCGG
>JBDIBK010000096.1:0-16397 GCA_039812845.1 Bryobacterales bacterium
CGGCGACGGAGTAGCTGAGCGGATCTAGGACGTGTGAGCTACGCCAATCATCAGATTCAGGAATTGTCAATGAAAATGAAACTCATCACAGCACTCATCGCTAGCGCCGCTCTCTTTCTTGCCGGTTGCAGCAGCAGCCCGAGCCACGTGTCCACAGAGAAATACTTCCTTGTCTGCACGAACACGAAGATTCCGTACTGGCAGGAAGCCGGGAGCGGATTCTTCGCCGCAGCTAGGGAGTTGCACGTTCAGGCGGAGATGGTGGGTCCGGAAAGCTATGACGCCAATGCGGAGCGCGACGAGTTTAAGCGCATCGTCGGATTGAAACCGTCGGGCATTCTGGTTTCGCCGGGAAACGCGGAGATTCTCAAGCCGGAGATCGACGCGGCCATTGCGGCGGGGATTCCCGTAATCACCATCGATTCCGACGCGCCCGAGAGCAATCGGCTTTTCTTCATTGGAACCAACAACTTTCAGGCCGGCCAATTGGGCGCGAGAAGGCTTGCCGAACTTCTTAAAGGGAAAGGCACGGTGACGTTCTTCACCATCATGGGGCAGGAGAATTTGAAAGAGCGCCTCAACGGGTATAAATCGGTGCTTGAGGGTTACCCCAATATCAAGATCGCGGACGTGGTGGACATGAAGGGTGACCCCAGGGTGACCTTCGATACGATGATGGACCATTCCGCGAAGAACCAACTCACCGACGCGTATGTTGCGCTGGAATCACTCTCCGGCAGCGAGGTTGCGGAGGTGCTGGACCGAAACAAGCTGGAAGGGAAAGTCGTTGTTGCGATGGATACCGCCGCCAATACGCTGGATTGGGTTCAGAAGGGCAAGATCGCGGCAACCGTGATGCAGAAACCGTACACGATGGGCTACTACGGGCTCAAGGCTCTGGGAGAGATCGTGCTCCAGAAGCCAGCCACGCTCGATCAGGATTACGCAATCAACCCGCATTCGCCTTTCCCCTACTTCGTCGACACCGGAACGCTGCTTGTGGACCAGAGCAACGTCGCCCAGATCAGGCGTTAAGCGGGTGCAATTACCGGGAAGCAGAAGGGTCCGCCGCGAGAGCGTGGCGGACCCTTCGCATTTGTGGCGGCATCGCCCGGAATGATGAATTTCCAAGGCGATTTCCGATAATTGGCCGCGACCGAATCCACGGCAAGGATTAGCCGATCCTTAATTTGAATACGCTATAGTGGGTGGAACCATGGGTCAACCCGCGGCAAATATCACTACTACAACGGTCCATGGTGGCTTGGTTGTGCAGGGCGCGCCGACCGTCCTGATCGGCGGCAAACCCGCTTCGCGCATTGGCGACATGCATACCTGTCCGCTGTCCGATGGACCGAAACCACATGTTGGCGGACCCATCGTTCTCGGGTCTTTTACGGTATTGACGTGCAGCGTGCCGCAATCGTACCTCGGCAATCCAGCAATTTGTGTTGGACCGCCGGATTCGCTGCTGCTCGGCGTTCCAACGGTGCTCATCGGCCAGAATCTGAGCTTTGGGGCAATTGGGCTGATTTTGGGCGGGCTGATGGCCGGCCTTATGAACTTCGTCTCCGGTTATCCCAAGGCAGTGATGCAACCGGATGGGACGATCGTCACCCAATACAATGAGTTCATCACCATTGAAGGCGACGCGGAGTTTCAGGCCAAGGTGATTCGAGACCTGAACAAGATTTCCGGCACGCCAAGCGGCCAGGCGCTGCTCCAATCCATGGAAGACAGCGGCAAGCACTGCCGGATTCATCCGGAGGATCCGGCCGACCCCGGCAATGCCGCGTGGACGGATCCCGGGCCGCCGACAAACACCAACCACCAGTTGCAGCCGGACGGCTCCAGCGGCTCCGGCTCCGACACCCAGATCTGGTATAACCCGGACCGGGAGGGCTTGGGCAGTGGCGCGCCGGGCGACCCCTATAATGCCGCCTGGGCCAACCCGCCCAACCGCCCGCCGGACGTCGGCTTGTTCCACGAAATGGTGCACGCGGACGATATGATGAATGGCGAAATGCCCACCGGGAATGGCACCAATACGGGCGCGAAGGCGGGAACGCCCATCGCCAACAGTGAGCTTCGGGCCGCCGGTTTACCGCCTTACGATAACGAGGATTACTCGGAGAACACCTATCGGGACGATCTCGGGCTGCCGAATCGGGATTTCTATTGATGCATGGAATCGGTATCCTACGAATTTGCGGTCTCGGTCTTCTGATGCTGAGCCTGCAAACCGGCAACTGCGGGGAGGCGAAACCCGTTCCACAGAAGGAAGGAACAGCGATGCAGGTGGATGTGCGATTGAAGGTGGACATCCAGCCAAAGCCGGATTCCCTCGAGATCAGCTACGAATTCGTCAATCCGAAGGATCAGCCCGTATTGGTGTTTGACCGGATGTGGGATCGCGAAAAGAAGGCGATCAATCCGGAATGGGCGAACGTGGAGATCCGGGGCACGAAGGCGCTCATCAGCCGGTCCCTTTCGAAGAAGCCGGAGGGCCTGTTCTTCGACAATCCCCCTGTGCCCTACGGTCGCAAAGTGGCGCCGGGGAAGTCTCTCAGTGGGAAGTTCTCCGTGGCGCTGCCGCTCGAAGAGCGGTTCGGCTTTTATAACTTTGTGCGGCAGACCGGGGAGTGGAAAGAAATTCCGGTTACCGAGGTGGCTTTCGCGCTTGGCTGGGCACAGCTGCCGCAAACGCTGCCGCCGGCAGTGAAACCTGTGGACGTGGGGGAAGACAAGGGTCTGCTGCTTCTGCCTTACGAGATGCTGCAACCGATCGAGAAGCTCATAATTTCCCAGCCCCTGCGCGTGAGGCTTTCCGCGCGCGCCAAGCGATAGTACGATATACCAAGGTTCGATTGCGGGATTAGGGCTAGAGCGCGATGTTTCTGCTGGACGTTACCGCGGGCCCCCGGCAAGGGGAGCGCATTCGGGTGAAGGATGGCGCCACAGTAACGGTGGGCCGTCTCGCCACGGCCTCGTTCGGAGTTCCGAACGACTCCACGCTCTCCGGCAAGCACTTTTCGATCAGCGTCCAAGGAAACGCCTGTCTGATTAAGGATGAAGGCTCTTCAAACGGAACTTACGTGAACGGGATGCGCATCGAGCAGACAGCGGTCCAGGTGGGATACCGCGTGAAGGCCGGACACTCGGAGTTTCTTGTTTCGTTCCTGCCGTCGTTCGGGAGCTGGATGATCCCCGCGATTCCTCCAGGATGGGCGGAGATCCCCGGCCGGGGCATCCAGGCGGCCCAGCCGGGAAGATTCCCCACCAACATCCTCTTTACCGAAGAAGAGCAGGAACTCGAGATACCGCTTCCGGAATACATCCAGCGCCAGCAGATCATCGTCCGCGAAGCCATCCCGCACGTCCAGTTCGCCCCCCCTTCCGAATTGAAATTGCCGGATGCCGAGGGGGCCTTTGCCATGCGCGCCCAGTTCGCGGCCACGGGAGGAGCGCTCGCCCGGCAGCGGCAGTTATACATCTGCAAGAAGCGCATCGTGGGCATTATTTCGATGACCACCATCGACACCGAAATGCCCCATGTCGATAAGATGTTCGACGCCGTGGTGGCCAAGGCACAGTTTGAGCCGGAGCCAATCGCCAAGGGCGCGTAGCGAACCCGCATTAGCGCCACTTCTGGCCCACGGGCTTATCCGGTTCCACCTGCTCCGGCGGATCCACCCGATTGGCGGCCACCCAGGCGGCCATCCGCCCCACGATTTCCGGATGCGCGACGGCGAGATTGTTCCGTTCGGAGACGTCCGCTTCCAAATCATAGAGCTCCCAATCTTTCGAGACGTCATTTCGCACAATTTTCCATTTCCCGTCCCGGTGCGCCTGCATGAATACTCCGTACGGCGCGAAGTGGTCTTTATTCCATTCCCAGTACATCTTGCGCTCGCGAGGCAAGCGCGCCGCACCGGTCAGTTCCGGAACGAGATTGATGCCATCGAGCGCTTGCGGCGTCTTCGGATCAACTCCGGCGATGGCGGCGGCCGTGGGCAGGAAATCCGGAAAGTAGACCGGCAGGTCCGATTCGGAACCGGCCGCGATATGCCCGGGCCATCGGGCAAGGAAGGGGATGCGGATGCCCCCTTCGTACATCGACGTCTTGCCGCCCCGCAAGCCCGCCGTTGAATCGAGCTCGCCGGGGTACTGAGAGGCGGCACCGTTGTCGGAGGAAAAGAACACCGCCGTTTGCGAGCCGATGCCCAGTTCTTTGAGCAGTGCCAGAATCTCGCCCACATGGCGGTCAAGCATGGTGACATAGGCCGCGTAGAGGCGGGCGTTCAGGCTCCAAGGTTTGCTCTTGTACGACTGCCAGGCAGGATCTTCCTCGGGAATCTCCAGACGGCCATGGGGCACCGTCCACGGGGCATAGCAGAAAAAGGGACGATCTTTGTTTTCGCGCAGGAAGCGCTTCATTTCCTCAACGATCCGGTAGTGAGAAAACTCGCGCTTGCGGCCGGTTGCGGGATCCACGGAAGGCACGGGACCTTGCGGGATTTTCCCCTCGGGCAGATCCGGATAAATCCCCTGGTTGCCGGGAAGTGGAACCTTCTTCCCGGTATCGATCAGATAGTCCGTGTAGTAGAAGTGCGCATGCACCTGATGGTAATAGCCGAAGAAGCGCGAGAAACCGTGCTTTTCCGGCACGCCGGGGGTGTCGAGGTCGGCGATGCCCCATTTCCCGAAGCCTCCGCAGGCATAGCCATTCGCATTGAGCAATTGCGCCACGGTGTAGGAATCCGCCTGCAGGGAAACGCCGCCGCTGTTGCGGCGCACCGGCGTATGGCCCATGTGGGTGCCGGTCATGAGCGTGCTCCGGGCCGGTGCGCACACCGTGCATCCGGAATAGGCTTGCGTGAATCGCATTCCCTCCGCGGCCAGTCGGTCGAGGTTCGGCGTCTTCACCTGCTTGCTTCCGTAACACCCGAGATCAAAGCCGAGGTCGTCGACGATCAGATAGAGGATGTTGGGGCGCGGAGCTTCGGCCGGCCTGACCTCTTTTCGGCAGGCGGCGGAACCCACGGCCGCGGCCGCCATGCTCATTTCCAAAAATCGACGTCGAGGGAGTGCAGGCATTCTCGATTCCATTCCGGGCAGCCCAAGCAGCCCAAACGCATTCTATCGCGCAGGCCGGTTGTGGATGGCCGGGTGCAACCGGCCCCACAAGCGATATCGGCACAAAAGACAAGGTGCCGATGCGATCACCGACGCTCAGGAATGGAGGGGGTGGAACTGGATTGGAGCCAGGGTTCAGGACTCAACCAGGCGGGAAAGAAAGAGGGTTGGTGGACGGCATGGGATTCGAACCCACGACCCCCGCATTGCGAACGCGGTGCTCTCCCAACTGAGCTAGCCGCCCACTTTCTCTCTAAGGATAGCACGGCGCGCGGCCGGGGAATCGGCCTCACCGAAGCTCTTCCCCAACCTGCACCAATTCTAGGGAACCAGGAACGGCCATGCCCATTGGAAGCGATATCCGTATGAGAAAATCGCAACCGAAAGCACGCCCGCCACAATCAGAAGTAGGCCGGCGACGGTCCACCAGAGCACCTTCCAGGGGAAGCGGCGGCCTTCCTGATGAATCACGAGCAAGTAGCTAAGCAAAACACCGACGAAGAAAAGAACGATCATCGGCACGGAGAAGATCATCAGGTTGAAGACGTCCGGGGTCGGCGTGATCACCGCGGCAAGGATCACAATGCCCAGGATGGCGTAACGCGAATTGCGAATGAGGAAGCCGGGGCTGACGATGCGCAGCAGCGTGAGAAAAAAGATTAGCACCGGGAGTTCGAACACCACGGCGATCGCCAGCACGACATTCATGAAGAGGTCAAAATACTCGGTGATCGAAACCATCGGGGTGATGTTGATATCGCGCCCGATTCCCAGGAGGAAGGTGAGACCGAAGCGGAAGGCGACAAAGTACGCGAACAGACCGCCGGTGACGAACAATCCCGCCGAACCAATCACGAATGGGGCCGCCCATTTGCGTTCGCGCTTGTAGAGCCCGGGGGCGATGAAACCCCAGACCTGGTAAAGGATCCAGGGGGAGGCGAGAAAGAGTGCGGCGATCAACGGCAGTTTGATGTAAACCACGTTGAAGGCTTCCATCGGGGTGATCTGGGTGAGGTTGGGCGGATTGATGCCCAGTTCCGTCAATGCCTTGGTGGCGGGTTCGCTCACGATCTGCCACAGTTTCTCGGCGTAGACGATCGCCACAACAAAGGCGACACCAAGACCGGCCACCACCCGAATTAGGCGATCGCGAAGTTCCTCCAGGTGCTCCATGAAGGACATGCGCAGCATGCCCTCCTCTTCTGGATCTTCCTCTTCCTCCGCATCGTCCTCGGCTGGGGGCTTCTTGCCGCCGCCCCCCGCGGCTACCGCCGTCTCCGCCGCAGTGAGGGTGGTCGTCAATTCGGTTGAGGCGTGCGTTGCGGCCACCGAGGCGTCGGCCGATTCCTCCGGTTTGGCGTAGCCATCCTCGTAGTAGTCGTACCGGTAGGGCTCTTCGTTGTCGTAGTAGGGCTCAACCCGATACGGATCTTCCGGATTCACGCCGGGGTCGTTCGGCGGAGTATCTCCCGGTTCCACCATGACGCTGCTGGAGGGGTTTTCGACCGTGCCGTCGTCTTCGGACTGGCTGGAAGTTTCAGAGCCGTCCCGATCCGCCCATCCGGCGGGGCTCTGGTCCATCATGCGGCCGGCGCGTTCAGGGTCGTCCTCGGGCAGACCGCGTTCTTCGAGCGTGGCGTCTTCGCTCGATTCCGTATGAGGTTGCTCTTCCCTTGCGCCATCGGCCGCCGGACTTACTCCCGGCCCGCCGCGCAGATCTTTATCCGGATTCGCCTCGTGTTGCGACATGCTCGCCTCTGCCATTGAAATCGGTTAGCCGTGAAGGGCGCACTGGCGCAACCGGACCCTGCGGCAAGCGGAGTGCCTTATGGCATCCGCCCGCCACTGGTTCGGAAGCGCCTAAACAGGTTCGCTGCCTTGCGCTACTGTGCCTTCTGGGGCTGGCCGACTCGCGGGAGAAGGAGCGGTCTTCGTTTGACCGCTGTCACCGGAAATCTCGGCCGTTGAGGACTGCTGGACGTCGCCCGCAGTCAAGGAATCATTGCCATCGGAAGAAGCTGTGTTCGCGGCCACTTCGGTCCCTTGCTCGTCGCCACTCGCCGTGGCGGGATAATCATTGGCATAAGGATCGTCGTAGGGCGTGGAGTAATACGGATCGGCATCGGTATTGTCGTCGTAATACGCCTTTTTCGCTTCGCGCTGAAGCTCTTCTCCTTCTTCCCGGATGGCGTTCATTTCGCGGTCCCACGTGGCTCTCAGATCTTCCGAGGCCTTGCGGAAGGTGGCAAACGCTTTGCCCGCCTGCGAGAACAACTCCGGAAGCTTACGCGGTCCGAAGATGAGCAAGGCGAGTATGGCGATGGCCATGGTCTCTTGCCATCCAAGCGGTCCCATCAGGAATAAACCTCCCAGGTTTTCCACTCCATGATAGCAATTGACGTATTGCAAGCAGAAATGGCGTCAGCCGGATCGCTCCGGCCAACGCCATTGCATGAACTTGCTGGATCGCCTATCGGGCGAACGTGAAGCCCAGCCCAGTGGAATAGAGCAGGTCGTTCGCTTTGCGGCCGGGCACGGGATCGCTCAGATAGCGGTCGCTCAGCGAGATATTCCAGACCAGCCATTTCGTGAGCGAGGTCGTGATGCCGGAATCGAAGTTCACGCGGTATTCCCCGCCCTCGGAAAGGTTATTGAACATACGGAAACTCTGGTTCAGCGACGTGCGCGAATTCAGGCGGTACGCGAAATCGTTGCCCCAGTACGCCTCCGCCGAATTCCGGACAAATTCCGGCTCGGGCGCGGGGTCGAACTTTTCCCGGTTCCACGCGGCACCGCCCAGCAGACTGAGCGCTCCGCGCTCGCCTTTCCAGAGGTTATAGCCCGCGCCGCCGCCGAACACGGTGCGGAGATCGAGGGATTGGAACTTGTCGTACTCATAGTCGTTGAAGACATTGAGGAAAATCTTCTTGCTGAGATCCCGGCTGTATCCCCACCCGCCGCGCACCGCCTGCGCGGTTTGTTCACTTTCGCCGTCGAACGTGGCCGAGGAGCGGATGGAATTGAAGTACGCCGTGGTCTTGCTGGAATTGCTGATGCGGGCGAACGTGAAGGGCGTCGTCATCGTGAAGGTTTCGGCGTTGCCTTTGGCCCCCGCAAGGTTCAGGCTTCCCGTTACCGTCCACAGGTCAAGAATCCCAGGCCGCAGAAACCGCTCGTACTTCGCCTGTTCGGCCTCGTCGCGAATGGCAACCACATCCGCGGCGGGCACGGTTTGCGTGGCACCGGGCGATTGCAGCGCCACTTTGCCATCGGTGGTGGAGAGCGTGGCTTTGAGCGTTTCCCCATCGAGCAGCACGACGTTCAAGGGCTTTTCCGCATTGACCGTTTCCACGTCCGCCCAGGGCAGGGTGATCGTTCCGAAGTGTGCGCTCTTGATCACGAGCGATTCGCCGTCCTTCTTGACGATCTCGCCCGTTACCCGGTCTCCGTTTTTCATGACCACCTGGTCCGCCCAGGCCATGCTCGCAAGAAGCAGCATGAGCCCCAGGGGCAGCAAATTGCCTGTGCGAACGAACTTGTTTCCCAGCCTCATTACTCAATCCTTTCCTTTATCGAAATGCCGGCACCGGTTGTTGGGAATTCCGCTTTCCGCGGAACGAGCGCGGCCGCTATGCGACACGAACCACGATCAGTGTTCGGTCGTCAAATACACCGGCACCGCCAGCGAACTCGGCTACCGCGTTGAGAACTTCGTCGGCAATCTCCTCGACGCCGTGGGCTTGCGCTCTGACCAGGGTTTGCGCAATCCGGTCAATGCCGAATTCCGCCTCATCCCAATCGGTCTGGTCCGGAATGCCGTCGGAGAAAAACAGCACCAGATCCCCGGATTCGAGCGGAATCTCCAGCTCGTCGTACTCCCGCCCGGGCAGGAGGCCCAGCGGCACGCCCTCGACGGTGGCGTCGACTAACTGGCCCTTCTTTAGCACCAGGGGCGGAAGGCCGCCGGAATTGGCCAGGCGCAGGATTCCTTCGGCCGGGCACCATTGGGCCAGCATCATGGTGACGTAGCGGGCGTGAACGCGGCGAGGAATCAGAGCGTCGTTGAGCGCCTTCAGAATCGCGCCCGGCCGCGAGATGGCGGGAGCCATGGTGCGCAACAATCCGCTTACCATCGCGCCATAGAGGGCTGCGGCCGCGCCCTTCCCGCTCACGTCGCCCACGGCAAAAAGCAGGCCGTCGCCGCCGAGTTCGATGAAGTCGTAAAGATCTCCGCTAATGGTGCGGGCGGCCTCCAAACGGGCATCGATCTCGAGGCCGCGGGCGATGGAGGGAATGCGCGGCAGCAGGAAGCTCTGCAACTCCCGCGCCGCTTCGAGATCCATCTCCATGGTGCGCTCGCGTTCGGAGATCTGCTCGTAGAGTGTCGCGTTCTCAACGGAAATTGCCAGTTGCGGTGCAAGCAGCCGAAGCAATTGCATGTGCTCCGTCGTGAAGTGATTGAGCTGCTCGCTTTCGAGATCGAGGATCGCGATCACTTTATCCTTCACGATCAGCGGGATCGCCACTTCCGACCGCACATCGGGGACGGTAGCAATGAACCGGGGGTCCTGGGCGGTGTCCGCCACGCGTTCGAGCTGGCGGGACTGATACGCCGCACCGGTCACGCCCCGGTCAAGCGGAATGTTGTCAAACACGACGCGTTCGTCGTGGCGGAGGCTGAACCGGTGCCGCAGGACGCCAGCCGCTTCGTCCACCAGAAACAGATTGAACGCGGCGAAACCGACGTAATCGCGGAGCGTCGCCGCCACGCGCTCAAGCAGCGCGTCGAGATCCAGCAGTGAACCGATCTCGGCGGAGACTTCCGCAAGCCGCTGGAGCATCTCATTCTGCCGCTCCGCGCGCTCAAACAGCGTGGCATTTTCCACCGCGTAGGCCATCCGGCTGGCAAGCAACTGAAGCAGCACCTCGTCGTAATTGCCGTACGCATCCGGTTCCGTGCTCTGGACGTCGATGACGCCCACCAGATTGCCGCTTGCCTCCATCGGGACGGCAATTTCGCTGCGCACGGCATCCACCGTGGCCAGATATCCGGGGTGGCTGCGGACATCGCCTGAAACGACGGACTTCCGCTCTTTCGCGGCAATGCCGGTAAGGCCTTGGCCGAGCGGGATCGACAGGTTCTTGAGCAGATCCACGCGATGGCCCAGGCCGTAACGCAGCCTTAGCCCGCCGCTCTCCTTGTCATAGAGCAAGATGCCGACGAGATTGCCGGGGATCACTTTGCTGATGATGTCCGCGATGGTCTCCATCAACGATTCGAGGTCGAGCGTCTGCGAGATGCGCGAAGACACTTCGAGCAGGAAGTCCATCAGGTCGGAACGCTGGCTGAAGTGGAACGCGGTCTTGTTGAGGGGCGCCATGAGTGTTTCGGATTGGTTTACTGGGTGGAAAGCGATAGACGCGAGGATCTCGTCCGCGCGTTTCCACTTGCGGCAGACTAACGATGGCAACCGGCGCCGCCGGTGCGCGATAAGCCTCAACCTCCCGTAGTGCTCTTGAGAGAACCAAGAATGGCAACGGCGGAACTGGTGCCGATGCGGTTTGCGCCCGCCGCAAGCATTGCGAGCGCGGCGTCAAGGGTGCGGATGCCGCCGGCGGCCTTTACGCCGAGATCGTTGCCGACCGCTCTGCGCATCCAGGCAACATGCTCCACGCGCGCGCCGCCCGCCGGATGAAGGCCCGTGGACGTCTTCACAAACTGCGCGCCGCCCAGGCGGGCCAGCGCGCATCCCACCGCAATCTCCCGCTCCGTGAGTGCGGCCGCCTCCAAAATCACCTTCAACACCGCGCCCCGCTCCGCCGTGGCTTCGGCGACGGTGGAAATATCCTGCCTTACCATATCGAGCTCGCCCGAGCGCAGCAATCCGACAGGGAGCACCATGTCGATCTCGTCCGCGCCGTTTCGTAACGCAATTTCGGCCTCCAGGCGCTTCACCATCGGGGGAACCGCGCCGCTCGGGAAGCCCGCCACCGTGCAAACCTTCACCGGGGAACCGCGCAGGATCGTGTGAGCGAAGGACACCCAGATGGAATGGACGCAGACGGAAGCAAAGCGCCACTTCAGGGCTTCTTCGCACAACTGAAGCACTTGGCTTCGCGTCGCTTCGGGATGGAGGTTGGTATGGTCAATGGTCGCGGCCAGTTCGACGCCGGAAAGCACGGGCGCGGGCGTCTTCCATACCGGGGCGGACGGGGTCGGCACGGCGGCGACCGGGCCGAGAATCTGGTCAGCTACCTGATTGACGAGAAATTGAAGTTCGGCGCGGGTCACGGGATGAATACGTTGCTGCTCGAGAATTCTTGTGGCTTCGCCTCCGCGGCGCGCCCGACGGGGGCGCGCCGCAGCTAAGCACCTAACTTATAAGGATAGCACGATGGCTTCCTTCTGGAATCCTAAGTAATTCAAAAGAAAGACATAACATGTCTGCGTTCGACGACTTCCGAAACGTGCGGCGCGCCATAGCCAGCAGGGAGGAAGCTCCCGGACCGCGGGCCCCGCCGATAGGAGGTTGAGCCTGGCGCACCCTCGCGGCCTTTACGCGCCGAATCGAGATATATTTGGCCTGACCTCATGAAACGCATCCTCCTCGTAACCGTTTTGCTTTTCGCCGCCTCCGCCGGAGCCCAGGACGTAGGAATGGGTCAGCGTGCGGGCAGCGGCGCCCGATTTGAGGCGCCTTACACGCTGGACATTGAGACGCCCCATACAGCGTGGGCGAAGCCGCTGCGCGGCGGACCCATCCGGCTGCTCGCGGTTCCAACGGTGTCCGAAGGGCGAACGCTCGTTGAACTCGCGCAGAGGCTCTCTCTCGATCTCACAACGGTGAGCATCGATCCGGCCTGGGACGTCAACAAATGGACGATGGCTTTCGGCAGCGACTACGGCGCGCGAGCGGAACGCGGGGACCTCGATCTGATCTATTCCTATCTCGAAGCGGAACTTACAAGCGCCAAGCATTTCGACGCGATCCTGCTGCCGGTGAACCACGGCTGGAACCGCTTCACGGCGAAGACGCGGGAAGCGTTGCTGCGCCGCGTGAACGAGGGGGCGGGTCTCGTGTTGATTCGCCCCATGGATGCGGAGATTTCGCCGCTTCGCCCGCTCACCGTCGGCGAACCCGTGGGAGACAATGCGACCGTGGAGCCCGGCAAGCCGGAAGGCGGGGCCTGGAAGAAGGGGGAGAGCCACTACATCACACAATCCATCCCGGTTGCGTCGTTTCCTTTTGAATACGTCGAAAACTATCGCTACGCGGCCACGCCCGATGCGCGGGTGTTGGCGGTGAACCAGTTGGGAACGCCCGTGATCGCGGTTCGCAAGCAAGGCAAGGGCCGGGTGATCGCATTTGGCTATCGCAATGCGGGCATTAGCTGGCAGATTCCCCACACCGCGAAGGGCTTCGTCGCGCCGGAGCAGTGGGAGGGCTTCTATGCGCTGCTGGTGCGAAGCCTCATCTACGCGGCGGGGCGAGAAGCCGACGCGCCGGGCACTTGGAACGTGCCGACGGCCCCAGCGCGGACCAATCTGGTAACGGAGCTCGCCACCTCGAAGGATCCCATCTCGGAAGGCGACACCGTGGAAGTGACCTGGACGGGAGCCGGCCATGCCAGCGTGGAACTGGTGGATGGGTTTGATCGCGTGCTCGCGCGGGCGGAGGGCAATGGCCGCGCGACGCTTACGGCTGGCCGGCCACTTACGCACTCCGGCTTCATCAACGCCGGCGATGCGAAACTGCCCGTCACCTTCGCCTCCCGCAATCGCAAGTGGGAAGACTATGAAGTAATCATGCCGTGGTACGGCCCGCCCAGTTTGCAGCCATGGACGCCGGCTCTGGACGATCAGTATCGGCGTGTCGGAATCACCACGCTTTCGAGTGCCCAGCGCAACTTTCGCATCATCGCCAGCGCCGGATTGCACGACGTGTTCGGCATCTACGCCTACCGCAACGAAGCCTACGCGAAGCGCAAAGCGGCGTATGCGGAAACCAAGGACAAGAAGTATCTGACGCGCAACGTCATTCTGCAGACCCCGGAGTTCGACGCCAACCTTCGCGACGAACTCAACAAACGCCTCGGGAAAATTGCCCCGCTCCGTCCGCTCGCTTACTACCTGGCCGATGAATCCTCATTGACCACGTATACCGACGCGTTCGATGTCGGCTGGTCTCCGGACGCGCTGGCCGGTTTCCGCGTCTGGCTGCAAGGGGAATACCCCTCGCTCCGCGCGCTGAACGCGAGTTGGGGCACCTCATTCTCAGACTGGGGCAACGTGGTGCCCATGACGACCGAGGAGGCGCAGCGGCATGGGAACTTTGCACCCTGGTCCGATCACCGGGTCTACATGGAGCGAGAATTCATCCGCGCTCTGGGGAAAGCCCGCGACATGGTGCGCGAGATCGATCCGGGAGCGCCCGCGTCGATATCCGGCACGCAGGTTCCCACCGCGCACAATGGCGCGAACTGGTATGAGATTGACCAGATTATCGACTACCTGCAGCCCTATTCCGGCGGCAATCAGAACCCGATGCACCATCTCTTCCGCCCAGGCATTCTGCTTACGGGCTTCACGGGGTACGGGCTCACCGGCCCGGCGCTGCACCACGAGCAATGGGAGCGGCTGTTCTATGGGCATACCGGTGCCTCGATCTTTTGGCACTACACCATTCTGAACCCCGACCTGACGCTGAGCGAGCAGGGCAAGGATCTGGCCGAGGCATTCGGGAAGATCCAATCCGGCATCGGCCGGGTGTTCATGAACTCAAAGGTGCGCGAAGATGGAGTGGCCATTCACTTCTCGATGGCGAGTATCCGCGGCGCGTGGATTCAGGATGGAGAGATCCTACCGACCATCGCCAATGTAAACCGCACTTCGAAGAACTATGTCAGCCTGGTCAAGCGGCGCGATGAGTGGGTAAAGGCGCTGGAACAGCAGGGCATCCAGTTCCGGTTTCTGGCGACTCCGCAGATTGAAAGCGGCGAGCTGGAAAAGTACAAGGTGCTTATCCTGCCCTATTCGATCGCGCTCTCCGACGCCGAGGCCCGCGCCATCGAGCGTTTCATCGCCCGCGGCGGCACCGTATACGCCGATGAGCAGACCGGCCGCATGGATGAGCGCTGCCATTGGCGCGCAACGCCGCTCTTTGCCGCCGAACGCAAGAGCATTTCGCGGCAGGCGCCGGGCCCGATCAACGTGACGCCGGCATTCCCGCTTCCGGGGCGGTATCTGACCACGGTGCGTGCGTTCGGAGCGTCGCGCCTCATTGGCGCGCTGCCCACAGAGGCGGCCCGCATCGGCTTGCCGCCATCGCGCACGGTCCGTTACGACCTGCTTCGGGGAGGGTTGGCGGCACCGACAATCGAGGTCTCGCCGGCCAGCCCGCTGCTTTTGGTGGAACGCCGCTCCAGGATTGCGAAACTCGAAATCACGCCGGAACTGGCGATCCAACTCGCTGACGAGGGTGGCAAGCCTGTGGATCTCTCCGTGGTTCATGTCGAGGTCTTCGACCCCACCGGCAAGCTGGTTCGGCCATATAGCGCAAACTACACGGTTCGGGAGGGGACCGCACAGGTCGCAATACCCTTCGCGCTCAACGATCGTTCCGGCACCTGGCGCATCCGCGCCCGGGACGTGATCAGCGGCCTGACGGCGGAGCGGGCAACCCGCCGATAGACGGTTCCGGCGCGTTCCCCTTTCAGGAGGCGGGATCTGGCTGCCGGAAACGCATGCCGACGCTAGCCCGTTCGAGTGTGGTGGGTGTTTCGTGCGGCTATTTGCTCGCGTCCGTGGAAAACTTGTAGATCGTGGTTGACTCAAACGTCTGGCCCGGCTTCAGCACGACGGACGGGAACTCCGGCTTATTGGGGGAATCCGGGAAGTGCTGGGTTTCCATGCAGAATCCGAAGCGCTTTCCGTAGCGCACGCCGTCTTTGCCGGTGACGGAGCCATCCAGGAAGTTGCCGGTGTAAAACTGGAGGCCCGGCTGATCCGTAAACACTTCCATCACACGGCCGCTCACCGGCTCTCTCGCTTTCGCGGCGAGGCGGATCTTGCCATTGTCTTCGTTCAGAACGAAGTTGTGGTCGTAGCCGCCCCCAAGCTTGATTTGCTCATCGCCTGTGTCGTCAATCCGGGCACCGATGGCGGCTGGCGTACGGAAATCGAATGACGTACCCTCGACGCTTCTAAGCTCTCCAGTAGGAATCAGCCCGCTATCCACCGGGGTAAAGCGGTCCGCATAAATCGTGACCATGTGATCGAGGATCGTACCTTTGCCCGCACCAGCGAGATTGAAATAGGAATGGTTGGTGAGGTTCAGGACCGTGTCCGCGTCGGTGGTGGCTTTGTAGTGAATGCGGATGCCGTTGTCATTGCCGAGCGTGTACGTAACGACGGTGGTCAGCGTGCCGGGGTAGCCCTCTTCGCCATCGGGACTGACATACGTCAGTTGCACGGATGGACCCTCATCGGAATTTCCGGCGTTGGCGCTCCACACTCTCTTGTCAAAGCCCTTGATTCCGCCGTGCAGCGCATTCGCTCCATTGTTGATGGCAAGGGTGTACGTTTTCCCGTTCAGGACGAACTTGCCCTTGGCGATGCGGTTGGCGTAACGGCCGACGGTGGCTCCCATGTAGGGCTGCCTCTCCAGATAGCCGTCGAGCGAATCGAAGCCCAACGCGACATCCGCAATCCGGCCTTGCGAATCGGGCACCTTCACAGAGGTAAGGATCGCGCCGTAGTTCATGACGGCGATCTCCATCCCCCGTGCGTTTCTCAGGGTGTAGAGCGTTACTTCTTCGCCCGACGGCGTCTTGCCAAAGGGTTTGGTCTCAAGCGTTACTGGCACGGGTTTCTCCTTGACGGCGGCTTGCTCCGCACAGCCGGTTAGCAGCATCGCAGCGGCCAAGGCCGCCATCCAGGGGAAACGCTTGTTCGAAGCTCTCTCTTTCATTGCAGGTTTCTCCTGTTCCGATCCGAGGACATGGGGGTGTGAGATGCCACTTGCGCGATGGGCGGAAGCAACGCCAAGCACTTGCCCACGCGATTCCGCTGCAAAGCAATCCGCATCTTCCGTCAAGCCGCTTGATGAAGTCAAGGCGTCCGCCGGCGCTATGCTGTAGGCACGTCGTGAAAGCTGGCGCAGCATCAAACAACTCCCTGGGAATCCCCTAGGCATTCGTATCCCGAGACTGCGTGGATGCCAACCGGGGCGCTTCCGGAGTAGCGCTGGGAGATGGCGGAA
>JBDIBK010000097.1:0-16270 GCA_039812845.1 Bryobacterales bacterium
AAGCCTAGGCGCGCGCCCGGCGCCGGTCGCCGCGCCAGCCCCGGCCTGCCCGCACCGTGCTACCTCGCGGGGACGACAATGCTGGCCACCGCCTCGTTGTCGAACTCATCCAATACCCGCACCGCCACCACGGATCCCGGCGCGGCCGCCGCCTCCGGCAGACGGAGCGCATAGCGGAGCGAAGTGGCGTCGGAGAGGCCGGTCTCCGGCTCAATCCGCGCCCATTCCTTGCCGTTCACGGAGTGATATGCCTTGCGCACCGGGCTGCGGTCGTCGGCAGCCGTCCACGTGATCTCCACCGCGTTGTTCACCCGCTTGGCCGAGAGCGCCTCTATCCGCGGCTTGGTGTTGTCGATCGTAAACGGGTCCGTAATCGCGCTGCCTTCGAGCGCTTCCTCCGGCACATTCGATTTCCGGTCGCTGGCCGTGATCCGCACTTCGTAACGTCCGTCCGGCCACGCGCTCGAATCCCAGGAATACTGCGGCTCCGTCAGGTCTTTCGCCAGTTGCAGCCAGTTCGGCGCTCCGGCGGAGCGAATCTCCAGCGCATAGCTAAGCTCATCCCCGTTGGTGTCCTCCGCCGCCCAGCGAACCCCCACATGGCCCTTGGCATAGTTCATGGAAATCGCGCCTCCAGCGCCCAGCGGGAGCGGCGTCGAGCGGGCTCGCGTCTTGCCGGTGAGCGGCTGCAGCGTCAATTTGTCCGACGCGGCAATCGCAAGCAGGCGCGGGGGGAATGAATAGTTCGGAGGAGTCGCCTCGGTGGCCGTGATCCGCGGAGGGAAGTTCTTGCTCCGATAGGCGAGTTCCACCGCCCGCAGTTCTGGAGCGCTCCCCGCGCCCTTCAACTCAGCGCGCCACTGCACATAGCGGGCAGCGGGGACGCGAACGGAGTTCTCCGCCCCAACGCGCACGGCTTGGGACCAGGCGCTCCAGTTCTTCTGGGGCCGGTTCACGTTTCCAGACCGCACTTGCACCAGCAGGGAGTCTCCATCCCCCTTCCCCTCCACGTTCACCCTGCCCCAGTTTGCGAAGAAATCGGAATCGAAGACCTCGCTTTCAAAGCTTCCGTCCTCGGCAAGCCCCGGCCCGGCCTTATGGATCTTGCCGATGTTGGCTGTGGAAAACACGACCCCCCCATCCGGGAGCGGCAGCAGCGCCGTGATCTGTTCCGCGTGCGCTTCGAGAAGAGATGTGAACAAGCGGTCTTCCTCCAGGCGCACCAGTTCGCCCTCATTGCCCGTGCCCAGAACAACCCGGTCTTTCGCGTCCACCGCGAGGGCATAGACGATGTCCCGCTCGCTCTCCCACACGGTTTCCGGGAAGCCGTCCTTGCCGATGCGGATGACATCGGCGCCGCCCGCCGCCGCCGGTCGTGCAGCGGTGGGCGTTGGACGGGGAGGCTGTGGCTGGCCTGTTGTGGCCGCGGCCGTCGCCGGCGCGGTTGGTGCTGGAGGCGGGGGTGTGGCCAGTGGCGGGGCCGGAGCGGGCCGCACTCCCCGGCCGCGTTTGGCGCCCGCCGCCGCCACGAAGATCTCATGGTTCCGGGTGAGCGCGATGCTCGTAATCTCCTCGCGGGCCGCCTGATAAACCACAAACGGTTCTCCCGTTGGAGAAACGCGCAGCACCAGTCCGCTGGGGGCCGTCCCGGCATATACTTGGTCGCCCGCGTCCACCAGCAGAGAACGCACGTGCGTCTCGTCGGTTTCGAGATACACCGCCGCCTTGCCCGCGCCGTCGATCCGGTAGATCACGCCCTTGTCGCCCGTCGCGGCCAGCAGGTTCTGCTTGGAGTCGAAGGCCATCGCCCAGACGTACGCCGTGGGGAGACCCGTGAAGAGTTCCGCCTTCCCTTCGGCAATGCGGAAAATGCGGGCATCCGGAGAGACTCCGGCATAAACGCGGTCTTGCCGGTCCACCGCGAGGGCGAAGCACGCGAGCCCGTCCACTTCGGCGATGGATTCCGCCTTGCCCGCCGGAGAGATCCGGTAGATCCGCAGCTTCTCGCTTTCCGGCGACGGCGCGGCCGTGTATACGTTGCCCTTGCTGTCCGCCGCCAGCGCCCAGATCGCATCGGCGGAGGTGTCGAGCAGCTCCTTCAGTGCGGGAGAGAGCGTCAGCAGGCCGTCGCTTCGAAGCGCGATGCGCTCCCGCTTGCCTTGAGCCAGGTCTTCGTGGCTGGATTGCCGCCAGGTTTCGGTTTCCACTCCCCGTGCGGGGCAGAGCAGCAGCCCGGCCAGGGCAGCGATCGACAGTGTGCGCATCATCGTTGCGTAATTCCCGTTTTCCAATCAGATTTCCAAGGGGCGGCCGTCAATTCACATGCAGCCGCAGCGCCAGGCTTCCGTCGATCATGTAGTCGAAGGGGATGGCGGCGGTTTCTTCAATCGTCTGGTTCAGATTCACCGTGCTTCGGCCCGCGTCCTTGGTGGGATTGATGACGTTCAGCACCGAGGCCGGCAATCGCGGCATCACCTTGTCTTCCTTGTAGACCGAAGGCGAGGATTGCACCAGAGAAACATACAGCTTGTTGTTGCTGCGCTCCTGGTTGAGCAGGGATACCGTGCGGTTCAGATCGAGGTGCTTGTTGGCATTGCGAACCAGCGCCTGCTGGCGGTTCAGGGTATCCGCGTCGGAAAGCAGCAGGCGGTGCTCCCCGGCCGGAATCTGCGCCGGGATCTTCACGGCAAAACTGCGCTCCAGGCGCTTCCCCCGGTAGGGCCGCAGAAACACTTTCACGTTCACGGTGTCGCCGGGGTGGACTTCGCTCTTGTCCATCCAGGCGTTCTCAATCGCGGCGATCCGCCGTTCCGGAAGCAAATCCACCGTCATATCCACGCTCCGCACGCGGGGCGCGTTCACGGAATTCTGGAAGAGCTGGTTGAACTTGTCCGCCCACCAACCGGCCAGCATCAGGTGCGCCGGCATGGGCAGATCTTCCTGCGGCCGAATCGTGGAGAGTTCGATCTTCTGGTTGTTCTCGAATTCGATCGACCCCTGAAAGCGGTAAGTGGCATCGTCCATGAAGTCGTTCAGCCCATTGATGGAATTGAACAGGGTCATCATCATGAGCACAGGGGTCCACTTCTGGTGGACAAACACCTGAAAGCCGAGATCCTTCTCCTTGCGAAGCTGATTCTTTTCGTCGAAGCTGCGCACCTTCACCGCCACCGGAACCATCTCGGCGCTCTCGCCCAGCACGCCCATAATCCCGCTGTGGCGGTCCTGGCGCAGCGCCCCCACCACCTCCGTGGCGTTAGCGATCTTGTTGGGCTGAAATTTGCTCGAAAGCACCATCAGCACTTCGCCTTTCGCCATCGGCATGCTCACCGGTCCCAAATTGAAGAACGGGTGGCCGAATGCCAGCACCCGCTTGCCGTCGTTATAGGTCACCGTGCCCAGGCCGGTAATCGACATATCGCCCGATACCAGCACGCCCGCCACCGGCGCGCCGGGGCGCAGCGAATCTTCCCACCCGGCGGCTGGTTTCGCGGTATTCATAGCCGCGCCCGCTCCCCCGCGCACCGGCTGAAGCCCCATCTGGCGGAGCATCGGGCCAAAGGTGTCGAGGGTATCGTCCGTGAAGCCACTGAAGGCGAGCGGCGTTTCGATCGGCGTCAATTGCGCGCCCGCCAGAGGCGAACTCAGTTGCGCGCCCGCCGCCATCACCTGCCGTGCGAGCCCGTCGGGAAGCGGCACGCTGGCCGTGTTCACAGCCTTCTCGGGAACCTTCGCGCCGGGGGGCAGGGTATCGTCGAACTCGTTGATCTCCAGCATCTGCTCAATCGGAGTGATGCCGCAAATGGCATCCGGCGAGAAGACGCTCAGCCTTAGCGAAACGGCCCCCACCAGCTTGCCATCAATGTAGACCGGGCTGCCGCTCATTCCGCCCGCGACGTTCGTCTCCGCCGCCTTGCCGCCCATCTTGCCCAGAATGATGTCCTGCCGCGGACCCCAGGCGTTCTTCCAGAGGCCGATAATCTCGATCGGCACCGCCTCGGCGTCGTTCCCCAGGAATACGGTCCACGCGGTTGCCTGCATTCCCGGCTTCAACTGGCTCAGGGGAAAGGTCTCCACCGCCCCCGCGCGCGGGGCTTCCATCGGGCGATTCTCCCCGGCGGGGCCGGTCGCCGTTCCCGAGGCGGCCCGAGGGGTCGGAGCCGCCGGGGGTACCGAGACGGGCTGAGCCGGCACGGCGAGCGCCGCCAACAACGCTGGCACAAACACCCGGAGCACTGGACGCATTTCAGCTCCCCACATTGCAATTTGACACGGGAAATCGCCGGGCGGGCGAGGCCTGCCATTAACCTAGATTATGTGCGACAACGCGCCCGCGTTACAAACACATGGCGTTGCAAGAGTGGCGTGCTTCTCGAAGCGGCAGCGCGGGAGATTCGGGAGGGCGGTTGCCCGCGGCGGCGCGGGACGGGAATCCGTCTGTTGCGGCGCGTCCGGAACCCCGATACGGCATCCGCTCCGGCGCAAGCGGCGGGTGCGGGAAACCCGCCCGTGCAGCCGGCTCGGGCAGCCGGCTGTCTCGGGAAGGCGCAGCGGAATTCCTAGCGATTCCCGCGGGTTCTGGTCTTCGTGGTCGTCGTTCCGTTGCGGTGCACCACCGTCTTGGTGGCCTGCCCGTTCCCGACGGTCAGCGTGGAACTGCGCGTTCTGCCCGCGCTGCCGGTGGCGGAGCGTTCGCGCGTCCGGGTCCCGTCATCGTTCTTGGTAAAGGTCTCGGATTCGGTGCGGGTCTTGCCGTTGGGTCCCGTCCGTGTGTACGTGTATCCGCGCTCGCCGTCGGAGCCGTTCTTGTCGCGCACCCGCGTGCTGGTGGCGGTCTTGCCGGAGGCGCTGGTGGCGGTCTTCTCCGTGGTGACCGTGCCGTTCCCGTCGCGGGTCTTCACTTTCTCGTAGGTGCCCCCATTCTTGCCCTCTTTGACCACCGTCGTCGTTGACTGCGCGGCGGCGGATACGGAAAGCAGGCACCCGGCGGTGAGCGCGCCCATGAGCAATTGTCTGAATGTCATCGTTGTCTCCTCCTTGCATTCGCCCCTCGTGGGACCATGCACTCCTGAACCCGGAACGCTTCGCGAAGTTGCGGATCGCGCCCACGGTTTCGCTCAGGAAACATTCAGTCTTGCGGGTCCAGCCTCGCGGGAACGGCCTAGAGTGAACAATGCTGCCACTCGGCTGGCGATAAGAAGGAAAGCAGTTGGCGGAAGCCAGTGAGGGTCGAACTCACCTGCACTGCGAGACGCAGCGCACAACGGGTTTGAAGCCCGCGCCCGACACCGGCCGGAATTGGCTTCCGTTCGGAGTGTAACATTGCCGCCAGCCGTTTCACGAGGGGGCCATCGCCCCCGCAAGCCTCGCGCCACTCCTGAATCGCTCAATGCACGGATGCTTCGTGGGATGCTGAAAGTATCCCGTTCTCGCACGGATCTACCAACCATGGCACGTGTTCTTTTCCGCTCCCTTCCGTTCGCGATTCTCGCCACCGGGTTTCTCCTGGCCGTCTCCCTCGTCGGCGCGCAAAGCGTTTCCGCCGCCCTGCAGGGGTTCGTGACCGATGCTAGCGGCGCGCGCGTCTCGGCGGCCAAAGTGAACTTGGAGAACGAATCCTCGGGCGAGTCGCTGGTGACGAACTCGGGCGGCGACGGCGCATACCGCTTCCTGCGCGTTCCGCCAGGGGACTATGTCCTCACCGTCAGCGCGCCTTCCTTGGGGGACGCGCGCAAGGCCGGAATCCGCCTCGGCCCCGGTGAATCCCGGCGAATCGATGCGGCACTGCTCACCGTGCGTGGCGCTTCGGAAACAGTCGATGTGGTGGCCGTCGTCGGCAGCGACGACAGCACACAGTTGGGCGCGGGGTACAGCCAGCGCCAGATGCAGGACCTGCCGATGAGTCTCGGCGTCGAAGGCCGAAACTTCCGAAACCAGGCATTCCTGACGGCCACCGTGAACCCCACCACCCAGCCGCATCGCCCGTTTGCCGTGGCCGGGGCGCGCACGCGCAACAACAATTACCTGATTGATTCGAATGACTTCAACGAAATCCAGGGCGGGCTGTTCCCCGGCCGCGGCCCAAGCGAGCAGATGATCCCGTCGGAATCCATCGAGTCTCTGCAGGTGATCACGCACAATTTCAAAGCGGAGTATGGGCGGCAGAACGGTTCCGTAATGAACGTGGTCACGCGCAGCGGAGGCAATGTGTGGCACGGGGCCGCGTATTACTACCTGCAGCACGACGCCCTCTCCGCCCGAAACACCTTCGACACCGTGAAACCGCCGGTTCGCTACAACCAGCCCGGCTTCCGGCTGGGCGGCCCGCTCATCCGCAACAAGCTCTTCATTTTCGGGAACTACGAAGCGGTCATCCGCCGGACGGCCGCTCCCCTAACCGTGCTGACGCTGAGCGAGGCGCAGCGCCAGCGCGCCGTGGCGGCGGTGCGCCCTCTGGTTGCCCTCTACCCGCAGCCCAATCTGCCCGGCACCAATCTCTTCCGGGCCAGCCTGAACCAGGTGAGCGATACCCACACCTTCCTCGTTCGCGCGGACTACGCTCCGGGGGACCGGCACCGCTTCTTTACCCGCTCCAGCTACCTGCGTTCGACGGACGACAAAGGCTTCCTCGCCTCCAGGGCGCGCGCCAATTCGATCAGCGGGCCGCAGGCGCATTCCCTCCACCATGTCTTCACTCCGGGCGCGACCGCCGTGAACGAAGCCCGCTTCAACTTCACGCGTTTCGCCGTCAACGACACATTTGGTTCCAGCCCCTTTCTGGGAGATCCGGCCGTGAACGGGGAGATTGGCTTCCTGATCGTCAACGGACTCAGTTCCGCCGGCTACCCCCGGTATCTAGGCCGGATCACGGCGCAGAACAATTTTCAATGGACCGACGATTTCACGCTCCAGCGTGGCACGCACACCTGGAAGATGGGCGTGGCCGCGCGGCGAATCCAGTTCAACAACGGCACCTACAACACCCTCTTCCTGGGCCAGTTGCGCTTCAACAACATTGACCAGTTCCTGGCCGGGCGCGCCGCCGCCTACAGCCGCAACATCGGGAACCCGTACATCGGCTTGCGCGGGAACGAGATCAACGCCTACGCGCAGGACGATTGGCAGATCACCCGCAGGCTGACGCTCAACCTGGGCCTTCGCTACGAGGCAAACAGCGTGCCCGCGGAGGTGAACGGCCTCATCCCGGACCGTTTCCGCTTTCAGCCGGACCGCAACAACTGGGCCCCGCGCGCCGGCCTCGCCTGGAGAGTGCGGGAAGACGGAAGCACCGTTTTCCGCGCTGCCTGGGGTCTTTACTACAACGTGCTCGAATGGGATTTCGTCGGCTTAACCCGCTACAATCCCCCGCTCGTGGAGAGCGTCGCGAACAACGCGCCCGGGTTCCCCGATTTGCTTGCCGGTGCGACGACGCAGATCCCAAGCGGCCTGGTGATTCCAGACCGGAACATGCGCCAGCCCTATGCCCAGCACTTGCAGGCCACCGTGGAGCACTCGCTGGGCACGTCGTTCCAGGTCAGCGTCGGCTACGTGGGGACGGTGGCCTCGCGCCTCGCCCGCGCCTCGCAGCCCAACGGCGGCGACGGCCTCAAACAGGCGCTGCGGCCGGATCCGACGGTGGGCGTCATCACCCGCCTCGAAACCGCCGCCAACTCGAACTACCACGGCCTGGCAAGTTCCCTCACCTGGCGCGGAAGAAGATTGCTGATAACGGGCAGCTACACCTGGGCGAAATCGATCGATCAGGTCAGCGACATCCCCAACAGCAACCTGCAATTGCCAGGCAACATGCTGCCCCTCAACCCGAACGATTGGGGGCTGAATCGCGGACCGGCGGATACCGACATCCGCCAGATCGCCAACCTCAGCTATCTCTGGGATCTGCCCGTGTTTGAAGGCCGTCGCTGGCTCGGCGGCTGGCAATTGGCCGGTGTGCTCTACGCGCGCGGCGGCATGCCGGTGACGCTCTACTCCGGCACGGATACGCCGCTGGGCGTGAACACAAACCGTATCCTTGATATCGACGGCACGCTCCTCCGCGACGGGGGCGGGCGCAATCCGTTTCAGCTTGCGCCCGGTGTGACGCGCGCGCAAATCACTCCCGCGGCGGGCCAGTATGGCACCATCGGCCGCAATACCGAACGCTCCGGGAACTACCTGCAGTGGAACGCCTCGCTGCAGAAGCGCTTCGCGATCGCCGAGCGGCTCCGCGCGGAGTTGCGGCTCGAAAGCTTCAACCTGCTCAACCGCGCCAACTACAGCGTGCCGGACGCCATTCTCAGTTCGCCCACCTTCGGGCGGGCGACCAGCGCATTCGATTCGCGTCAGGGCCAGGTAGCCTTGCGGCTGGAATTCTAACCGCGCGCTCCGCCCGCATCGGTGCGGGAATCGGAAGGCCCGGGCGGGCCGCAAAGCGCAATCCGGCGTTGGCCATCCGCAACCGAAATGTGAATCTCCACGTGGCGGGCAGGCCAGAGCGCCGGGAAGCGCTCCCCCCATTCCACCAGCAGCAGGCAGGGCTCGGCGGCGCTCGCCGCCTCCGCTTCTTCGAGCCACTCCTCAATGCCGATCGCCAGCGCCTGCGCTTCGGTTTCCAGGCGATAGAGATCGAGATGGATCACCCGCGCCCGGCCGGAATACTCGTGCATCAGCGTGAACGTGGGGCTGGAAACATCGTCGGCGCGGCCCGCGCCCAGGCCCTCCACGATGCCTTTCGCCAGAGTCGTCTTGCCCGCGCCCATTTCGCCCCGAAGCAGCACGACGGCGCTCGGGCCGAGTTCCCTCGCAATCTGGCGTCCGCACGCGAGCATTTCCTCGCTGCCGTCCGCATGCCAGGTGGCGCGGGGGATGAGGGGGAATGGCGGCTCCATCGCGATTCACCCGGCTCCGCAGCGCGCGAACGCGCACGGATAGAAGCGCAGCAGATCGGTCGCCATGAGCGAAGCTTCTCCAAACTCCTCGGCCCCCAGTTCCCCCGCCAGCCCGTGGAGGTATACCGCCGCGGCGACGGCCAGCTTGGGCCGGCTGGGATGCTGGGCAAGCAGGGATGCAATCGTGCCTGTGAGCACGTCGCCGCTCCCGGCAGTGGCCATGGCGGGGCTGCCCGTGGGGTTCACCCACACCTCGCCATCGGGGAAAGCGATCAGCGTCCGCCGGCCCTTCAGCACCACCATCGCGTTGCGCGCGATCGCGAGTTCGCGGGCTTTCTCCACCCGGTTGGCCTGCACTTCGGCGGTGCTGGTGCCCATCAGCCGCGCCATCTCGCCGGGGTGGGGCGTCAGCACCAGCAAGCCATCGCCGGGCCAATCGCTTTCGTGAGCCAGGATGTTGAGCGCATCCGCATCCAGCACCAGAGGCATCGGCGGGCCGTCCATCAAAGAGAGCAGCATCGCCCGCGTGTCCGCCGTCACGCCCAGCCCTGGGCCCGCGGCCAGCACCGTCTTCCCGCGCAGCAGTTCGTCCCCCACCGGGCCGTCGAGCGCGGTTGCTTCGATAAACCCCTCCGCAGTTTCGGCGAGGGCGGCCGTCATCAGTTCCGGCGCGACGCCGAGGATGCTCTCGATCGCCGACGAAACCGTGGCCACCGTGGCCAGGCCCGCGCCCGTGCGCAAGGCGGCGAGGCCCGCCATCCCCACCGCGCCGGGCTTCGCGCGGCAGCCGCCCAGCACCAGCACATGGCCGTAATCGCCCTTGTGGGAATCCCTGTCCCTGGGCCGCGCCAGAAAGCGCAGCCGCTCCGGCGTGACGAGCGAGAGGTTGAACTCCGGGTCTTCCTCCAGGAACGACTCCGGCGTGCCGATCTGGCCGACGATCACTTCGCCGCAGGCATCGCAGAAGGGCGGCAGCACATGGCACGGGCGCGGCGCCGTGAACGTGACGCACCCATCCACACGGCAAAACTCGCCTCCAGCGGAAAGCCCGTCGCTGCCGAGCCCGCTGGGCACGTCGACGGCGATCCGGCGCGCCAGGGGAAACCCGTTGTTCCACTCCCGGATGAACGACAGAGCCGGTTCCCGGGCCGGCCCTTCCAGCCCCGTGCCGAGCATGGCGTCGACCAGCAGCGTGGCCGCCTGCATGTCGGGGCTCGTCTCGGTCTCGACGCGGCCCCCGTGCGCTTCAAACATCCGCAAGTTCGCCGCGGCGTCGCCAGCGAGTTCTTCTCGCGGGGCGGTCAACACCACGCGCAGGGATACCGGCTTGTAGCGCGTGAGCAGGTGCCGCGCCACCACCAGCCCGTCGCCACCGTTGTTGCCCTTGCCGCAGAAAATCACGACCCGCTCTTCGCGCAGCGGGCGAACCCGGCGACGCTTCCCGCGCGAACCGGGCCGCGCACCCCTGCCCAGCGTTTCCAGCGCTTCCACCACGCGCTGCCCGGCGTTCTCCATCAGGAGCAGCCCTGGGAAGCCCGCGTCCATGGTCTGGCGGTCAATGCGCCGAATCTGCGCGGCGGTAAGGACTTTCATGCGGTGCCCGCTTCCCCCTCTCGGAACTTCCTCACAATCAGCAGCGTGATGTCGTCGAACTGTTCGGCGTCGCCAACCCAGTCCCGCACCGCCTCGACGATCAGATCCGCCAGCTCGCGCGCATCCTTGTCTCCGTTGGCCAGCAGCAGGGCGTGCAGCCGCTCCTCGCCGAACTCCTCGCCGTACTCGTTCTCCGGCTCGCTGATTCCGTCGGTGTAGAGAACCAGCGCGTCGCCGGGTTCCAGGTGCAGCGCGCTCTCTTCGTACGTGGCGAACGAGAATGCCCCCACCACCAAACCGTCCACGTTCAGCCGCGAAACCTCACCCCGCCGTAGCAGGATCGGGGGCAGATGCCCGGCGTTCGTGTATCGCAGCGTGCCGCTATGGTCATCGTAGACTCCGAAAAAGAAAGTGGCAAACTTCGATGAACTCGTGAACTGGTGGATCTGCTGGTTCAGCCTGGAGACCAGCACGGCGGTCGAAAGCGCCTCCCGCGGGGATTCGTCTGTCTCCGCGGACCCGCGGGCCCGCGGCAGATAGGGCCGCAACTGCGCGCGCATCGTGGATTGAATCGAAGCCATCAGCAGCGCGGCCGAGATCCCCTTGCCCGCCACATCGCCAATCGCGAACGCGATGCGCTCGTCTTCCAATCGCAGATAGTCGAAGTAGTCGCCGGAGGCCATCCGGGCCGGCTGGCTCATCGCCACCAGCTCGATATTCTCGAACTTCGGCGTTTCCTTCGGATACAGGCCCACCTGCACCTCACGGGCAATCTCCAGTTCGGATTGCATCCGCTCTTTCTCTTTCGAAATCGCCACCAGCGTTTCCAGGTTCTCCGTCATCCGGTTGAAGGACCGGTTCAAGTCCGCCAGTTGGTCCTCCCCCTTCACCAGAATCCGGTGCTGAAACTGCCCGCGCATCACGTGCTGTGTGCCCTCGTAGAGGTTCTCCACCGCCTGGGTGATGCTGCGCGAGAGCCCCATTCCCGCCATCAGCGAACACGCTTCCACAATCAGAAACAGCACGCAGGCGGAGACGAACAGCATCACGGCGAAATACTGCGTGAAATCGATTCCGGCGCCCGGCAGCGTGTCCCGGCGCGAGAGCACTTCCCAGACGGCGGAGGGCCGCGTATTGAAGGTGAGCAGCGCCGGCTCGCTGCCCCCCGGTTTCGTCCACTCGGCCACGCTGAGCGTCGTCTGCCAGTTGACGCTGAAATCCAGCAGATTCGCCTTCGGGGGCGTCTCCTGCGCATTGGCCGGCTGGCGGATTCCAGGGCGGTTCGGGCCGAACCGGTAGAAGCGCGGCCCGGCCGAAGCGGAATCCGAACCCACGCCCGGCGCGGGCTCCACGCGCCCCACGATCTCGGCATCCAGAAGGCCGGGCACCAGCCCGTTCAGGTACGCGCGCGTCACCGGCATCATCACGCTGAGTTCGGTGTCGTTCGGATGCGTATACACCCACACGTAGAGGCGGTTCTCCCGCGACACCAAACCGCCCGTCCGGTTCCAGCCCGGCGGGGGAAACGCGCACGCATTCTCCGGGGGCCAGTTCCATGTGCCTTCCGGGCTGCGGGCGCAAAGCTGCAGGCCGGGGAACTGCGCTTCAAAGTACGGAAAAATTCGCTGAACGATCTCGCCCCGCTCCGCCACCGGGGTGGTGGCCACCAGCTCGCTCGGGCCCGCCAACAGGCTTTCCCGGCGATGCAGTTCACTGTTCAGAAGAAAGCTGGCGATCTCTCCCGTGACGATATAAACGCCCAGCGCCGTAAGGATGACGATCAGCAGGATCGGCACCACCCCGATGAACACATACGTCACCCGCAGCCGGTTGCGCAGCGGCCAAAGCAAATGCTTCCCGAACACCCGCAAATGCCGAATCCCCAGAACGAAACCCGCAAGAACCAGCAGAGCCCCCGCCAGCGCCCCCATCGCCCCAAGCTCGATTCGGAACGAAGCCACGACGAAAACCGCCAGCAGAATCAGGTACGCCAGGTCCACCAGCCGCAGTTTCGGAATCGGGGTGGGTGTGTTCGCCATGCAACTCAAGCCCCGTCGCGCCGCGGCCGCCGCGGAACAAATGCAACGAGAACCGCTTCCCTATTATCGGAGCACAAGGCCCCCACCGGAGCAAATGTCCCAGCCGCCCCCAGAGCCCCATCGTCGCCGCGTCACCGGCAGACAGAGAATAGCCAGGCGTTTTCCACGCATCCGCCAAGCCGTCCTCACTTGCCAATCACCTATCGCGCGTATCGAAGGCCGTAGACCGCGGCGCTGCCCTGGGTATCGCCGAGCACCAGCAGCACCAGATCTCGCTTCTCGTCGTACACCATGGCGCGGTTCTGGCCGGCCGCGCCCGGCGGTGTCGATTGCGCGAAAGAGATCGCTTCCCTTTGCCAGACGTTGCGGTCCGGATCGTAGGACCAGACCGCCAGCGTGCGCCGGTCCTCCGGCGCGGGGCCGCAGATCAGCATGCGGTCCGCGGCCGGGAGATACACCGCCTCGCGGCTGGCGGCAGGCCACGGCTTTGGCGGCGCAAGGGGAATCCATCTCCGTTGCACGAGATCGAACGCCCACAGTTCGTCCCGGTTCTCGCCGCCTCCGTGCAAAAGGAGCCGCTGCCGCTTCGTGTCGTAGGCCAGGCTGGTCATCTCGTAAAGATTTTGCGGCCCGGACGTGCCGCCGCCGAGGCGCGTCCATTGCTTGTGAGCCGCGACATACAGATAGACGGAAGCATCCGTGGCGGGCATATCCGGCGGCCGTGTGAGTTGATAGCCGGTGTCGCTCAGGCGCGCCCGCCAGTGTACGTTCACCGCCATCACGCCGCGCGGCGTCGAAACCAGTGTGTCCAGGCCCGCCACCGGTGCCGCGCCCGACAATTCCCACACCCCCGAATCCGGATCGAGGGTCATGGTGGCGGCGCGCGTATACGAAGACGGGGTCTGGACGAGCGCGTCGCGCGCCACCGTGCGGTCGGCCGGGAAGTCCTTCAGCGCCTCCGGATCGTAGCCGGAAGTCAGCCGGATCGGCAGGTATATCACGAGTTTTCCGCTTACGGGGTCGTGCGCATAAACGCGGCGGCCGTGCGTCGTCCAGGGCCCCCCGCGAAAAGTGACGCCGCCCAAACGCGCGCCCGGGTCCCAGAGCCGTTCCGGGTATTCCGCTCCGGAAACGCCCGCGCGCCAGCGGCCCGCGCCCACATCGTAGGCATCCACGTCGTTGCCGTTGTAGCCGCAGTGCCCGCCGCCCCAATAGAGGATCCACCCGCGCGCGGCATCGAAGGTCGCCGAGCCCCAGGTCCGCGCCGGGGCACCCCGCGTTCCATCGCTCAGCATCACCCACCGGTTGGGCGGCATGGATGCGGGAGGTGCGTGGCCGCCAGCCTCCGCTTCCGAAACGCGCCTGGCAATCGGCTCGTACTTCACGCTCGCCGGTGTCATCGTGAGCTGCCCGGAGTCGAGATGGAATCCGTACGTCGTCCGTGCCGGATAAAGAACATTGCACGTGCTCTCGTCGCCGGGGCGTCGCGTATTGGCCACCAGCAGAATCAGCCGGCGCTCCGGATCGATATCGGCCGTAATCGTAAAGCCGGCGGGCACGGCGGATTCAATCCGGCTCCACTGGTCGCGAGCCGCGTCGTAGGCCCACATATCGTTGAGGTCGCGGTGATTATAGCCGCCGCCGATAAGGGTCAGCCCGGAGACGGGGTCGTATACGGTGAAGTGGCCCGCGCGCGGCTCCGGACCGGCCTCCGCTTTGGATTGCCGCCACGTGCGCGTCTTCAGATCGTAGAGCCACGTATCTCCGAGATAGTGGCTCTGTCCGTCCCCTCCAAAAAGCACCAGAACGCCGTTTCGCTCGTCGGTGACGAGCCGCGAATTCATGCGGGGCGGCGGCATCGCCCCGGTCGGCAGCTCGCGCCAAGTCTCGCCGTTGAAGATCCACGTTCCCGTGTACCCCACCAGTTTGCCCGAAGCGTCGCGCTCCGCGACATGGCCGCCGCCGAACAGCACCATCTCCCGGTTCACCGGGTCCCAGGCGAGCGAGCCGCCCATCACCGGCGGAGGGGACCGGCGTGGGTGCAAGTCGCGCCAGCGTCGCTCCCCCGGGCTGTACGCGGCGGTGAGCCCGCCCGCGAAGTAGACGAGCGCCTTCAGCCCTGGGTGATAGGCCACCTGGTCGGCGACGATATTGAGATCCGGCCGCGGAGTCCCCTCCGCATCGGCGGTGTCCCCGCGCATCACCGTGCGTTCGCTGCCGCTCGTGATGCCGGCGTAGGTGCGTGGGATGTACGCCAGCGGCAACTCCCTGGACCACGCACGCTCCTGTTCCTTAGGAAAATGGCTCCGCCACGCTTTGGAAGCTACATCGAAAGAGACGACGTCGTATTCGGGTGTCCGCATCAGCGGCTGTTCCTGGAGCAATTCCGGATCGTGGTCGATGAAGCCCCACAGGAAGAACGCTCCCGTTCCCGGCGCGTAGCGCACCGCGCTGCCTCTGCGCCCGCCCTCCGCGTCGCGTGCCAGTTCCACCCACCGGTTCACCGGCTGCGACGCGGCCATACCCGCCGTGATCGCGAGGATGCATGCCAGATGCAGTAGTCTTCCCATATCCCCTCTTTCGAGCGAGAATCGCCGAACAGCCCGGCTGAGGACTCCTCATCCTTTCACGCTTTTTCCCATGCCGCAATCGGCAAGAATCGTCCTCGACATTTTCCAACGAACCGCCGCATGCCCCCACCAGCGGAGACCAAGACCGCCCCAATCCCGAAGGGTGGCAGAAGCCAGCCCCAGCCCGAAAGGAGGCTTGAGCCAGCGGGGTGCGTGAGCGCTCCGGAATGTACCAATACCAAAAAAGAAACCGGAACCCCGGCAGGGGTGGCATGAACATCGTGACGACGAAAACCGCCAAACCTGTCTGGCCCTCTTAGCCGGGCACGCCGCCGAGATCATTCCAGCACCGGAATGGCTGGCCTGCCCCGCCCAGGCCGAACGCTACCCAGCGACCAAGTGGCGTGAGATCCTCGGGTTGGACGTCCGTCTCTCCGGAGATCTGGCCCGGCTGCGCGAGGCCACGCGTACCGTTCGGCCGTTCGGCCGCAAGGATGTCATCGTCGAACTGCAGGCAAAGCGGGAGCGCAATCTCGAACCGCAAGAGCGCGGCACAAACCGAAAATCTCGACCCAAGCCGTATCGCCCAGCGCATCGCCGACGGACCGATTGTCCGATGGGTGGGAAAAAGGATAACCAGAAAGGATAATGGACTGCACTCTTCGACTGAGAACAAGGAATCCCTATGCGCGAACCGTTCGTTCACTCTGTGCCGATATCCACAGTGCGGCATCGGTCAGCCGCTTGCCCTTGCGCCGGGTGCAGACCTCGGCGTCCGAGTCTTTGGGCTCGCGCGTCGATTTGAGAATGCTTTGTCGCTTGATCACGAGTGCTTCCCGAAGTTTGGAAAGGAACGGCCACTGGCAACTGGGGTATGGATGGAGGGCCGGCTCCGGACAGCGGTTTGAGTTTCCTTGACTTCGCGGCGCTGCTGGGCGGCGCTGAGTTTGGCTTCGAGGCGGTCGAGGGCGGATTCGTGGACTTTGCGCTGGGCGGCGGTGCGGTGGTGGAAGCGGGTTTCCTCGGTTTCCTTGGCTTCGAGGAGGCTGAGGGCGAGGCAGGCGGGGGCGGCGGCGCTGGGGTGCTGTTTGCGGACTTTGGCTATGCGGGAATCGGCGATGATGCGCTCCCAGGTTTCCAGGCGGCGGAGGAGCCAGGCTTTCTGGGTGATGCGGAAGAC
>JBDIBK010000098.1:0-16246 GCA_039812845.1 Bryobacterales bacterium
TCCCCGGCTAGAAATTGGAGAATCACTGCGCGTCCCCTTCCATCGGCTTTCCACATTCCCCGCAGAAGCGCATGGGCCTCGCGAAACTGGCGCCGCAATGGGGGCAGGCCACCGCGGCGGCGCGGTTGCCCGCGGAGACCGGCGGCAGGGCTTCCGCTTTCGGTGTCCCTTTCCGCTTTGAGCTCAACCCGGCGAGATCCACGGGAGCCAGGCTGGCCAGCACGCTCTCGATCTCCGCATTCACGCCCGCCAGTTCCTTCTGCAGATCGTTCTTGGTCTGCTGATAATCCTCGGCGGAGAGCTTCCCCATCAGGAATTCAAAGTTGGAGTCGCGGATGTTCTCAAAGATGGCGGCCTTCCGTTCGTCGAGATGCGCGACAGGGGAAACGGGCTCCACATAGGGCAAATCCGTCTGCCGGATGAGCAGCACATAGAGCAGCACAATCACGACAACGGCTATAGAGGAAGCGATGATCATTCCCGATTTTCCTTCTGGCTCCTTCCGGCATTTCCTGCAACTTTCGCGGTGAACGGCGATTGAACGTCCGGCCCGCCCCTCGCTGATTCTCGCCGGCGCTAATCTCCGGTTTGCGCCGGGATCTCCTCGAACTCCGGCTCCGTTTCGACGAGTTCCGCGGGCAGCAATTTCGTGCGGGCGATCTGGCGCTCCACCTTGGAGGGCACAAGGCAGACAAAGGTGCCAAAGAAGAGCAGCCATGCGCCGGCCCATATCCAGCTTACGAGCGGAAAGACGTAGGCCTGTATCACGGCCTTCTCGCCGTCCTGCGACATTCCGGCGAAGTTCAGGTACAGGTCTTCCCGCACGGAGCGCCGGATGGAGACTTCGGACGTGTTCTGCCGGCTGGCATTGTAAAAGCGGCGCTCCGGCTCCAGCGTCACCTGCCACTTGCCGTTCACGTAGACATCCACTTTGGCGTGATTCCAGAGGTAGTTCGGATTCTCCCCATGGGTAAGTTCGCGCACGCGCATGTCGTAGCCGCCAAGGTGAAAGCTCCCGCCCATGGGCACCTCCACCGTCGCGTCCTTATTGAACGCGGAGCCGGTGAATCCGACAAACATAATCACGATGGCCATGTGGACGATGTAGCCGCCGTAGCGCCGCGTGTTGCGGTGCGTCAGTTCCACCATGGCCGGAATCATCGACTGGCCGGTGCGCTTGCTGAGTGCGAGCGAACCCTTCACGAACTCGTTGACGATGACAATCGCGACAAACAGGCAGAAGCCCAGGGAGATCGCCGCATAGGCATGGTGCATGCCCATGGCAACCAGCGCCACGATCAGGGCGAGCGCGGCCACGCCGGGCCACATGAAGTTGCGCTTGAGGCTGTCCATGGAAGTGCGCCTCCACGCGAAGAGCGGACCCATCCCCGTGAGCAGCAGCAAGAACAGCCCAATCGGCACCATCACGCGGTTGAAGAAGGGCGCGTCGACGCTGATCTTCTCTCCCGTGACGGCTTCCGAGATCACCGGGAACAGCGTGCCCCAGAGCACCGCGAAGCAGCTTGCGAGCAACAGGAGATTGTTGAAGAGGAAACTCGATTCGCGGCTCAACACGCTATCCATCCGCGATTCCGTGCGCAGGAAGTCCATGCGGTCGAGAATGAGGTAGATGGTCAGCGCGATCGCCAGCGCCAGGAAGCCGATAAACCAGTTCCCAATCGGCGATTGGGCGAACGAATGCACCGAACTGATGATGCCGGAGCGGGTGAGGAAGGTGCCGAAGATACACAGCAGGAACGTGGCCGAGATCAGCACCATATTCCAGACCTTCATCATGCCCTTCTTCTCCTGCATCATCACCGAATGCAGAAAGGCGGTGCCCGTGATCCATGGCAGCAGAGATGCGTTCTCGACGGGATCCCATCCCCAATAGCCGCCCCAGCCCAGCACTTCGTAGGCCCAGCCCGCGCCGATCAGGATGCCGGCGCTCTGAAAGAGCCAGGTGACGAGAGTCCAGCGGCGTGTGGTGTGAATCCAGGCCTCGCCGGGCTCCCGCTTGATCAGCGACGCCATGGCAAACGCGAAAGGCACGGCGAAGCCGACGTAACCGAGATACAGGAACGGCGGATGAATGGCCATCGCCGGATGCTGCAGGATGGGATTGAGTCCGTTTCCGTCCGGCACGGCCGTGATCAGCTTGCCCACCGCCAGCACTTCGAACGGGCTGGCGATGAAGGTGATGAGCAAGGTGAAGAAGGTCATCGTGCCCATCAGCATCGCGATGACGTAGGGCAGAATTCTTCGGTGTTTGCGCCGGTTCTGAAAAACCACCACCGCGCTGTAGCTCGCGAGAATCCAGGACCAGAAGAGAAGCGACCCCTCTTGCCCGCCCCACCACGCGGCAAACTTATAGAGCGTGGGCAGATCCCGGTTCGAATGGCCCGCGACGTAGGCCAGGCGGAAATCGTTGGTCATCAACGCATAGACAAGAACGCCGGCCGCGATCGTGAGAGTCACCCAGACGGCGTAGACCGCGCGCTCCCCGCTGGCAACCAGGAACGGGCGCTTTTTCCATTCCCCGATCCACGACGCAAGCGTGGCATAAGCGGCCAGCAGGAATGCCAGCAGGATAGAAAGAGAACCCAGATTTTCCATAGTATGTTCCGCCTGCGATGCGCGTGCCGATCGCGGCTGCGCTACGACGTCTTCTTCTCATTCATTGCCGCCGCCGCGCCGTCGCCCGCGGGCGTCTTGGGCGCATACTTCGATGCGCACTTGGCCTGTATGCGCTTGGCGTGAAACGTGCCGTCCGGCTGCATGCGGCCGTCGGCCAGCGCCTGCGCGTTGTCGCGGAAGGTGTCCGGCAGAGGATCCGTGCCATCGTAAACGACGTTCAAGCGGTGTTCTTCCTGCATCAGGACGAAGCGAACCAGCGCGCCGTCCCGAACAATGGAACCCGGCGCGACGTCGCCCGCCACCCGCAGCCGCTTCTCCAGTTCCGTCCGGTTCAGCGCCTGCACTTCGTCGATGGTCTTGTAGTAGGCCTTGGATTCATCGATTCCGCCAATCGCCAGCCACAGGACCACGCCCAGGATCGCCACGGTGATGGCTCCAAATTTCAGGGAGTTGTTCATCGCAACCTCATGCTCAGTATACCGGGTGATTCCCCCAGTGTACGGTGACCCAGGTCACCGTCCCAATCCAGGACATTTTCGTACAGTTCCTGCAAGACCATAATAACTACGGTTTTGCAAAAACAGAAGGGCTGCGCTATTCCAGCTTCGACTCGTCCAGCAATTGCAGAATCTGTTCCGAGATTTCTCTCGTGGGCGCGCCCTGCAAATTGCAGAGCACCGCCACCACGATCCGGCTTTTCGGCAGCACATCGAGATAGGTGCTGGTGCCGGATTGTCCGCCAGCATGCGAATAGCGAAGCTGGCCTTGGAAGGCCGCGACACCCCAGCCGAGGCCGTAACCGACGGATTTGCCGTCGTTCGTGTGCTGGGACGTCCACATCAGGGTGCGGGTTTCCGGGCGGAGCAGCACACCGTCCATAACCGCCCGGCCGAAGCGGGCCACATCGGCCGCGGTCGAGATCAATCCGCCGCCGGGCACCTTGCTGGAGGTATCCGCCAACTCGCAATTCAGCACTTCGCCGGCATCGGTTCGGCGGTAACCCCGAACGCGATTCGGGATGATCGCGAAGGAATCGTCGTCGCGCGTGCTGGACATGCCGGCGGGTTCGAAGACCGAATCCTTGAGAAGCTGCCGGAACGGTTTTGCGGCGATCGCTTCGGCGGCGGCGCCGGCGAGGTTGAAGCCATAGCTCGAATAGAGATACTTGCTGCCCGGCTGGTGCGCCAGCGGATCGGCATCAAAGATCGCAAGGCCGTCGCGCACGTTTGTGTAATGCACGGTAGTGACGGATTCCGTGCCGTTGTAACCGCGCACGCCGCCGAGGTGGCTCAGCAGTTGCCGCAGCGTGACGGGCCATTGCTTCTCAGTGAACTCGGGGACGTAGCGCCGCACGTCATCGTCCAGACCGGCCTTGCCCGCTTCCACCAATTGGAGAAGCGCGACCGCGGTGACCGGTTTCGAAATCGAAGCCAGACGGTAGCGGGAGCGTTCCGTGGCGGGCACGAAGTTTTCGAGATCCGCGAAGCCGTAACCGCGGGACCAGATAGGTCGATCTCCGATTCCAACCGCGACCGTAATCCCCGGGATGCTCCGCTCGGACATCCGGGTAGAAACCAGGCGGTCAATCCGCTCTTCGAGCCCCGGCGGCAGGCTCTGTGCAAGACAGAGAGTGACAGCCAGAAACAAGAGCGCCAGCAAGCGGCGCGCACGGAGAGAGGGAGTGCAATACATGGAGGGTGATCCATCCATTGTATGCGGCGGCGGGGTTTGGAATTCAATCGGTTTTTGCACCGGCGGAATCTGGAGCCGGGAATCTGAGGAGCGCACAGAAGAACATGCAGATCGCACGCCAGCGGCGATTGCGGCGCGAGCGAATCTTGACAGCGGCAAAACCGGAGTGCCATTCTACGGGAAGAGCGCCGGAGGGGCGCCTTGCCCGAGAAAGCCCACGCACCCTCTCATCCCTTACGTTTCGAAAACTCCATTCATGCCGGAAATCGGGCCGCGGCGCAAACAATGAAGGGAGCCCTATGTCACCCCGTTTATCCCCGCCCACGGTTGCCGAATTCCGGCGCCAGGCCACGCTGTTATTGAAGGATCTTCGCTCCACGGACGCCATCCGCCGGGACGCCGCCTCACGCAGGCTCACGATTCTTCCCGCGCTCGCCCAGGGCGGCGAATTACAGGCGCAGGCCGTGCAGCGCAAGCACGCCTTGAACGTCATCGCCATCGAGCAAGGCGCGCCTGACTGGCCCGCGCTTAGAGCGCGCGTCGAACCCATTGAAACGGCGGAGTTGCTCTACGCCAGCGGCCAGATGGCCGCCTATTGGAACATCTGGTTTTCAAACTATGAGGAAGCGCGAACAGTGCATCGCGAAAAGGGAGGGTTTCTGTTTCCGTACAGGAATCACTTCTTTGTGAGCGATGCGCATTTCGTGCGGGCGACGGGCCTGGATCCGAACGCGCCGGAATGGCGATCCATCGGCTACGATGGGGCCCGGCCGGCGGACCGAAAGGCTTGGGCCCGGCTTGCCGGGGCTTTGCGCGGGAAAGCCGCCAAGTTTCAGAAAGCAGCGGGCAAGCACCCGATGGCGGCGGACTCCCAACTGGCCGCCTTGCGCTCCTAACCGAGGATCGCTTTGCGCACTTGGGGCGGCGCGCTTCCGTTGATCTGGCACTGGCCGCGATCACGAAGCGTGCCGCCCGCCGCGCGCTTTTCAGTCGGCGCAGGCAGGCTCATAGCCGCCGCCGGAAGGATTCCCTTTGGCGGCGCCGTTGGCAGCGGCACCCAAGCGGATGGTGCGGTCAAAGTGATGGGATTCGTGCAGGCTCTTGCCGTACATCCCCAGCAGATCGCTTCTGGTAACGATTCCGGTAAGCCGCAAGCCATCTTCGCAACTCACCACCGGCAAGCGCCCGACGCCTTCCATCACCATCGTTTCGATGGCTTCGCGGACTGACGACGACTCTTCGACTACAACGGGCGGCCTGCGAATGAGCGCGCCCAGAAGCGCCGCCGGATCGACGCCGGGGCTGGTGATGTCCCTGCGCGTCAGAACGCCGATCACGTTCTGGTTGCCGTTGAGCACCGGAAAGCCGGTATGCGTGCTGCCGGGTTTCCCGGAGCCAAGCCAGATCGCCACTTCGCCCGCGGCTTGCGTATCCCGGAGATAGACCACGTCGGGCGTTGCGGCTTCCCGCACGAGCATTCGGGCGAGGGGGTCGGCCGAATAATCCGCGTTCAGGCGCAGACCGCGGCGGGCGATTTTTTCGGTCATGATCGAGTGGCGCATCATGAGCTTTGAGATGATGTACGCCGTCGAGCAGCCGCCCAGCAAGGGGAGGAGGCCGAAGGGCTGCAGTGTGGTTTCGAACGCGAAAACGACAGAGGCGAGCAAGGCGTGGGAAGCCCCCGCGAACATCGCCGCCATGCCCACGAGCGCGGCGGTTCGGTGGTCCATTCCCATTGCGGGCGCGAATCTCGCGGCGGCCGCGCCGAGCAGCGAGCCAATCGCGCCGCCGAAGGTGAACAGGGGCGCGAGGGTGCCGCCGGAGGTTCCGCTGCCGAGCGAAATGCTCCAGGAAACGAACTTCAGCACCAGCAGGACGATCAGCGCTTTTCCGATCAGGGAGCCGTCGAGGATATTGTCGATGTTGTCGTAGCCCACACCCATGCTGAGCGGGGCGAAGTAGCCGACGATGCCGACGGCCAGGCCGCCGATCGCGGGCCACCACATCCAATGGATGGGCAGCTTCTCAAACGCATCTTCAATCCAGTAAATCGTCCGCGTCGCCCAGACGGAAGTGACGCCGACAATCGCGCCCAGCACGATGTAACCGACGATTGCCAGGCCGCCTGGGGGTGGCAGCGGCTGCATGCCGAAAATGGGGGCGGACCCAAGGAACGCCATCCGGATTCCGGCCGCGATGACGCTCGCAAAGGCCACGGGGACGAAGGAGCGCGTCCGGTATTCGAACAAGAGCAGTTCAATTGCCAGCAAGAGCGCGGAGAGCGGGCTGCCGAAGGTTGCGGACATTCCGGCCGCCGCCCCCGCGGCCAGGAGAATTTTGCGCTCGTCCGCGTTGGTCTTCAGCAGTTGTCCGCACAAGGAACCAATTGCGCCGCCGGTTGCGATGATCGGGCCTTCCGCGCCGAATGGCCCGCCCGTTCCGATCGCAATGGCGGAGGAGAGCGGCTTCAGGAAGGTGAGTTTCGGTGCCACGCGGCTTTCATTGAACAGCACCTGCTCCATCGCTTCGGGGATGCCATGCCCGCGAATCGCCTTCGCGCCATACCGCGCCATCAGGCCGACGACAATCCCACCGCAGACCGGCACGGCAATCACCCAGATGCCGAGGCTGTTCGCCGCGGGCGAGATAAACGCGGAGGAGAATCTCCCGTAAAACGCCAGGTTGGTGAAGAACCCGATGAGGTGGGTGAGGCCCTGAGCGACAAGCGCCGCCGCCATGGCAATCGGGATGGAAAGCGCGACAAGAAAGAGGACGCGATCCTGTCCGTTGTTGTCCGGCGGGCTCACGTGGGCGGAAGCTAATGTGGGCCCCATGGACGGGGAAACTGGCAGACCCTCTGTCGTGGAAAATGGAAAGGCTTTGTGTTTGGACATCCCGCGGTTTCGCAACTGGGCGGTCCTATTACTCCCAGAAGAACCGCCCCTATTTCAGAATAGCGGAATTTTGCGCCCATTATGTCCACTTGCGTCCACATTCCAATTTCCAATGCCGCGAGAGCGCGCTGGCTGCCATTCCCCAACGGCCATCCCGCTTTGTATAGACTGGGCGACGGAGGGACATCCATGGACGGGGCTGCACTGCAGAGGATTTCACGGAGACGGTTCGGCGGCGTGCTGGGCGGCGCGGCGCTGGCGGCGGGATTCAGCACAGGCACGTCGTCCTGCGCCAAGGCTTCCGCCAAGCCGAATATCCTCTGGCTCACCTGCGAGGATATCGGACCCGAACTCGGGTGCTACGGCGACAGCTACGCGGACACGCCCAACCTGGACAAGCTGGCGGCGAAGAGTTTGCGCTATACCAGTGCGTGGTCAAACGCGCCGGTTTGCGCTCCGGCGCGCACCACGATCATCAGCGGCTGCTATCCCACCAGCCTGGGCGGGGAGAATATGCGGAGCGTGGTCAAGCTGCCACCCTCCATGAAGATGTATCCCACGCTGCTGAGGGAAGCGGGCTATTACGTAAGCAACAATTCCAAGAAGGATTACAACCTCGAAGAGCCGGTGGAGATCTGGAACGAATCGAGCAAGACCGCCCACTGGCGGAAGCGCGCGCCGGGGCAGCCGTTCTTCTCTGTTTTCAATTTCACCATCACGCACGAGAGCCAGATCCGGACGCGGCCCCACAAGGCCGTACACGATCCCGCGAAGGCGCCGCTGCCCGCCTACCATCCCGACACGCCCGAGGTCCGTCAGGATTGGGCGCAATACTACGACAACATCACGACCATGGACGGGCAGGCGGCGGAAGTGCTGGCGCAGCTCGAAGCGGACGGGCTGGCCGAAGACACGATCGTGTTCTTCTATGGCGACCACGGTTCCGGGATGCCGCGAAGCAAGCGCTGGCCCTACAGTTCCGGGCTGCACGTCGCAATGATCCTTCACGTTCCGGAGAAGTTCCGGCACCTGGCGCCGCCGGAATATGAGAGCGGCGGCACGTCGGACCGGCGGATCGGCTTTGTAGATCTGGCCCCTACCCTCGTGAGCCTGACGGGCGGCCGCCCGCCCGCCTGGATGCAGGGGAGAGCGTTCGCCGGAGCGGCTCCCGCCGAGCCGGGAAAGTACGAGTTCGGGTTCCGCGGGCGCATGGATGAACGCTACGACTGCGTGCGCAGTTGCGGCGATGGGCGCTTCGTCTATCTGCGCGAGTTCATGCCGCACAAGATCTACGGGCAGCACATCGCCTACATGTTTGAAACCCCCACGACGCGGATCTGGAAGAAGCTCTATGACGAGGGGAAGCTCAAGCCGCCCATGACGCATTTCTGGGAGACGAAGCCTTACGAGGAACTCTACGATTTGCAATCGGACCGCTGGGAAACCCGGAACCTGGCGCAGTCTCCCGAACACCAGGAGAAGCTGAAGGAACTGCGGACGGCAACGCTCGATTGGATGAAGCGCGTCCGGGACGTGGGGATTCTGCCGGAGTATGAGGTTCACAAGCGCTCCGAGGGATCGACGCCTTACGACATGGCGCGGACGGACGGGAAGTATCCGATGGAACGCGTGCTGGCGGCGGCGCTGGCGGCTTCCGACGGCTATGGCACGGGCAGCCAGCCTCCGCTCGATTTGAAGGCGCTCGACGATGCCGACAGCGCCGTCCGCTACTGGACCGTGATGGGCATTCTGATGCGCGGAGAAAAGTCCGTGACGGAACATGCCGCCAAGCTGCGCGCGGCGTTGAAGGACCCGGCCCCGAACGTGCGCATCGCCGCGGCGGAAGCGCTCGGGTGTTACGGGCAGGGCAAGGACGTGAACGACGCGCTCAGCACGCTGCTGGAACTCGCGCCGATGGATGGGAACGGCCTCTATCTTTCGCTGGCGGCGCTGGGAGCGATCGATGCGATGGGCAAGCGCGCGAAGCCCGCCCTGGCCCGTATCGAGGCGCTCCCAACCAAGCAGGAAGGGCTGGAGCAAAGGCTGACAAACTATGTGCCCAGGCTGAAGGACGACATTGTGGCGAACCTGAAGAAAGCCTGAGGAGCAGCCGCGCTGGCCACCGATCCACCGCTGGTATCGATTTCCGCCTGGACGCCGGTGCCCGGCGGCAGTTTGTTCTCAAAGTCTTCAAACTCGATCAGGACTTCCGCGCCCCGGAACGCCGATACCCTTCCCGGCAGTTCGCGGACGTCGGAAGCGGTTTGCGGCCGGAGAGCAACGGTTTGGCCGACGCGGATGCGGCGCATCTCCGCCTCCGTGGGCTGCACGACGGCGAAGCGGGTGGATTCCGTGGGCGCGATCACGAGCAGCGGTTCGCCGTTCGGGCTCACTTCGGAGCCCTCCTCGGCCGGGATATCGGTTACAACGCCTTCCACGGTGGCAAGCACTTCGCCCAGTTGGACGTCGCCGCGCGCGGATTCCCATTCGGCGCGCTTGTCTTCGAGCGCCAGTTTCTCCGCGGCGAGATTGCGGTCTTCCACGCTGACGCGCAATTCCGCGGCCGAAAGAATCTGATCGACCGCGGCGCTCTGGTTCCGGACCGCATCCCATTCGCGCTGCGCCTTCTCGTAGGCGATTCGAGAAGTTGCGCCGGCGTTAAAGAGTTCCTTCTGCCGGTCCGCTTCGTTCTTGGCCGATTCAATTTTGGAGCGGGCCGCTTCCGCCTCCGACCGCGCGCGGGCAAGGTCCAGCTTCGCTTGAGCGGATGACTTTTCGAGCGCTTCAACGCGGATCGTGAGAGCCTGGTGCTCGCGAGCCAGGCGCTGCTCAACGGCGTCGAAGGCATCGTTGCGAACGATCGCCAGCAGGTCCCCTTCTTTCACCGTATCGCCCTTGCGCACGTGGAGAGATTGCAGGATGCCGCTGGTATCGGGGTGCACGTTTACCGGATCCGCCGCGCGCACAACACCGGTGAGGAGAATATGCGCGGGACTGGTCTCCGGCGCCGCCGGCGCGGGCGCGGACGGGGCCACGGTGTCGCGCCGCGAGCGGCTCCCGGCCCAGTACGACACGGCACCCACAGCGAGCACCAGCACGCCAACGATTGCAACTTTTTGCCACATACAGTCTTGCCAGGGGAGCGATACTCTCGCGTTTCCGCGGCGCGTTGCACGCCGCGAAGATGGGGCGCTCCCGCCGGGGATCCGGCAACGCCCCTCCACCATTATGTCCGTTCCCTCACCGGCGTGGGAGCGGCAGCCTCTCCGCACCCGCCGGGAAGAGAATTCTTGCCATTCCCGTTCCTGCACGATATGGTTAGAAATTGTGAACGGACCGTGCGCATGAGTATTCGACTTGGCGATACCATTGACGATTTTTGTGTCAAGTGCAAACGCCTCACTAATCATCACGTCGTCTCCATCGTGGAGGACGCCGCGGCTAAGGTGCGGTGCTGCTCCTGCTACCACGATCACGACTACCGCCACGAGCAGCCGGAGCCCAAGAAGCCGACCAAGAAACAACTCGAAGAACAGGACAGGAAAGCGCGTGCGGCGGATGGGGATGAGGACGTGGACATCGTCGAAGAGACCGACGACGAGACCGACGACGACGATGTTGAGGTGAACGAGGAAGCGTACGTGGCGGAGGAAGAGGAAGAGCGGCCCGCTCCGCGCCGCGGACGCCGCTAGCTCCCGCTTCGGCGCTTGGCTCCCTCCCGACGATCCCTGCCGCTTACGCGTTTGGCGGGGGCTTTCCCGATTGCGACGGCAGAAATGAGTGTTGAATCCTCCCGCGCTCTCGCCCTCGACTCCATTGCGCGCCTGCGGCAGGCGGGGCATCGGGCATTGCTCGTGGGCGGCTGCGTTCGAGACCGGCTGCTTGGCCTCGAACCGGGCGACTACGACGTAGCCACGAGCGCCCACCCCTCCGAAATTGAACGAGTTTTCCCGGATGCGATCGCCGTGGGCGCCAGCTTCGGCGTGATGCTTCGCCGCGCGGGGAGCTTTCAAACCGAGATCGCCACCTTCCGCAGCGAAGGGGATTACGGCGACGGACGCCGGCCGGATGCGGTGCGCTTCGAGGAGACGCCGGAGCGCGATTCCCGGAGGCGGGATTTCACCATCAACGCGCTCTATGAGGACCCCGCCACCGGAGCGGTGCTCGACTTTCACGGTGGGCGCGAAGACCTCGCTTCACGGCGCATTCGCGCGGTGGGCGAACCGGGCCGGCGCTTCGCGGAAGACCATCTGCGGATGATGCGGGCCGTGCGTTTCGCCGCCCGCCTGGGCTTCGAAGTCGAATCTGGAACGGCCACCGCGATTCGCGCTCACGCGGCGGAGATCCGGCGGATCGCTCCCGAGCGCGTGCGCGACGAACTCTCGCGCATCCTCACCGAAGGCGGCGCGCGCCGGGGCATGGAGATGCTCGACGATCTGGGCCTGCTCGCGTGGACGCTGCCGGAAGCGTCGCGCATGAAGGGCGTCGAGCAGCCACCCGAATTTCATCCGGAGGGCGACGTCTGGGCGCACACCATGCGCATGCTGGAACTTCTGGAAAAGCCCAGCCTGACGCTCGCGCTGGGTGTGCTGTTCCATGACATCGGCAAGCCGGAAACGCAGAGCTTCTCCGACCGCATCCGCTTCCATGGGCATGTGGAAGCCGGAATGCGCATTGCCCGCGAGGCCATGGAGCGCCTGCGCTATGCAAATGCCGAGATTGAGCAGGTGCAAGCGCTGGTGGCGGGGCACATGAAGTTCATGCACCTGGGCGAGATGCGGCAAAGCACGCTCAAGCGCTTTCTGGGCCAGCCGCGCATTGCGGAGCACCTCGCGCTGCACCGGGTGGATTGCCTTTCAAGCCACGGGAAGCTCGACAACCTGCACTTCGCCGAGGAGGCATTGGAGCGCTTCGGAGAGGAAGAACTGCACCCGGAACCGCTGCTGCGGGGAGAGGACCTGATCGCCCTCGGCTACCGGCCGGGGCCGCGTTTCGGGGAGATCCTTCGGGGCCTTGAAGAGCAGCGCCTGGAAGGGGTGCTGCACACCCGCGCGGAGGCGCTCGAATGGCTTGGACGCGCGTTCCCGGTTGCGGAGGGTGGGGCCGGTTAATCGCCGGCTTCGCGCGCAATCGCGGCGGCCAGAGCGGGCGTCAGAAGCCAGCGCAGGGATGCCGCCGGCCTCGCCCCGGCACGGTGCACTTCCAGCATGGCGAGACCCGCTTTTCGAAAATCGTGCAGGTGCGGGGAAACGCCCAGAAGGAAGCTGAGCAAACTGCTGATGAGGGGCTCATGCGTCACGACGAGCAGGGGAGCCTCCTCTTCCCAATCGCGAATTTCCGCCCACGCCTCCTCTGGAGAAGACTCTGGAGTGAGTGCATCGCTCAAGGACACCTCATTGCGAATGCCCAGCGTCCGCCGGGCGATGGATGCAGTCTGCGCGGTGCGCGCGTAGGGGCTGGCAAGGATCTGGCGAGGGTCCATTCCGGCGCGAGCCGCCACGCGCAGAACGGTTCCGAGTTTGGCGATCCCCTCCTCGGTGAGCGTGCGGTCTTCGTCGCGGCCGGTGAAAGCGCGGTTCTCGGCGATGGCATGGCGCAGGAGATAGACGGTCATCGTGGAAGGGGTATCCGATATTCAAGAGCGGGAAGTCCGTGGGCCGCCCAAACGATTCATTCTGCCATTCGGCGCTCTCGGGAACAACAGCGGGCGGGCACGCGTTCCCGGACAGGCGGCATGGGCCTCTGGCATACTGAGAACGCACAGCCCATGACACCCAGGCCACCCAGCCGAGACCGGCCCGAAAACGATGGCAGCGAAACCGTGCCAGGCGATGCGTTTCTCATCGCCGTTTCGATTTGGCATTACATCGCGCGGGTTGCGATCATGGGCTCCGCGATCGCCATTCTCGTTTCCATACCCGTGAGCCAGATTCTGCTGGGCGTCGCGCTGCTTTGCGTGCTCGTGGGCCGGATTCGCCTGCCGTGGCCGCGGGCGTGGATTCCACTGGGGCTGTTCGTGGCGTGGTTCTTCGTCTCTCTGGCTTTCTCGCCGGAGCCGGGGATGGCCTTCCCGCAGATCAAGAAATTCTACGTTTTCCTGATGCTCCCGGTGACCATGGCCGTGCTCCGTGGAGCCACCGATTTCCTGCGGATTGCGCTCGGATGGATCTTGGTGGCGAGCGCCAGCGCCTTGCTCGCGATGGGGCAGTTCGTCTGGAAATATCTTGCCGCCCAGCAGGCCGGCGTGGATTTCTATACCGCCTATGTCGCATCCCGCATCACCGGATTCATGAGCCACTGGATGACGTTCAGCGGGCAGGAAATGCTGGTGGCTCTGGTGCTGGCCGCGCTTTTGCTGTTCGGCCCCGCGCGGAGCCACCGCGTCACCATGCTGGGGGCGGCCGCGCTCGCGCTGCTCCTGGCGGGAATCGTCCTGGGCAATACAAGGGGCGTCTGGATCGCTACGGCGGCGGGAGCGCTTCCCCTGCTTTGGTGTTACCGGCGGTGGCTGGTGCTGGCCGCTCCGCTGGCGTTTGTGGCCTTGCTGGCGTTCGGCCCCGCGGTGGTGCAGCAGCGTTTTGTTTCCATCTTTCACCCGGCGGGTGAACTAGATTCGAACCAGCACCGCGTGGTCACCTTCTGGACGGGCGTGGAGATGATCAAAGCCCATCCCTGGGTGGGGCTGGGGCCGGAGCGTGTGGGGTCCCACGTCCAGGAATATGCGCCCACATGGATCCACCGCCCTTTCCCCGAAGGCTATTACGGCCATCTGCACAGCATCTACATGCACTATGGCGCGGAACGCGGAGCGCCGGCGGTGCTCTTTCTGATGGCGGCGTTCGCGGTGCTTTTCCTTCACCAGAAGAGAGCGCTGCAGCGGATCTCGTCGCGTTCGCACGGGCAATCGCGTTCCCCTGAGCGGTTTGTGCATCTGGCCGTGATCGCCTGCCTGATTGCGATTCTGGTGGGAGGGCTGTTTGAATACAACCTCGGCGACAGCGAGATTCTGACGATGTTTCTGGTGATTGTGGCGGGCGGTTACCTGGCAACGCCGGAAGAAGAACTTCGCGGCGCGGAAGCGGGCGCCTCGGCCAACGGCCGCAATCGCACGGAGAGCAACGCATGAGCACAACTGGCCCATCCGCTTCGCCACAGCCGGTTTCGCGCCCAAGCGCCATCCGCGATCTTGCCATCCTGCTAGCCGGGGGCTCCGGCGGGCTGGGCGCGGCGGCGGCGGAATACCTCATCAAGGACGGCGCGCGCCTGCACGTGAGCTACTCCAGCGGCCAGGAGCGGGCCCAGGCGCTCGAACCTATCGCCACCCTGCACCAGGCCGATCTGACGGAGGCGGCGGACCGAACGCGATTGCTCGATGAGACTGGGCCGCTCTATGGGCTGGTGATTTTCGTCGGCAACCCCGCCAGAGCTTCCGCCGAAGCGAGCTTCGAAGACGTGCTGCGGCAATCCATGGATATCAACTTCGCCGGACCGCTGCTGCTGGCGCGGGAAGCCGCGGCGCGCATGAGGGGCGAAGGCACGCGGGGGGCTATCGTCCTGCTCAGCTCCATGCAGGCCATGCACGTGGTGGCGGGTTCCACACCCTACGCCACCGCTAAGGCGGCACTCAGCTTCGGGGCGCGCATCCTCGCCAAGGAGTGCCGCGGCCAAACCGATATCCGCGTGAACGTGGTGGCGCCGGGCGTGATGGACGCCGGGATGGCGCAGACCAGCATCGCATCGGGCAAGTACCAGCGCTTCCTCGACGAGGATGCGATTCCGCGTTACGGGCGCGCCACGGATGTTGCCCGCGCCATCCGCTTTCTGCTGGAACCGGATTGCTACATCACGGGCCAGGTGATCGCCGTGGATGGCGGCCTTTCCCTTTAGGCGCGAATGGCTGCCTAGTCGTCCTCATGCGAAGACCAGCGTTCGCTCGATTCTTCGCGATTCCGGTGCATGCGCTGCTTGGCGGCACTGGTTTTGCTGGACGATTTGGTTTCTTCGCTCCCGCCGACGGCTGCCGCCTCCGCCAAATCCTTGAGCGTCGTCACCTCCTCGGCGCTCAACGGCCGGTGCTGGCCGATTTGCAGTTTCCCGATGGAAATCGGGCCGATGTGCGTGCGAACGAGCTTCAGGACTTTCGAATCCACGGCCTCCAGCATGCGCCGCACCTGCCGGTTCCGGCCCTCCCGAATGGTGATGGCGAGATGCGTATACTTCTCGCTGTCGCGCAGGCGGATGACCTCGGCCGGCTGGGTGACGCCATCGCTCAGCGTGACCCCATCGCGCAGACGCTGGAGCTGTTCGTCATCGAGGCGCGTTGAAGATTTCACCAGGTAGGTCTTCGAGATCTTGTAGACCGGATTGGTGAGCAATTCGCCGAGGTCGGTATCGTTGGTGAGAATCAGCAGCCCGCTCGTATCCAGATCCAGCCGGCCCACATTGAAGACCCACGACTTCACGTCGGCCAGCAGATCGTAGATGGTGGGGCGCTTCTCCGGGTCTTCCCTGGTGCAGAGATAGCCGCGCGGCTTATAAAGCAGCACGTAGAGGCGGTCGCGCGGGCGCAGCAGACGCCCGTCGAGGGTGACGCGATCGTTCTCCGGATCGACCCATACATCGGGGTCGCGGGCAATGCGGCCATTCAGACGAACGCGCCCTTCGCGAATCCACTCCGCGGCCACGGTGCGGGAGCCGACGCCCGCGCGGGAGAGGACGCGGTCCAGCGTCTTGCGGGTGGCGCTATCCTCCTCGCCGGAGCGTTGGGCTTTCTTTGCGCCTGTCGGCGGCGGACCTTGCGCGGGCCGGTCTCCCGGCCTGGTCTTCGCCGCGTAGGGACGCCCCGCGCGGCCGGAGGATTCCCGTTCCGGCGACGGCAGAGCCCCACGGCCCCGATCCGTCGCACGGCCTGCCGGGCGCTCCGCCCGTTCCTCATCGCGGCGTGGCCTTCCCTGCCCCGGCCGATCCGCAAACGAACGCCCGGCGGGGGCACCCGAGGCGGACTGGGGCTTAAACGGAACCTG
>JBDIBK010000099.1:0-16049 GCA_039812845.1 Bryobacterales bacterium
GTTGGTTGCGGGGGTAGGATTTGAACCTACGACCTTTGGGTTATGAGCCCAACGAGCTACCTGACTGCTCCACCCCGCAGTTCGATTGTAGCGCAGCGCTGGAGCGGGGGTCAAAAAAAGAGTTGCATTGCGAGGAGGGCGAATGAAACCGGCCGCCCGTTCGCCCTCCGCTCCGGGGGATCCCAGCGGCAAGGCGGCACGATCAGCGCCGTTCGTAAAGATACACGCAGTCTTCCAGGCGGCTTTCCGCGCCGTCGTTGACGGCGAACTTGGTCGACACGAAACTGCCGTCGCTCGCCCAGCGCCGCCCATTCCACAGCGAGCCTCCCGCGAAGACGCCGTCTTTCCGAAGGGCGTAGAAATTGATATCGAACATCATCAGCCGCTTTTTGTCGTGGTTGAAATTGCGGCTGATCCGCTTGAGGGCATCGAGGATCGCGTCTTTGGGAGACATTCCCTGGCGCATATTCTCCACCACGGTGTGCGCGCCGCAAATGCGGATGTTCTCTTCCCCGCGCCCGGTGGATCCCGCGCCTCCCACCTCCTGGTCAACGTACACACCCGCGCCGATGATTGGTGAATCGCCGACGCGGCCGGGGATCTTCCACGCAAGCCCGCTGGTAGTGGTGACGCCGGACATCTCTCCCTTCGCGTTCAGCGCGAGGCAATTGATCGTCCCTGTCGGCGGATGCAGCGCCTTGTCGAGCGCCCAAGCCAGCGTCGCCGCATCGGCATGGGGAAAGCGCTTCTTGAGATCGCCAATTTGCTCCGGCTGCCAGTTCGGGGAATCCAGGCCTTCGCGCCAGTTGTTGTGGCCGTTGCCATCGCGCAAGGATTGCTTCCAGACCATCCACGCGAGGCGCGATTTTTCCGTGAGCAACTCCTCTTCCGGGAAGCCGTGCATGCGGGCAAAGCGAAGAGCGCCTTCGCCCACAAGCATCACGTGGTCCGTCTGCTCCATCACCATCTTGGCCACGCTGGAAGCATGCTTGATGTTGCGCAGCGCTCCCACGGCACCCGCTCTGCGAGTGGGACCATGCATCAGCGAAGCATCGAGTTCCACGATGCCATCCTCGTTGGGAAGCCCGCCATAGCCCACCGAACTGTCGTTTGGATCGTCTTCCACCATGTTCACGCCCGCAACCACGGCGTCGAGCGTGTCTCTGCCCGCCTTGAGCATCTGCATGGCTCGCGCAGACGCAATCAAACCATTCGCGCTGGAAATGACGATGTTCTTCGGGCGTGCTTCAGACTGGGCCAGAGCGGAAACCGGCAATGCGCCGCCGGCAACCGAGGAAAGCAGCCATTCTCTTCGTCGAATCATGCAATGCCCTTCCTTTGCTCCCCAAATCGATGGCCGCCCGACGGGCAGCACCGAATCGGAATTTTCCCATCTTATGCCATTCCGATCACCGATAGGGCGCACGAGAGGCACGAGAGGCATGCGTGGATCCTCCGTCGAGGCTGCCTCAAAGCGAGCACGCCCAATCGACGCCTCGAAACATTAGAAGCCCTTAGAAATCGACCTCTGCGTCCTCATCCACGTCCCACAACGCCGCGGATCGTTTACAAAGGCTTTCCCGTTTCTTCGCGAGATCCCTGCCCTAGAACGGGAAAAGTGATGAAATTCTGTCACAACTCTTGAATGCTGCGGCACAAATTCGTAAACTGAAGCTACAAAAGTACTAGGTCCACTGGTACTTATTGTGAAACCAAAAAAACAAGACGAGAAAAAACAATGTTGGCTGGGTATTTAAATTCAACGTATTTGGCGCCTTACCAGGATAAGCACCTGACGATTGACTACAACCGGGCGGAAGTTTTCCTTGATGGCATCGAGGTTTCGCTCACACGCAAAGAGTTCAATCTGCTGGCGCTCATGGTTCAGAACCAAGGGGAGATCGTCCCACGCGACATCCTCCTTTTCCGCGTCTGGGGCTACGGCCGCGACGTGCGAACACGCACACTCGACGTACACATCCGCCGCCTTCGCAAGAAACTCGCTCCCTTCGGAGACACCTACATCGAAACGGTCTTTAGCGTCGGTTACCGCTTCCAGGAATACCGCCTCCAAAAGCCTCTCAATACGCACTTCCAGACGCCGGTCTATATGAGCATCTAGACGGCAACCATGAACTCCAGTGCGGGGCGCGGACGCCAGCAGGCGGCTGCGCCCCGTGTGTCTTGCACGCCCAGAATCGGCATCCCCGCAATTCGCCTCTCACCAAACCGTGTCTCCCGGAGCGATCCACTCTCGGTCGGCTAAAATGGGAGGACCTTTCATGATTCAGAAAATCTCTCCTCTCACGCCGTTCAACGCCGCCATCCGTCTGCCGGGCGACAAATCCATCTCTCACCGCTATGGCATGCTTACCGCCCTGGCCGAGGGAACGTCGCGAATCGCCAACTATGCGAGCGGCGTCGATTGCCACAGCACCCTGGATGCGATGCGCTCCCTTGGGGCGAAGATCGCGGTGAATGGCACGGCAGTGACGGTGGAAGGAGTCGGCGCAAGCGGCCTTCAGGCTCCCGGCGCTCCCGTCGACGCCGGCAACTCGGGCACCACGATGCGTCTGCTCTCCGGGATTCTGGCGGGGCAGAACTTTGATTGCGAAATGTTCGGCGACGAATCTCTCAATCGGCGGCCCATGGAACGCATCATGAACCCGCTCCGCCTGATGGGCGCGAAGATCGAAGGCCGGGACGAACGGTTTCCGCCCCTGCGCATCTTCGGAAGGACGCTGAACGGCATCGAATACGCAACGCCGATGGCGAGCGCCCAGGTGAAGTCCTGCGTGCTGCTGGCGGGTCTGTTCGCCCAGGGGGAGACGACGGTAACGGAACGCGTCCAGACGCGCGACCACACGGAGCTGGCGCTCGAAGAGTTCGGAGCCGATATCGCGGTAAGGGGAACGCGCGTTACCGTTCGCGGCGGAGGCACGCTCACGGCGCGGGACCTGACGGTGCCGAGCGATCTCTCCTCCGCGGCGTTCTTCCTGGCAATCGCCCTGCTGATTCCAGAGAGTTCGTTGCAGATCCAGGGCGTGGGCCTCAACCCGAGCCGGACGGCGCTGCTCGACTTCCTCATCTCCCTCGGCGCGAACATTCGCATCGTGAATCTCTCGCGGACGAATGGGGAGATGGTGGGCGACCTTCAGGTGCGGCATGGCACGCTCAAAGGGGGCGTGATCGAAGGCGATCTGCCCGCCCTGCTGATCGATGAGATTCCAATTCTTGCGGTGCTGGGCGCGGCGAGCCGCGACGGTCTTGTGGTGCGCAATGCGGGCGAGCTCCGGGTGAAAGAAACGGACCGGATCGCCGCGGTGGCGCACAACCTTCGGCTTCTGGGAGCGGAGGTGGAGGAGTTTCCCGACGGCTTCGCGGTGAAGCCCGTATCGCGGTTCCGGGCTGGCATCTTCCCTTCCTATGGGGACCATCGCATCGCGATGTCGTTCGCGGTGGCCGCCCTGGCGGCCGACGGAGAATCCTCGATTGAGGAAGCGGAAGCAGCCGCCATCTCCTTTCCAGAGTTCTATTCCACCGTCGACCAGTTGCGCGGCTGAGCCGCCGTTGCTGGGGAGCCTCCCCGCCCTGACGCTTTCGCATAGAATGGGAGACGTTTTTCGCGAGACGTGCTGCCCATGAACAAGACTTCCCTCTTTCTGGCATCGGCCGTGCCGTTGCTCCTGATGCTGAGCGGCTGCGCCCCCGGCGTCAAGAACGTGGATTGGCGGGTGTACGGGGGCAATGAAACCAATTCCCGGTATTCCGCGCTCGACCAGATCAATCGAGAGAACGTCAAGGATCTCGCGGTAGCGTGGACCTACGACACTGGCGATGCCTACAAGGATTCCGAGATGCAATGCAATCCCCTCATCGTGGATGGCATCCTGTACGGCGTCTCCCCAAAGTTGCGCGTCTTCGCACTCGACGCGGCAACGGGAAAAGAGATCTGGAGTTTTGATCACTACCAGGGGCAACCCGTGCTCGGCAAGAAGCGGAGCCGCGGCCTTCAGTATTGGGAAAGCGGCGACGACAAGCGCGTCTTTGTCGCGGTGGAGCAGTGGTTCTATGCGTTGAACGCCAGCATCGGCAAACCGGTGGAGAGTTTTGGCGTGAACGGCCGCATTGACCTGCGGGAGGGCTTGGGGCGCGACATCGACCTGGTCACGGTTTCCGTCTCCACGCCGGGGGTGATCTACAAGGATCTGTTGATTCTCGGCAGCATCGTGAGCGAAGGGCTCCCGGCCGCACCGGGCGATATCCGTGCCTTTGACGTCCGCACGGGCAAACTCCGCTGGCAGTTTCACACGATCCCGCACCCCGGCGAGTTCGGCTACGATACCTGGCCGCCCGACGCCTGGAAGATGCTCGGCGGTGCCAATAGCTGGAGCGGGCTGACGCTCGACGCGGAACGGGGCATCGTCTTCGCGCCCACGGGCTCCGCCGCCTCCGACTTCTACGGAGCGAACCGGGTGGGGGACAATCTGTTCGCGGACACCCTGCTGGCCCTCGATGCGAATACCGGGCAGCGCAAGTGGCACTTCCAGTTCGTCAAGCACGACACCTGGGACCGCGATCTGCCTTCCGCGCCCACCCTCGTAACCGTGGAACGCGATGGAAAGAAGATCGCCGCCGTCGCGCAGGCGACGAAATCCGGCTACGTCTGGGTGTTTGACCGCGAAACCGGGGAAAGCCTGTTCCCCTTCGAAGAAGTGAACGTGCCGCCTTCCGATATCCCAGGGGAGGTTCTCTCAAAGACGCAGGTGCTGCCGCTGAAGCCGGAGCCTTTCGCCCGCCAGCGCTTCACTGAGGATATGGTGTCCAGCCGCACGCCCGAGGTCCATGCGGACGTGCTCGCGCGGTTCAAAGGCTATCGCAATGGGCCGCAGTTCACGCCCTCCAGTCTGCAGGGCACGATTCTCTTTCCAGGGTTCGACGGCGGCGCGGAGTGGGGCGGGCAAGCGTTTGACCCGGAGACGGGGCTCTACTACGTGAATGCGAACGAGATGGCCTGGGTAGTAAAGCTCGTGGAACGGGAGCGGTCGCGCGGCCCGCAAACGGGAAAGAGCCTCTATTCCGCGAACTGCGCCAGTTGCCACAAGGACGACCTGAGCGGAGTGCCGCCGGAGTTCCCCGCTTTGAAAGATCTGGCGAAACGCGCGGACCGCGCCGCCACGGAGCACGTGATCCGTGCCGGGCGCGGCAGAATGCCGGGTTTCGCGCACCTCGGCAGTCAGCGCATCGCCGCCATCACACGGTTCGTCATGACGGGAGAGAACATGACGCTGCCCGACAGCGCGGACCAATCTTCGCCCTACTTCCTCAAGTACACGCTCGACGGTTATATCCGCTTCGAGGATTCGGAGGGCTACCCCGCGATTGCGCCGCCCTGGGGCACCTTGAATGCGATCAATCTGAACAGCGGCGAGTATGCGTGGAAGGTGCCGCTCGGAGAGATCCCCGCCCTCGCGGAAAAGGGGTTGAAGAATACGGGCAGTGAAAACTACGGCGGCCCGGTGGTAACCAAGGGCGGCGTCCTTTTTATCGCGGCCACCAACTATGACAAGAAGATCCGCGCCTTCGATAAGCTCACCGGGAAACTGCTCTGGGAGCACAGCCTTCCCGCGGCGGGTAATGCAACGCCGGCCACCTATATGGTGAACGGGAAACAGTACGTGGTAATTGCCGCTGGTGGCGGGAAGTGGGGCAATCCGTCGGGCGGCAGTTACGTGGCGTTTGCCTTGAAGGATTAGCCGCGGCGCAGCGCGAATGCCATGGAACGGCCGCGCTCAAACAAACATGGGTTCGTAGTCTTCCTCTTCCGGGTCGGCGAACTGCTGGCGCTTGCGGCCCTCCACCAGATCGCGCACGGTGTAAAGCAGCTTCCGCTCCATCACGAAATGGATGGGTTCGAGCAGAAGCCGGCACGCGAGTTCGTGCTGCAGCCCCGGGCCGTAGGTGGTCCGGTTGCGGACGATGAGCCGGGTGCCCTCGGGACCTTCATCCGCGAGGACGAACGCCCAGGAGGAAGCAAACGTCGGATCCCGCCGAATGGCATCCGATTCCCTCGATTCCGGAAACGCATCGCGCCCGCCGAAATACACCAGCGCTTCGCCCGGCTCCAGAGTCTTGACGAACATGGGAGCGGCATTGGGATGAAGCCAGACGGGGTCGCCCACACGAATCGCCTGCAGTTCCGGCGTCAGTTCTTCGGCATTTCTCGTCTGACATCCCGCAAGGTTTTCGAGCCACGTGTAGCTATAAAAACCGCCGCGTCCTTGCCCCATCTGCACCAGCCACGGCCAGACCAACTGAGGCGTCGCGGCGATGCTGATGGCGTGCGTCGACTGCATCTTCGGGTGCGGAATCAACTCGTCGCCCGGCAGGCGCCTCTCGGCTTCGTCGCCACGCACACCCCATCGCAAATGCCACGGGCGCACCCAACGGGCGTATGCCAGCGCCGCAAGGGGAGCGCCGATCACTGTGCTCAAGATAATCTTCTTGGAGACCCCCACCGAATCACCTCACGCCCGGCCCCAAAAAATGCCATGCCGCGCAATGCCACCATCGTAGCCGAACTGAGGCATGCCGTGAAAGGGAACGCCAAATGCGGAACACTGCCAAGCGGCGCGCGGCCCTAGAGCGCGTGCCCAGCTATTTTCAGACGAAGCGCGGCGACGATCCGTCACCCTCCGGAATGAATCTCATTGCCGTGCCTCCCGATCGAGCAGCGCCCGCTTCCGCTCCACGCCCCAGCGGTAACCCGAGAGCGCGCCATCGTTGCGCACCACGCGGTGACATGGAATCGCCACGGCCAATTTGTTCGCGCCGCACGCCTGCGCGACCGCGCGTGCCGAAGTCGGAGAGCCGATGAGCGCGGCGACGTCGGCGTAGCTTGCGGTTTTGCCCGCCGGGATTCCTCGCAGCGCCTGCCAGACCCGCTGCTGAAAGGCCGTTCCGCGAACGTCGAGGGGAAGGTCCAGGCCGAGCGAAGGCCTCTCCACAAGTCCAACCACCTTCGCGACAAGCCCTTCAAAGTCCGCGTCGGCGCCGATGAGGCTGGCTTTCGGAAACTGGTCCTCCAGTTGCCGCACGAGCAAGCCAGGATCGGCCCCGAGCAGGATCGCGCAGATCCCGCGGCCGCTCCGCGCCACGAGGATGGAACCGAGCGAGCATTCCCCCACGGCAAAGCGGATCTCCGTTTGCGCTCCCCCGGCGCGATAGGCGGAAGGCGTCATGCCCAGCAGCCCGTTTGACGCTTCGTAAAAGCGGCTGCTGGAGCCGTAGCCCGCATCGTAGATGGCATCCGTCACCGTGTGGCCCTTGTTGAGCGACTTGCGGACCAACTTGGCCCGGTGCGCGGCCGCGTACCCTTTGGGAGTCAGCCCCGTTTGGGCCTTGAACACCCGGTGAAAATGCCAATCGCTCATGCCCGCGCTCTCCGCCAGCGAATGGAGGCTGGGCGGCGTTTCCGCATCTTCAATCTGGCGGCAGGCAGCGGAAATTTTCGCGGCGTTCCGATCGGCCAGCGGCTTCCGGTCCGGTTTGCACCGCTTGCAGGGCCGGAACCCGGCTTTCTCCGCCTCCTCGCAACTCGAATAGAACTGCACGTTCTCGGGCCGGGCCAGACGGGCCGCGCAGCAAGGGCGGCAGTAGACGCCGGTTGTCTTAACGGAATAATAGAATCGCGCCTCGGGGTCGCGCGCCTGAACCGCGGCCCAACGCGGATCGTTCACGGTAGCCGTCGCGAGCGGAATCGCTCTCGTTGAGGTGCTCATGGCTTCTCCTTCATTTTCATTCCCACAGGCACGAATCTAACAGCGATCGCGGAAGCGGACACTCCGCTTCTTGCTGCCAAATTCCAATTGCGGGAACATAGGACGGGCGTTAGGCGTGGACTAGCCTGGAAGAAAATGTCGCTTTCCCGGAGAATGGCGGGAGGCTGGCGGTTCGCGGACCTCGCACCCGACGCGCATCGGAGGAAAGAAACCGGCACCGTCTAACTGGATACTCCGGGCGAACCGGAGGCAAGGCAAAGTGAGCGCACGGGACGATGCACCTCATTTGCGCGCGTGCACATCCCACCAAGTGTAGTCATACCTTGCCCTTACCGCATCATAGATGCGCTTCGTAGCCTCATAGTCCCGCCAGAGACCGTGGGTTTCCTCACCGAAGGGACCGGAGCTTTTCCCGCCCTTCGGATCCCAGCCATCCGGCCTATAGGGGGAGTCCCATTCCATTTTCGGACGCCAGGATTGCGGAAGACCCTTAATGAGTTTCTTTAGCGGAGGAACTGCGCGGCCAGCCTTTCTGAGGGCTCTCCAAGCCCATTCATCCTGTCCAATTTCGAGGCTGGTCGTGTGAAAATTTTGGTTAATCAGCTTGAACTGGCTGTAGCCAAGCTCCCTAAGCGAGGGGAGGATGGTATCACAATAATTCAGCTCGACACTGATATAGCGCGGCGCAGTCTCCGGCGTAAGGGTTGAAATGGCAATCGCATCGAAGCCCTCAATATCGATCTTCAGGTAGTGAGGAATCCCGTACTCGGCGATAATTGCCGAGAGCGGAAGGCATGGGATCTGCATCTCTTCGTAGCGCCCTCCGATCTTCCCCAGCTCCGGATCGAAGCTCGATAAGCCAGGATCTTTCAGACTGCGATAGAAGGTTAGCGTCTGCGCGCTTTGAGCAATTCCGAGGTTGATGATTCTGAGCTTCTCCTCCGCGATTTCGCGCTCAAACCGGCGGGCGGCCTTCTCGCAGAGATTCGGGTCCGCATCGATAGCCAGCACGCGGTATCCCTTGAACAGATAATAGGCCGTATCCGCGCCGTCGCACATACCGACATCGATAATCAGATCGCTAACGTTTCGCATGCTGCAGTCTACCCTTTCTCCTCACAGACACACGCGCGGTTTCGCCTTCCATTTCGTTTCGGTGGGCCGGGCTCAGTTCTCCGTCGAGGCTGCATCCGCCGCGGGCAGAATCTCGCGGTAAAGCGCCATCACCTGTGCCACCGTCCGATCCGCGTGGAAGAATTCCTTTACCCGGCGTTTTCCATTCCGGCCCATCGTCCGCGCCAAATCCGGATTCTCCAGAAGCCTTGTTACGCATGCCGCCAGCTCATTTGCGTCGCCGGGTGTAAACATCAGCCCTGTTTCTCCTTCGACAACAATTTCCGTGACACCGCCGGCCCGCGACGCCACGATCGGCTTTTCCAGGGACATGGCTTCAATGATGACCCGGCCGAATGGCTCCGGCACCGTCGAGGCATGGATCGGAACATCGACCGCGTTGATGAAGTCAAAAACGTGATCCTGGTGCCCAAGAAATCGGATGTTATCCGAAATCGCAAATTCCTCTATGAGCCGGTGGAGCTTTTCCTCATACTCCGACTGATCTTTTGGCGCGTCACCAATAATTAAGCAGGTAATATCTGGAAATGATTTCTTCAAGAGGCGAACCGCTTCTAATACGATATCCTGTCCCTTCCAGAATCGAATTGTTCCAGAAATACCGATCAATGGCGACGATTCCGGGATACCGAGGCACCTCCTGATCTCTTCGCAGCTCCTGGTAAGCGTCAAGTCCGGATCAATTCCGTTATAAATGGTTGCAATCTTTGATGGCGGAATGCACTTGGCGGCGGTGTCGCGCGCAACGGATCTCGACACGCAAATCACCTTGGCCACAAGCTTCCGAAACATACGGAAGTACAGACTGCCGTCCGCAATGCCTCCGCGCTGGTGAACCACACATGGCACATTCGCCAGCTTTGCCGCCAGTATAACCGGATAATTTGTATCCAGCCCATTGTTAACGTGGACCAGTGAAATGGCATTCTCCTTCAAGAATGCACGGTAGCGAAGCGCGGGCAGCAGAATGAATGTCATGCTGTTTATCACCGCTGTCAGCCTTGTCAATCGAATCCATTTTATACCGGATACGCTTCTACCTGGTTTCATGATACGCACATCGATGCCGCCCTCTTGCATACGCTCGGCAACAGGATTCATGCGATGAAACATGACAACCGGTGTATATTTTGTTCGATCCAATCGGGTAACAAGGAAGTAAAGGCTGAAATAGGAGCCTCCAACCGTTCCATCCAGATTGGTCTCACAATATAGGATTCGGTTCATACTATGCTTCAGTCTTTGCGCCCGGCTTGGCGCACAATTGTCAAACCAAGCTGAGGCGATCACCCCGCTCCTGGGAGGCGGATCTGAGCCACACCCCGCAGCCGTTCCGGCACCGCCTCTGAAAGGGTACCACTTGCGGATTTGCCTTTGAGACTGGGTGCCGAATCCCCGCGGGACTCAAGGGCGCCTGGGACGGCAGTTCTTGCACAGGGAGCCGGCGGACGATGACAAGGATGAGTTAGCACGGCGCATCGCGCGAACCTCCGCTGAACCAAGTCGCACCCATGCTCGACTGGACATCTCCCCAACGCCGCAAGGAGACCGCGCCCATCGTGCCCTGGATGATTCTGGACCGCTCCAGCAGCCCCCGTGGTCCGCGGCAACGGGTTCACCCGCCAGCCGTGGTGTAAGCTAGGCATTGGGCTTCTGGAGCACCAGCTATGGATTTGAGAAGCGATCTCAGGGGGGGCTGAGAGTGCGGCTCCCGATTTGGCTTCGACGTGCGGCCTTAATGGGATGCGTCGTGCTTTGATTTCCTTCCTTTTGCCATCGAGAATCGAGATTTGAGTTGGAATCGTTCCCGTATGCCTAACGTTTCGTCAGCGACTCCTCGTGTCCTCTATATCCACGGTACGAGAGTACCGCCTCCAACGGATTGCCAACAGGATCGATTTTACCTGCTGTCTCGCGAGCTTCAAGGCGACGTCATTCAGCCGATCTGGTTTACAGAGCCGAGGCAGGTGGAAGAACGATTTGGCTCAGGAAGCTTCCCGGAATACCGTACCGGGCACTTCACTTATCACTGGCTATTGAACCCAGCCAAGGGGGCCAGCGGATGGCTGCGGCGCATTCGATTTACGCTCTCGACCGCCTTGAGGCTTCACAGACAGCAGCCCATTGATTGTGTCGTTGTTTATTCGCATTTCCTTCCAGCCCTTTGTGGAATCGTGATCAAATGGCTGACTGGAGCAAGGCTGGTCACCGAGATAGCGACTTCTCCGAATTTGCTGCACTTGACAAACAGGCCTGCACCCAGCTTCAAAGATAAAATAAAGCATCACTTCTCTAATTTGTGCCTTCATCTGGCAGTTATTTTTAGCGATCAAACTCATGTTTTAGCCCCAGATATATTGATATCGTACAAAATGTTGAGATCATCTCCGCAATTTATTTTTCATGACTTTGTGCCGATTTCGAGCGTACCAAGACCCGAGGAGAAGAAAGACCTAACTATCCTTCTTGTAGGCGCTCCATGGTACCTGAAGGGCGTGGATTTGCTTATTTCGGCATTCCTTAACTTGCAAGTAGATTACCCATCCGCCAAGTTGCAGCTTCTAGGACACTACCCAGAGCCTGAGATGGCGAATGCAAGCTTCCGCTCGAATCCAGGAATTGAAGTCCTTAAGGGGAGGCCTCACCCGGAGACGCTGGAGCTAATCAGCCAGGCATCCATCCTGGTGCTTCCGTCCCGATGCGAAGGGATGGGCCGGGTTCTTCTGGAGGCGATGGCTGCCGGAATTCCCGTCGTCGGTTCGCGAGTTGGAGGAATACCGCATATCATTCGCGACGGGGACACCGGATTCCTGTTTCCCGCGAATGATTCCGCCGCCCTTGAAGACCGGCTGCGCCACCTCCTCGGGGACGCCTCGCTCCGGGCGAGGATGGGGGAGGCTGGATATCGGCTTGTCCACGAGGAATTTTCGGAAGATCGCTACGTTTCTCAGTTTTCCAGCATGGTTCGGGCAGCGATGAAGGGAACACGGTAATGGCCTCTTCCAAGCACTTCGACCGGGTCTTCGTGGGCGGATTGGCCTGGACCGCCGGGGCGAAATGGTCCACACAGTTGCTGACCTGGGGTTCGGTTGTCGTCCTCGCCCGGCTGCTTTCCGTAAGCGATTTCGGGATCGTCGCCTTGGCGGGCGTCTATCTCATCCTTACGAATTCCATCGCTGAGTTCGGACTCGCCGGCGCAGTCATGCTGATGCGTGAGCTGGGTTACGATATCCTGGCTCAGCTCAATACAGTCGCTGTGTGCTTTGGCGTCGTTGCAGCATTGCTTTGCATCGCAACCGCGCCCGTCGTAGGGTGGCTTTTTCAGAGCGACGCTGTGATCGGCGTTTTGCAGGTGGGCAGCATATCGATTCTCATTGCCGGGTTCCAGTTGATGCCGTTTGGGCTGCTGAGGCGGAATCTCGAATATCGGCGGCTTGCCATATCCGAGGCGATTCAGTCGCTCGCGCAAGCAGGCTTTACGGTCATATTTGCTTTGCTCGGATGGGGCTACTGGTCCATCGTCTGGGGCATTACGCTTGGGCGTCTTGCGATCACGGCCACATTGGTCTCCTGGCACTGGGTGGGACTATCGATCCCGAAGTGGCAAGATATCAAGGCTCCGCTTGTATGCGGATGGCACCTTTCGACGACGCAGTTCACCACGGCTTTGTCGGAGCAAATGGACGCAATCATTATCGGGAGGGTGCTGGGTGATGCTCTGCTCGGCATATACCGGATGGCGGTAAGTATAGCCGTGGCGCCTTCCGAGAGAATCAGCACACTTATTTTCCGCGTGACCGGCCCCTTGTTCTCCGGTGTTCAGGAAGATCGAGCGCTGATCCGACGCTATTACCTGATCTGGATCGAATTATTGAGCATCTCGACGCTGCCGTTGGCCACCGGTCTGGCGATGGTGGCTTCGGACGTAGTGCTCCTTGTGCTCGGCGACAAATGGGCGGCGGTAATCGTCCCTCTGCGCTGGATTTCTTTGGCGGCGTGGTTCAATACGATGATTGCGCTTACGCAGCAGGTGCTGGTGAATCTCCGAAAGACGAAGATGGTGATGAACTGGCACCTTGCCAGGACCCTTGTGATGCCGGCAGCATTCCTGGTGGGCACTTACTGGAATCTCAGCGGTGTTGCCGCAGCCTGGCTCGTGGCGGTACCGATGCTGCTTGTCCCATTCGTATTGACGGCGGCGCGGAATATTGAACTTCGGCTAGTTGAACTGGCCTCAACGCTTGCGCCCAGCGCAGTAGCTTCAGCCACGATGATGGTGGCAGTGTATCTGTGGAGACACTATGGAATGCCTTCGACACTGAATACCCTGTGGAGTTTGTCCACAAGCGTGTCCGTAGGTGGCCTTGCCTACATTGGCGTGCTGGCGCTGTTCTTTCGGGCCAAGTTCCGAAGATATATCGAGTTTGCCAAGTCGACCTGGATGGATCGACGGCACAAACAGCAGGAAGCCGCTTCGGATGCGCCGGCGTGTTGAAATCGTCCGATTTCAGAAAAGGCTGAAACTGCGAGAGGCGGCATCTACGTTCAGTGGTGGGCACTCCACGAGTGGCGCAGCGGGATGATGTTAAATTTCGCCTGACCCGCCCTGGCGCTGCGATATGGTGGAATGACATGCTACGCCGTTCCCTCCTCGCGGCTCTCGCCACCGCTCCCGCGCTGAGCCAGCAACCCAGCCGTCAAGGAGCTTTGCTCAACGGCTTGCGCCGGGAACACCCGCGGCTGATGTTGACCGCGGAATCGCTGGAAGCGGCGCGAAAGGCCGTGGCCGAGGACGCAACGGCCGCGGAGTTGCTCGTTAAGCTTCGCGTGCGGGGGGAGAATCTGCTGCGGCAGGAACCGGTGAAGCATCGGCTTATCGGCCCACGGCTGCTAACCCAGAGCCGTCGTTGTGTGGAGCGAGTCTACGTTTTCGCCGCGCTTTGCCACCTTGGCCCACCCAGCGAGCGCTGGCTTGACGGAGCGCGAGCCAACCTGCGCGCGGCCGCCGCATTTCCGGATTGGAACCCGTCCCACTTCCTTGATGCCGCGGAGATGACGCACGCGTTCGCCATCGCCTACGACTGGTTATTCGACCGTCTGGATGAAGGCGATAAAACGATGATTCGTGAGGCGATCATCGCCAAGGGGCTGAGGCCCGCCATCGACAAGGTCTACCGTGGCGGGAAAGACGGCACGATGACCGGCTGGGCGCTTCGCGAGAACAACTGGAACCAGGTCTGCAATGGGGGCATGATTCTGGGCGCGCTGGCGATCGCGGAGCGGGAACCGGCTCTGGCGGAAGAGGTTCTCGGCTGCGCATTGCAGTCCCTTCCCAAAGCAATGCGGGAATTTGCGCCAGACGGCGGCTGGTATGAGGGAGTGGCTTACTGGGCGTACACGCTGCGCTACACCGTGCCGATTCTGGCGGCGCTCGACAGCGCGCTTGGCCGCCGGTTCGGCCTGGATGAGTTCCCTGGATTTTCAGAGACCGGAGACTTCTATCTCCATGCGATCGGGCCAACCGGGCTCGCCTTCAATTTCTCCGATTGCTCGCGAATCGGTGCGCGTGGCTTTCCGTGGCTTCACTGGATGGCGCGCCGGTTTCAACGTCCCGTCTGGCATTGGGCGGCGGATAACGGCGACAGCGGCGCAAACCCACTGAGCCTGTTCTGGCGCGAACCGGCGGTTCGGACTCCCGCGCAGCTTCACACCCGGCGGGAAGCGGCATTCGTGGGAATGAACGCGGCCATGATCCGCTCCTCCTGGGACGACCCGGCGGCCTCCTACGTTGGGTTTTATGCCGGGCACAACGGGGTGAGCCATTCCCAACTGGAGATGGGAACTTTTGTCTTCGATGCGCTCGGCGAGCGCTGGGTGGAAGAACTGGGGAGCGACGATTACGACCTTCCCGGCTATTTCGGCGACCGGCGCTGGGACTATTACAGGCTCAACAGCCAGGGGCAAAACGTCATCCTATTCGATGGCCGCAATCAGTCCGTGAAGGCGCAGGGGCGCATCACGTCGTCCGGAGCCGACAACGGCAGCGCACACGCCATCGCGGACCTCAGCGAAGGCTACGCGGAACAGGCCCTGCGCGTTCGCCGCGGCGTGCGCCTGACCAATGAGAGAAGGCTGCTGCTCGTCCAGGATGAGTTTGAACTGAAAGCGCCGGCGATTTATCAGTGGCAGATCCACACCATGGCGCAGGTGAAGACGGATATTGACCGGGCGCAATTGATCATCGGCGACAAGACCGTGGAGGTACGCGTGCTCTCGCGTCTGCCCGTCGATTACGTCCTTGAAGAAGCACGGCCAGCGACGCTTGCACGCGGCGACGGCAAGACCGAAAACGCCAACGAGAAGTACCGCAAACTGGTCATTCGCACGAGGGACAAAGTGCGGCGAGGAACGGTAGGCGTGCTGCTCCACCCGCTGCGCGATCCGAATGCGCCGCGCGGGGCAGGATTCGTAAAGCCGCTCGACGCCTGGGATTGACCTGCTTCGCGGACGTCTTTCGGCCGGCCGGCGGTGAAAACGAGCCCTCACCGCACCCGGCCGGCGACGTTAGCCTTCGACCACTTCCAGTTCGATGGATTTCTTCTCTTCGTCGAGGGCGACGATCTTGAACCGGGACACCTGGCCGAGACGGGTTCCGCCCTGCTTCTTTTCATCCGCCAGGCTGCCACCCTGCTTCCAGCGATTGGCAAGCTGCGCGCCAAGATCCTGAATGCTGGCGTGGCCCTGGTCGGCTTTGGCCTTCTCCTGCTTCTCTTTCGCTCCCGGCAACGTGCAGCGGGCGTTGACGCGCTCGCCGAGCTCCACGCTCGCCTTCTGGCCCCGGATCTCGACGATACGGCCGGTTACCGTGTCGCCCACCTTGTGTTCCTTAATGAATTCGTCGGCGGGCGTCGGAATCAACTGGCGTGTGCCCAGGCGAATCCGGCGCTTCTCGAGTTCCACGGAGAGCACTTGCGCACGCACCGTTTCTCCGCTCTTGACGACTTCCTGCGGATGCTCAATGCGGGTCTCCGAAGCGAGGTCGCCAATATGGATCATCGCCTCAATGCCTTCTTCGAGTTCGACGAAGGCTCCGAACTTGGCGAGATTCGTGACCTTGCCCTCGACAATCGCGCC
>JBDIBK010000100.1:0-15995 GCA_039812845.1 Bryobacterales bacterium
GTGCGCGACGCCAACAGCGGCAAGACGGTGGGGCTGACGAGCGCGGTGGTGTACCCGAAGGTCTCCTGGTACAACACGTATCTTTTCGGCCCGGAGAATGCCGGCACGAACCGGGGCTGGCGGAACTTCTATGACACGGTGGTGAAAGTGGGCACGGACGAGGCGCAAGCGTACGTGAATATCAACTATGGCCGGATGCGCCCGGTGAACGACGACGGCTCGCTCCGCACCCAGACGATCCTGGCGACGGCGGTGGCCGGACGAATTCACGCCGGAGGGAACTTTTATGTGTCCCCCCGCTATGGCTGGTACGACGACCGGGACGGATGGGCCTTTGGGGACAAGAACACCCTGCAGGACTTCACGCTGACCGGCGAGTATCGCCACCCCAAGGGAATCGTCGCCATGCTGGAATACCGGCGCGATTGGGCCAGCGAGGGCTTCTTTGAGCGCGGGGAAGCGCCGCCCGGTTCCCCGCTCGGCAAACACGCGGATACGCTGACGTTCGGGCTCATGCTTGTGCTGAACGCGCAGACTCTGGGCAATTAGAGCGGAAACGCCGCCGGGCACTGATGCCGGTTTCTCGCCGCGGACCGCCGCCCGCCGGGAAGCCGGCGCGAGCCTGCCACTTGCCTCCGGGCTTCAAGGGGAATAGGCTGATGGCCATGACTCGCAGAACCTGTTTCCAAGCCCTTCTGGCAACGGGGCCACTGGCCCTTTCCGCCTCCGTACGCGCCGGGAGTGCCGCACAGGCATCGGCGGGCGCGAAGCCCGCGGGCAGATTGCGCCAGGGCGTAACGCGCGGGGTATTTCGCCGGGCATCGAACCCGATGACGCTCGACGAGATGTGCAAGATCGCGGCCGACCTGGGAATCGAAGGGTTCGACCTGATCGGCCCGCAGGATTTTCCGGTTCTGAAGAAGTACGGACTGGTGCCGAGCATGGTGCCAGGCGGGGGGAGCATCAAGGCCGGGGTGAACGACAAGGCGAACCACGCGGCGATTGAGCCGAAACTGATGAGCCTGATCGACGCCGCGGCCGCGGCCGGAGCGCCGAACGTGATCGTCATGGCCGGCGACCGCGTGGGCGCGGACGGGAGGATCATTTCCGATGAACAGGGGATGGAAACGAGCGTGGAGTTTCTCCGGAAGCCCGTCAAGCACGCGGAAGATAAGGGCGTCACCCTGTGCCTGGAACTCCTGAACAGCAAGGTGAACCACCCCAACTACATGGCGGACCATACCGCGTGGGGCGTGGATCTCTGCAAGCGAGTGGGGTCGCCGCGGATGAAACTGCTGTATGACATCTACCACATGCAGATTATGGAGGGCGATATCATCCGGACGATCCGGGAGAACATCGAATACCTCGCCCACTTCCATACCGCGGGCAACCCCGGCCGGCACGAGTTTGACGATACGCAGGAGTTGAACTACCGCCCGATCGCGCAGGCGCTGGCGGAGCTAAACTTCCGCGGCTTCGTTTCCCACGAATACACGCCTCTCAAAGATCCCGTGGCTTCCTTGAAAGAGGCCATCCGCGTGTGCGCCGTCTGAAGCGGGGGCGATCACTCCGGCTGAGGCGTAACGCCAAGCATTTGGAGCACCGAGTTTCGTCTGCGCCGCGCCGCTTCCTTGGCGGGCACCGCCATCCAGCGGAACATGAAGAGCACGAACGAGATATTCATCCCGAATAACAGGATGATTCCCAGCAATGCGTACGTTGCGGGCAAAGCCGCCTGCGTCTGAACGGCACCGAACATGGTGAGGACGGAACCGGCGGCGGAAAGGGCCGTGGTCAGGATCCGTCTCCGCTTGGACTCCTTGCGAAGCTGGCTGTCGCTCAACCGGCGAATGGGGTTATCGTCCGGCGCAGGGGCAGTTGGCGCTTTTTCCTCAGCCAAGGCAGTCTCCTCCCGATCATGAATGCTTCCCCATTTTGGCAGCAGATTAGAAATTTGCATGGCGAAGAAAAGGAAACACAGTAAGGAGCGTAGTAATGGGGGCCGATTCAATTCGCACAGCGCAGCCGCCGGTGGGGAAGGACTCCTTTCTTGCGCAACCTTCACAAAATAGGGGAGTTCGTGAGTGTGAGGGGCAAGATGACGCGCGGAAACGAAGGGTTTGGGACGGGCACTATTTATTTGCTTCCCGCTCGCCCGCTTTCGGGCTTCGGGTGCGCGCGACGCCCGTGCCACGCAGGCGTTTTTCGCGCTGACGCTCAAAGAGCGGCATCCATTCCGCTTCGATCCACGCGAAAGAGGCGGCGAGGCCGCGCTCCTGGTAAACGCGCCCCAGCGTGGCTTCGGCGGCGGTGGGCTCTCCGAATGCGGAAAGAAAGCGATTGGAGGTCATCCGGCTCGCGAGGTCCGCGTCCACCCGGCGTTCCCGGTCGAGGATGCGGGTGCGCGCGAAGAGGGTGAGCACGGCATCCCCGATCCAGGCTTGCTGTTGCAGGCGGTCTCGCGTCTCGTCGGAGGGCACGTTTTGATCGTACTAAAGCTTCGCCGTATATCTAAATGGCGGCCCTTGAAGGATCCCGCCGGACCGGTTCGGCTGGCGGAGTGATTCCGTAATGGAAAGATGCCCCTATTCATGACACACTAGCCCCATGGAAGGTATCTCCCCGCGCAAACCAACGTATCTGCCCGCCATGCCCATTGAGTTGGGCAAGCTCGATATTCCGGAGGGGCTGGTAATCGACCTGATGGTCCGGCGGGTGGCGATCGACGGCACGGTGAGCCTGAGCGGACTCGGCGACCGCCTCAAGCTGTCGCCCGGTGTGCTCTACCCGCTGTTCCAGCAGCTTCGCAAGATGCAATACATCGAAGTAACGGGGATGCAGGGGGACGATTACGTTTTTACGCTCACGGTGGCGGGGCGCAATTTCGCGCAGGACCGCTTCAACATTTCGCAGTACGCCGGCCCGGCTCCGGTGTCGCTGAACGTCTATACCCAGGCGGTGAAGAAGCAGGGCGCGAAAGTGAAGCTCAACCGGGAGCGGCTGAAAGAGGTGCTTTCGGATCTGGTGATTACCGATGAATTGCTTGACCAGCTTGGCCCGGCCGTGGTGTCGCAATCCTCGATCTTCCTCTACGGCCCGAGCGGCAACGGCAAGACCAGCATGATGGAGCGCCTGCATCGCGTCTATGGCGATGCGGTGGTGATTCCCTACGCCGTGGAAGTGGATAACCAGGTGATCGTTACCTACGATCCCGCGCTGCACCACAAGATCGACTACGACGAACCCCGCATGGATCAGCGCTGGGTGGTGTGCCGGCGGCCCTATATCGTGGTGGGCGGCGAACTCGAGCCCAGCATGCTCGAACTGAAGCTGGACGCTTCCTCGAAGATTTACGCCGCGCCGGTGCAGATGAAAGCCAACAATGGCATCTTCGCCATCGACGACTTCGGACGCCAGATCATCTCGCCCACCTACCTTCTGAACCGCTGGATTGTGCCCTTGGACCGGAAAGTGGACTACCTGACCCTCAGCTATGGCGTGAAGTTCCAGATCCCGTTCGAGATGATGGTGATCTTTTCGACGAACCTCGACCCGACCGACCTGGCCGACGATGCGTTCCTGCGCCGCATTCAGAACAAGATCTACGCCGAACCCGTACAGCCCCAGGTATTTGACGAGATCTTCATGCGGATTCTGGAGGCGAAGGGCATTCCCTACGACGAAGACGCGCCGAACTACTTGCGGGAATTGTGCCAGTCCTCCGGAACCGGGGAGCTGCGGGCCTGCTATCCGGGGGATATTCTGCGGGTGCTCGAATCCGTCACCTCCTATGAGCAGAAGCCGTACGTGGTTACCGGCAAGAACATTGACCGCGCGGCCAGCATCTATTTTGCCCGCACGCATGAGGTGACTGTTCTTTAGCGGCCGGGCGGCGAAATGGCTGGAGGCTTTTTCGCGTTATACTGACAGATGGCGTCTGGCGCTGCCTTTAGGCCAGCCTCCGCCCGGAGCACCATGGTAATTCTACTCACCCTCATTCACGTTATCGTTTGCCTGTTCCTGATTGTGGTCGTACTGCTGCAGAGCGGCAAGGCGGGCGATATCTCCAGCGCATTTGGCGGAATGGGGTCCCAGACGGCATTCGGCCCGCGAAGCGGCGCGACGCTGCTGACGCGCGCGACCACGGTGAGCGCGGTGATTTTCATGGTGACTTCCTTAGCGCTGACGATCGTCAGCGTGCGCGGCGGAGCGGGTTCGGGCACGATTCTCGAACGGGTCTCGGAGCCGGCCACAAAAGAACAGCCGGCGGCCCCGGCCGCACCGCAGCAGGCACAGCCTCAATTTGGCCCGACGGATGGCGGAGCGGCCCCGGCCACGGGAACTCCCGCGCCTGCGCCGGCCCCCCAGAGCGCGCCCAAGAACTAGACCGTTCGCGGCTGAGCTCGCGCCGCCCCTGGGACGGCAATCGGCCTTCCGCGCACGGGTGCAATCGGTGTGGACTCCCCGCCACCGCGCATGCTACCCTGACAGGTTGATATCCCTGCTTTGTCGTGAGAGGCAATGCGCCGGTTAAGGCGCGTGCCGTCCAGGGTTGCCGGTATTCGGTTGCGCTGAATCCGGCTTTCTGAGCGAATGCGCTCCAAGCGTTCCCGGGTTGCGTGAAAGTGCCGTATGGACCAGATTCTCGAACAGCTTCGCGGGTTGTTTATCAGCTCACTGCCTAGTGTTATCTTACTGATTCTTCTGTACTTTTTCTTGAAGATCGTTCTATTTGACTCGCTCGACAAGATTCTTGCGGAGCGCTATCGAAAGACCGAAGGCCGAGAAAAGGACGCGCTGGATGCGGTGAAGGAAGCCGAGCGCAAGGCGGAGGAATACGCCGCGGCCATTCACGCGGCGAAGGCCGAGATTTACGCGGAGCAGGAAGCGCTCCGGAAGAATCTGGAAGCGGAGCGGGACGCGGCCGTCGCCGCCGCCGCCGAGCGTTCCGATGCGCTGCTCGCCGAGGGGCGCGCCACGGTAAACAAGGAATTCGAAGCGGCTCAAGCGACCGTCGAGCAGGAAGCGGCGAAGCTCGCCCGCCTGGTTACGGACAAAGTGCTGTTCCGGGAGGCTGCCGCATGAAGCGTCTCGCGTTCCTGATCCTCCTCTGCTCTCTGGCAATTCTGCCTGCCTTCACCCAATCGACTTCGCATTCCGAACCTTCCGACTCCGCGCATGCAAGCGAGGCCGCCCATGAGGAGCATGCCCCGTCCCTGGGCGGGGAGAACGTCACCTTCTGGAAATCCCTAAACTTTGTCCTGTTCGTGGGCCTGATCGTCTACGCCTTGCGCGGAAAGGTGGGGCCGTTCTTCGCGGAGAATAACAAGGCCATCGCCAAGGGAATGGCGAGCGCCGCGATCAAGGCCGAAGAGGCGCAGGCCCGTCTGAGCGCCGTGGAAGGCAAGCTGGCCGCGCTCAGCGGGGAGATCGCGGGCTTGCGGGAGCATGCAGCCGCCGAAATGCAGCGGGACCGGGAGCGGATTCAGCAGGAGACCGCCGCGGAAATCCAGCGGTTGCAGCATCGCGCGGAATCGGAGATCCATGCGGCTGCGTCGCAGGCCCAGGCGCGGCTTCGCCATCGGGCGGCGGCACTCGCGCTCGAGATAGCGGAACGCCAAGTGAAGGCGGAAGCGGCCTCGCCCGACATGCAGAACCATTTGCTGCTGCAAGCGGTTGAACGGCTCAACCGAGGCGGCAAGGCGACGCGGAACTAAGGAGCGAATGGCGGGAGCGAAACATCATGGCTAGCGCCCTACCGACAAAATACGCACAGGCGGTTCTCGACCTGTTGCCCGACGCCACCGAACCCCAGCTCGACGCCGTGCTCTCGGAGATTGGCGGTTTCACCGCGGTTTACGATTCGTCCGAGGAGCTTCGAACGGCGCTTTCCTCGCCCGCGGTGCCCGTGGCCATTCGCCGGAAGGTGGTGGACGCGCTCGTTGGCCGTCTGCAACTGAGCGATCTGGTGCGGCGCTTTTTGCTGGTGGTGGTGGAGCACGGGCGCATGCCGCTGATCGGCGAAATCAAGTCCAGTTTCGAAGAGCGGATGAATGAACGGCTAGGCCGCGTTCTGGCCGATGTGAGCGTGGCAAGCGCGCTCAGCGACGGGCAACGTGAAGCCATCCGGGAGAGGCTGTCCGCAGCGACCGGCAAACAAGTGCGCGCGCGCTTCGAGGTGCGCGGCGATTTGCTGGGCGGATTCCGGGCTCAGATCGGTTCCACGGTGTACGACGCCTCCGTGAAGGGGCAGTTTGACGCTTTGCGCCACAAGCTCGGCGAGGTAATCTGACCCGGCCCGCGCGGAAACGCGAAGCCGGAGCGGGCGGGTTGCGCCCAAGACGATAAGAAGTTGGCCCGGACGGCAGGGGCGGCAATCCGCTCTAAGCCGGCGGGCGAAAAGGTTGATTCGATATGGCACAGGTACAGGCTGACGAGATCGTCAAGATTCTGCGCGATCAGATCCAGAACTATGACAGCGCGATCAACGTGGCTGAAGTTGGCTATGTGAAGTCCGTGGGCGACGGCATCGCCCGCGTCTACGGGCTTGACAATGCAATGGCGGGCGAGCTGCTGGAGTTCCCGCACAACGTCTTCGGCATCGCGCTCAACCTCGAAGAAGACCAGGTGGGCGCGGTCTTGCTTGGCGAGGCCTACCTGATCCACGAGGGGGATGAAGTGCGGCGCACCGGCCGCATTATGTCCGTTCCCGTGGGCCGCAACATGATCGGGCGCGTGGTGAACGCGCTCGGCCAGCCGATCGACGGCAAGGGCCCCATCGAGGCCGACGACTACTTCGCGATGGAGCGACTGGCTCCGGGCGTGGTGGACCGCCAGCCGGTGGAAGAGCCGATGATGACCGGGCTCAAGGCCATCGATTCGATGATTCCCATCGGCCGAGGCCAGCGCGAACTGATTATTGGCGACCGGCAGACCGGGAAGACCGCCATCGCTCTCGATGCCATCATCAATCAGAAGGGCGGCGACCTGATCTGCATTTACGTCGCCATCGGCCAGAAGCGTTCCACGGTGGCGCAAGTGGTGAAGACGCTCGAAGACTACGGCGCCATGGAGTATTCGATCGTCGTGGCCGCCACCGCGTCGGACCCCGCCCCCATGCAGTACCTGGCGCCTTATGCCGGCTGCGCGATGGGCGAATACTTCCGCGACAACAAGCAGCACGCGCTTTGCATCTACGACGATTTGTCGAAGCACGCGGCGGCTTACCGCGAGATTTCCCTGCTGCTGCGGCGCCCGCCCGGACGGGAAGCTTACCCCGGCGACGTGTTCTATCTGCACAGCCGTCTGCTCGAACGCGCCGCGAAGCTGAGCGAAGCCAAAGGCGGCGGATCGCTGACGGCGCTGCCGTTCATTGAGACGCAGGCGGGCGACGTTTCGGCGTACATTCCGACGAACGTCATTTCGATTACCGACGGCCAGATCTACCTCGAAAGCGATCTCTTTAACTCAAACATCCGGCCCGCCGTGAACGTCGGCCTTTCGGTGAGCCGCGTGGGCGGCAAGGCGCAAATCAAGGCGATGCGGCAGGTGGCGGGCACACTTCGGCTGGATTTGGCGCAATACCGCAACCTGGCGGCGTTCGCCCTGTTCAGCTCCGACCTCGACAAGGCGTCGCAGCAGCAGCTCAGCCGCGGCCAACGCCTGATGGAAGTGCTCAAGCAGCCGCAGTTCTCCCCGCTTCCCGCGGAAAAGCAGGTGCTGATCATTTTTGCGGGCACCGGCGGCTATCTCGACGACCTGGCGGTGGAGCTGGTGCGCCCGTTTGAAACGGAACTGTACCGCTTTGTGGAGAACGCCCACCCCGAGATTCTGCGGGAGATTCGGGAGAAGAAATCGATCTCCGACGATCTGCGGGAGCGCATGAAGGCGCTGCTTGCCGAATTCAAAGAACGTTTCGTCACGGAACACGGGAAATAGCCCATGCCCAGTTTGCTTGATCTGCGACGCCGGATCCGGTCCGTCCGCAATACACAGCAGATTACCCGCGCGATGAAGATCGTCTCGGCGGCCCGGTTGCGCCGCGCCCAGGACCGGGTGACGGCGTCGCGCCCGTATTCCCGCGGGTTCGCGGAAATGCTGGAGCAGATCGCGGCGGCTCTTGCCGGCATCGACACGGCGCAGTTCCGCCACCCCCTTCTTGAACGCCGCCAGCAGAAGCGCATTCTGGCCTTCGTCATTTCTTCCGACCGGGGCCTCTGTGGCGGCTACAACTCGAACATCCTCAAGTTCGCGAAGAACTTCGTCGACGCGAAAACGGCGGCCGGGGTGGAGGTGAAGCTCCATACGGTGGGCCGCAAGGCGGACGAGTTTTTTCGGAAGCGCGGCTACGCGGTGCGCGATTCGAATGTGCAGTTTCTGAACCACATGGTCTACGACGATGTGGTTGCGATGGCGAAGCGCATCGGCGGCCTCTTCGAAGAGGAAGAGTTCGATGCGGTTTACATGATTTTCTCGGAGTTCAAGACCGCGGCTTCGCAGATTCTGGTTGCGCGCGAACTGCTTCCAGTGGCGCTCCCCGCCGAGGGAGAATCGCCGGACTACTTGTTCGACCAGCCGGCCGAGGAGATTCTAGGGTCCATGCTGTCTCAGTACGTCGTGCTGAGCCTATATCACGCGCTGCTCGAAGCGAACGCATCCGAGCATGGCGCGCGGATGACCGCCATGGATTCCGCCACAACCAACGCGAACGACATGATCCAGAAGCTCGCCATGCGTTTGAACCGCGTGCGCCAAGCCAGTATCACCACCGAGATTATCGAGGTTGTCAGCGGCGCGAACGCATTCGATTAGACCGCCGCTTTGCAGAGAACAGGATTTTGCCATGCTAAGCACCACGAACCAGACCGCCGGGGAACTCCAGATTGGGAAAGTGATTCAGGTAACCGGACCGGCGGTGGACCTGCAGTTCCCCGAAGGCCAGCTTCCGCCCATCTATACGGCGGTGCGGGTCACGAGCGAGGGATTCACCGTTCCGGAGCCGATTGAAATCACGGTGGAAGTGATGCAGCACCTCGGGGAGGGCAGGGTGCGCTGCGTGAGCATGCAGCCCACGGAAGGCTTGGTGCGCGGCTTTAAGGCGATCAGCCTGGGCGGGCCGATCACGGTCCCAGTGGGCCGCGAGACGCTGGGCCGAGTGATGAACGTGCTGGGAGAACCGGTGGACGAACGCGGACCCGTGAATGCGAAGGCGTCCGCCCCCATTCACCGGGAAGCGCCCACGCTCTCCGATCAATCCACGAATCTCGAGATGTTCGAGACCGGCATCAAGGTGATCGACCTGCTCGAACCCTACCTCAAGGGCGGAAAGATCGGGCTGTTCGGCGGCGCGGGCGTCGGCAAGACGGTGATCATTCAGGAGTTGATCAACAACCTGGCCATGCACCATGGCGGTGTGTCCGTGTTCGCGGGCGTGGGTGAGCGCACCAGGGAAGGGAACGATCTGCTGCTCGAATTCATCGAGAGCGGCGTGATTGACCCGAACAGCTACGAGAAGAGCAAGGCCGCCCTGATTTACGGGCAGATGACCGAGCCGCCCGGAGCGCGCCTGCGCGTGGGCCTGACCGGCCTGACCGTCGCCGAGCATTTCCGGGATGTCGAGAAGCTGGACGTGCTGCTCTTTATCGACAACATTTTCCGCTTCACGCAGGCCGGGTCGGAAGTGTCGGCGCTCTTGGGCCGCATGCCGTCGGCGGTGGGATACCAGCCCAACCTTGCGTCGGAGATGGGCGAATTGCAGGAACGCATCACGTCCACGATGGATGGGTCCATCACCTCGGTGCAGGCGATTTACGTCCCGGCGGACGATTATACGGATCCGGCTCCGGCGACCACGTTCGCGCACCTGGACGCGACCACCAACCTCTCTCGGGCGATTTCCGAGATGGGGATTTACCCGGCCGTGGATCCGCTGGCCTCCACATCCCGCATTCTCGACCCGCGCATCGTGGGCGAGGACCACTACGAGACAGCGCAGGCTGTAAAGGGAATCCTGCAACGGTACAAGGATCTGCAGGATATCATCGCCATCCTCGGTATCGACGAGCTTTCCGACGACGACAAGCAAACCGTGGCGCGCGCACGCAAGATCCAGCGGTTTCTGTCGCAGCCTTTCCACGTGGCCGAAGTCTTCACGGGACGCCCCGGAAAGTACGTCAAACTGGCCGACACCATTCGCGGCTTCCGCGAGATCGTCGAAGGCAAGCACGACGAACTGCCGGAGCAGGCGTTCTACATGGTGGGGAGCATCGAAGAGGCGCTTGAGAAGGCGAAGGAGATGGCCGCAATCTAGCGTGGCAGCGCCGGAGCGGCCCGAGAGCCCATGAATCAGGAACTGCATCTGCAAGTGATCACGCCCGAACGCAAACTGCTCGACCATTTTGTGGAGCGGGTAACGCTGCCGGAAGTGGATGGTTACGTCACACTGCTGCCGGGCCACGCGGCCCTGGTGGCGGAAGTGGGCGACGGCGACCTGGAATACGAAACAGAGGGGGAAATCCACCACGTTGCGATTACGGGCGGCTTCCTGCGACTGGAGGACGATGCCGTCAAGATCCTGGCGACCTCGGCGCTGCTCCCCGAGGAAATCGATCTGGAACGCGCGAAAGCGGCCGAACGCCGGGCGTCGGAGCGGCTTAGCTCGGGAGACCCCCGCATCGACTATCTGCGGGCGTTAAGCGCCATGCACCGGGCGCAAGCGCGGGTGACGGTGGCCATGACGAAGCAACTGACCGCATAGCGACCGCGCGCCGTGTGAACAGCGTCCTCGAAAACACCCCTACCCTGCATCTTAGCGTCCCCGCCCGCCGGATTCCGCCGAGAGAGGGCGTCCCGCGCCCGTTGTCACAAACACGCGGATTGGAAAGTGTTCTACCCGGGATCGACGCTACAATCGAAGTTTATGTCTCTACTTGTAGTTGGTTCGGTCGCCTACGACGGCATTGAAACGCCCCACGGGAAAGTGGACCGCATTCTGGGAGGAGCGGCCACGTACATCGCGCTCTCCGCGAGCTTCTTTACGAAGCCAAGAATCGTGGCGGTGGTGGGCGACGATTTTGACGCGAAGGACGAAGCGTTTCTGAGATCGCGCAGTGTGGATCTGGGAGGGCTGGAGCGCGTTCCCGGAAAGTGCTTTTTCTGGCAGGGAGTCTACTCCCAGGACATGAATTCGCGCGAGACGCTGCGGACCGACTTGAACGTGTTTGCCGGCTTTGACCCGAAGGTTCCCGAGAGCTACCGCAATTCCCCGTATCTGATGCTGGGGAACATCCAGCCCTCTCTGCAGGCGAACGTCCAGCGGCAAATGACGGCGCTGCGCACGGTGGGCGGCGACACGATGGACTACTGGATCAAGGATTACCGAGAAGAGCTTTTCGCCACCATTCGCAACTGGGATTTCCTGCTGATTAACGACAGCGAGGCGCGGCTGATCTCCGGAGAGAGCAATCTGAAAGTGGCGGCACAGCGCATCCACGAACTGGGTCCGAAATGGGTCATTATTAAGCGCGGAGAGTATGGGGCGCTGCTTTTCCAGCAAGGCCAGGAGCATTTTGTGGCACCAGGCTATCTGCTTGACCAAGTGTTTGACCCCACGGGCGCGGGAGATTGCTTCGCCGGGGGCTTTTTCGGCTATCTGGCAAGCCAGCATGAGGCTCTGGCGGGCGGCCCCATTGACCCGGCGGTGCTCCGGCGGGCGGTGATTTTCGGCTCCGTGATGGGAAGCTTTTGCTGCGAGCGCTTCGGGCCGGAACGATTCGAAAGCCTCACCCGCGCCGAGGTGGACGCGCGCTTTGAGGAATTTGCGCGCTTCACGTCCTTTTAAGCGGAGAGCGGCATGGAAACAGGGGGGCGGACCCGTCCGTGAGCCGTTCCGCTCGTTTGAGACCAATTGATGGCTTCCCGCACACAACGAGATCCGGCAACGTCCTGGAAATGGACGCTTCCGGTTGCCCTTGCGCTGGCGGCGCTGGCCGCAGGCGCGACTTGGTGGGTGAACGCCCAGGGCTATACGCTGCTCTACGGCGACGCGCAGGCGCACCTGAACATCGCCCGACGGGTGCTCGACAGCCGAACTCCAGGGGTGATGCAGATTGGGACCGTCTGGCTGCCGCTGCCGCATCTGCTGATGATGCCGCTGGCGGGCCGCGACGCGCTCTGGGACAGCGGCCTGGCGGGAGCGATTCCGGTGAGCGCCTGCTTTTGGCTGGGGACGCTCTTCTTTTATCTGGCACTGAGCAGACTCTTCCGAAACCCTTGGGCGGGGATCGCGGGCGCGGGTGCGATGGCGCTGAACCCCAACCTGCTCTTTCTGCAGGCAACGCCGATGACCGAGGCGATCTTCATCGCGGCGATCGGAGGCATTCTCTATGGCTGCGCGCGCTATGGGGAAAGGCCCGGGCTGGGATGGAGCTTCTTCACCGGGATCTTTGCCCTCGCCGGGGCCATGACGCGCTACGACGGCTGGTTCCTGCTGCCCTTCGTGGCGCTGTTTCTCCTGTGGAAAGGGGGCGCACGGCGCTGGTTATACGCCGCAGTATTCTGTTCGGTGGCGGGTGCGGGCCCGCTCTGGTGGCTGGGGCATAACTGGTGCTTCTGGGGCGATGCGCTGGAATTTTACCGAGGGCCGTATTCCGCGAAGGCGATCTATCGGCGGCAGTTGGCGGCCGGCATGAGCCCTTATCCGGCGGATGGGAATTGGCTGGAGACCGCGCGGTACTACTCCGCGGCCGTTCGGCTGGTGGCGGGATGGCCCTTGCTGGCGATCGGGCTGGGCGGGGCAATTCTGGCATTGTTTCGGAGGGTGCGCTGGGCGGCGGCGCTGCTGATTCTGCCCGCCGTGTTCTACCTGGTGAGCATGCACAACGGCGGCACGCCGATCTTTATTCCCGAACTATGGCCCCACGCCCACTACAATACGCGCTATGGGCTGGCGCTTCTGCCATTGCTCGCTCTTGGTGTTGCGGCCCTGGCGGCCCTGCCGCGGGGTGGATGGCGGCCGCTGGCGGCGATAGTGGCGCTGCTCGCCGTCACCCTGCCATGGATGCTGGCCCGCGGACCCGAGAATTGGATCTGCTGGAAAGAGGGCGAGGTGAATAGCGCCTCGCGGCGGCAATGGCTTGCGGAAGCATCCGCTTACATGAAGCAGAGGTACGTTCCGGGAAGCGGCATTCTGCTCAGCTTCGGAGACCTGACGGGCATCCTGCAGCATGCCGGCATTCCGCTGGCGGAGAGCCTGCACGAGGGGAACCATCCGTTGTTCCTGGGCGCGACGAAGAGGCCGGGGTTCTTCTTTCATGAGGAGTGGGCTTTGTGCCAGGCCGGGGACGCGGTCGCGAGGGCGATGGTGCGGGCCAAGCGAACCGGCATGCCGGTTGCGATGGTGCGGCAGTTCCGGGTGGGGAATGCAACGCCGGTGGAGATCTGGCGCCGGCAAAGCGATTTTGCCGTCAACGACGTTTCGCGCCCGCTGCGGCTCCCCTCCGCGCTGGAAGGACTAGAACTGCCGGGCTGGCGGAAATCGAGCGGCGACGGGTACGATAAGCCCGTGGCAGAGGACGAGGATACCGAAGAGGAGACCGATGGCGATACCCTTCGTTAAAGCGGCAGGGGCTGGAAACGACTTTCTGCTCAGTTGGGAAGCGGATGCACCACAACGGGGGCGTGCCGCGCTTTCCCGCGCGATCTGTGACCGGAACCACGGCATTGGGGCGGATGGCTGGTATCTGGTGCGGCCGGGCGGCGAAGGCGAAGGCTGGGATGCCGCGCTGCACCTCTACAATTCCGACGGCAGCGAGGCGGAACTTTCCGGAAATGGCACCCGCTGTGTGGCGGCATGGCTGGCCTCGCAATCGCCGGAGCGGGCGGAACTCCGTCTGAAAACGGGTGCCGGAGTGCGGGCGTTGCGGCTGCGCGAGCGAAAAGGCCGGAGTACCTTGTTTTCCATGGCAATGGGCGCGCCGGTCGTCTTCCCCGAGGAGGAACTGGCGATTCCGGCTTCCAGCCCCATCCGGGTGAAAGGGCGGCGGATCGACGTGGGAAATCCGCAGTTCGCCGTGCGCGTCGATGACTTCAGCTTCGCCTGGAAAGAACGGGGCGCGCAACTCGAGGCGCACGACGCCTTTCCCCGCCGCAGCAACATCTCTTTTTACCGGGCACTTGACCGGAATCGGGTGGAAGCCCGATTCTTTGAACGTGGGGCCGGGGCGACACTGAGTTCCGGAACGGGGGCCACGGGTGTCGCGGCCGCCGCGCTCGCCGAGGGTCTCGCCGAACTGCCGGTGACGGTGGAAACCGAAGCCGGCCCACTGGTGTTTCACGACGACGGCGGGGGATTGCTGCTTGACGGATGGGCAAGCCTGATTGGGGAAGGCACTTTCTACTGGGATGAGGACGAGGCGCTGCGATGAATCAACTGGAACAACTGAAAACAAAGATCGCGGACAGAAGCGCGCGGGTGGGCGTGCTTGGATTGGGGTACGTGGGTTTGCCGCTGGCGGTGGAGTTCGCCAAGGCGGGCTTCCACGTCACGGGAATCGACGTTTCCGAGGATAAGGTGAGCCAGCTAAACCGTGGGGAATCCTACGTGCTGGACGTACACAACGAAGAATTGAAACCTCTGGTGGATTCAGGCCGGTTGCGGGCAACCGCCGACTTTGCCGAGATCGCCAATTTCGACACGGTGAATATCTGCGTGCCAACCCCGCTGCGCAAGACGAAGGACCCCGATATGAGCTATATCGTGGCCTGCACGGAGGAACTGGCGCGGTATTTGCAAGCGGGAACCCTGGTGATTCTCGAATCCACCACCTACCCTGGGACCACCGAAGAACTTCTGCTGCCGACCCTGGAGAAGAGCGGCCTCAAGGTGGGAGAGGATTTCTTCCTGTGCTTCTCGCCGGAACGGGTGGACCCTGGGAACCCCAACTATCAAACGAAAAACATCCCCAAAGTGGTTGGCGGCACGACGCCCGCATGCACGGAGGTGGGAGCGCACTTTTACCGGCAGGCCCTGGATACCGTGGTTCCGGTGGCATCCACGAGTGTCGCCGAGATGGTGAAGCTGCTCGAAAACACCTTCCGGATGATCAACATCGGATTGGTGAACGAACTCGCCATGATGTGCGACCGCATGAGGATCAACGTTTGGGAAGTGATCGAGGCGGCCGCCACCAAACCGTTTGGTTTCATGCCGTTTTTCCCTGGGCCGGGCCTGGGCGGGCATTGCATTCCGATCGATCCGTTTTATCTTTCGTGGAAGACCAAACAGGCGGGCATCGAGGCGCGGTTCATCGAGCTGGCGGGCTACATCAACGGCCAGATGCCGCAGTTTGTGGTGGACAAGATCAGCAACGCGCTGAACGAGCACGCCAAGGCGGTGAAGGGCAGCCACGTACACCTGCTGGGAATCGCGTACAAGCGCGATATCGACGATTTGCGGGAATCGCCGGCGCTCGATATCGCCCACCTGCTGCAGCACAAGGGTGCCAGGGTGACCTTCAGCGACCCCTACATCTCCCGGACGGTAAACCACGAAGGCATCGAGATTGAGCGGCTGGGCGAGGATGCCGCGCTCAAGACCGCCGACTGCGTGGTGATCGTGACGGACCACCGGAATGTCGATTATGGGAACGTCAGCCGGACGGCGAAGCTGGTTGTCGATACGCGCAACGCGCTGAAAGCATTCCCAGGCAAGAACGTCGTGCGTTTGTAGAAACGGCCGGCGCGGGCGGGTTGCGCCGGCGCTACGGAAGACAATGCAGGATGACGGCGGTCACGTTGTCAGGGCCGCCTCTTTCCTTCGCCAGGGCAATGAGCTTGTCCACTTTCTCCTCAATGGTGATCGATTCTTCGAGAATCGATTTCATGTCGGTATCGGAGACCGGGCCGGTGAGGCCATCCGAGCAGAGCAGAATCTGATCCCCGACCTCCACTTCGCCCTCGTAGTTCTGGATCTTGATCCGTTCCGTGGTGCCAAC
>JBDIBK010000101.1:0-15963 GCA_039812845.1 Bryobacterales bacterium
GCAATCCTTCGAATTCCCGCGAAAATCACCGCGCTATCGAATCTGCGAACCGGCGTTCCGGCTTATCCGCGATGCCCGCGCACCCGGCTGTGGTGCCGGCTGTAGCAGAAATAGATGATCATTCCCACGACCAGCCAGCCCACAAGCCGAATCCAGTTGCTAAGGCCGAGTCCGAACATCAGAGCGCCGCAACTGAGAATCCCCATAATCGGCACGAACGGAACCAGCGGCGTCTTGAAGGGGCGGGGAGTGTCCGGGTGCGTCTTGCGCATCACCAGCACGCCGATGCAGACGATCACAAAGGCGAGCAGCGTGCCAATGCTCGTCATCTCGCCCACCAGTTGAATCGGCGCGAGCGCGGCAAACAGGCCTACTCCCACGGCGAAGATTGCGTTTGTCAGATACGGTGTCCGATACTTCGGGTGAACGCGGGAGAAAATCCCCGGCAGCAGGCCGTCGCGGGACATGGAGAAGAAGACCCGGCTTTGGCCAAGCAGCATCACCAGAATTACCGAAGAGTATCCGCAAATGATGGCGATCTTGATTGCGGCGTTGAATCCCGCGTAGGGCGTGCGGTCCACTGCCGTGGCCACGGGCGCGGCGTTGCCAAGTTCGCTGTAGGGCACCAATCCCGTCATCACCAGCGCGAAGCCGACGTAAAGCACCGTGCAGACGATCAGGGACCCGATAATCCCGATGGGCATGTCCCGCTGCGGGTTCTTCGCTTCCTGGGCGGCGGTGGAGACGGCGTCGAATCCAATATAGGCGAAGAAAATAATGCCCGCCGCGCGCAAAATTCCGGAAAATCCGAAGTGGCCGAACTCGCCTGTGTTCACCGGAATGAACGGCTCATAGTGAACCGGGTTGATATAGGCGATGCCCGCGCCGATAAAGGCGATCACCACCGCCACCTTAATGACGACGATGATCGAGTTGACCCGGGCCGATTCCTGGATTCCCGTAATCAGCAGCCAGGAAATCACCACAACAATGAACACCGCCGGCAAATTCACAATCCCATGCACCAGTTGCCCGTTCGGCAATTGCACGGGCTGCCAGGGGGAGGCGACCAGTTCCGGCGGGAGGTTGATGTTGAATCCGTGCAGGAAACTCACCACGTAAGCGGACCAGGATATCGACACTGTCGCCGCCCCCACGGCATATTCAAGCACAAGGTCCCATCCGATAATCCATGCGATGAATTCGCCAAGAGTCGCGTAAGCGTACGTGTATGCGGACCCGGCTACCGGTATCATCGTGGAAAATTCGCTGTAGCAAAGCCCGGCAAAACCGCAGCCGATCGCCGCAAGAACGAAGGAAAGCGTTACGGCCGGACCCGCATAGTTGGCGGCGGCGAGTCCGGTAAGCGAAAACAATCCCGCGCCGATGATGGCACCGATTCCCAGCGCCACCAGGTTGGGCGCGCTCAAAGTGCGCTTGAGGCTATGCTCGGATTCCTGCGCCTGTTCCTGCAAATCTGCGAGGGTCTTCTTGGCAAAAAGCGTATCGGCCATGCATTCTCCTGGGCCCGTGGATTGCGGGAATTCGGGGTTGCCGCGCGTTGGCGGCGGTATGCGGGGGCATGAAGGACCAATTCCGCGTGCGAATCCACTAGAAAAAAAACGATAACACAACAGACGGCGGATTGCCGCTGCCGCCGTTTCCGCGGCCGGTTCTCCAACTCCGTTTCCTCTTCAGCGGGGCGATGAGCGCAGCGCGGGAACCAACGCGACCATCGCCGTCGCCGCGCAAAGCCAGCAGAACCAGTCGCCAAAGCGCGTGTAAAACGTTTTCTCCTCGATGTAGTTGAACTGCGCTGGCAGGGCCGCGGCGATGCCTTGCGGCAGCGAATCGGCGATGCGCCCGGCGGGATCGACGTTCACGGTCAATCCGTCGCTGGTGGCCCGCAGAATCCACCGCCGATTCTCGGCCGCGCGCATCCGCACCAGGTTCAGGTGCTGGCGCCGTGCGGAGAGGTTGCCGAAATAGCCGTCGTATGAGAGATTGGCGAGCACCTCCGCGCCCGCGTTGGGAAAGCGCCTCACCAGGTGCGGAAACGCGGATTCATAGCAGATAAAGGCCCCCATCCTATAGGCTGCCATCGGAAAAATCACGGTCCGGTCTCCCGGCACAAAATTGCCGGTCTCGTTGCTCACCTTGCCTACCCAGTCAAAGAAGGGCGGCACATACTCGCCGAACGGCACCAGAAAGGTCTTATCGTACCGGTCCACGAACTCGCCCTGGGGATTGATGAGTACGGCCGAGTTCTTCGGCTCGCGCTGTGGCGTATAGCCCACCGTGCCAAAGAGAAACCAGGCCTTCTGCTCCCGGGCGAAGCGATGCGTCCTCTCCCGGAATTCCGCGTCCGCGTAGTATGGGACCGGAGCCGGAAGCTCGGGCCAGATCACCAGCGGTTCCTCTTGCTTGTCCAGCACGCTCAGGCCCGCGGTGGAGAGCGAGAAAATGCGGTCCTGCATGGCCCGGACCTCGCTGTAGGTCCACGAATCCCGGTCGTTCACATTGGGCTGGACGAGCAGCGCCTGATGGCGGCCGGTTTCGGCTTCCGGCATCGCCGGCAGAAGGTAAAGCAGCGGGAACGCGAGCAGCCACGCCAGTTCCCGGCGGGGCCGCCGCAGAATCACCAGCACCAGCGCGGCATTCATCATAACGAATGCGAAGGAGAGCCCGTAGACGCCCACAAACGGGGCCAGGCGCAGCAGCAGGCTCATGTCGATGCCAGCGTTGCCCAGAGCCTGCCAGGCGAAGCCCAGCGGCCCGTGAGAGCGCTCAATCGCCACCCACGCCGCCGCCGTCGCCGGAATCGCCCACCAGCGCTGCATCAGCCACCCCGCCGCGAGTCCGAAAACAGCCATGTGCAGCGCCTTGATCATCGCGAAGAGCGCCAGGGCGAGCATGCTGAGGCCCAGGTTTAGATCTCCGTAGTTGGCCAGTGTGAACTGGATCCAATAGCACGCGCCCAGCCAATACACGATCCCGCAGATCCACCCCAGAAAGAAGCGCGCAACCGGGCGCTCCGTCACGGCAACCGCATACAGCATCGGTGCCAATGCGAACGGCGCGAGAAACGTGAGGTCGGCGTCGGGAAATACCAGCACCAGAAGCAAACCGCTCAGTAAGGCCAGAGGCGCTGGAAGCTTTCGCCGCCAGGCGGGGAGAATCGCTTTCGAACTGCTCACTGGCCCCGCTCCCGCGCCTGGAGGTTCACTTCGTCCGCCATATAAGAGCTCCGCACCAGCGGCCCGCTGAACACCATCCGGAAGCCTAGGGCGAGCCCGAAATCCCGGTACTCGTCAAACTGCGCCGGTGTGACATACTCGCTCACCGGGCGGTTGCGGCGCGTCGGCTGCAAGTATTGTCCGATGGTGGCCACATCCACTTCGTGCGCGCGCAGATCGCGAAGCAATTGCCGCGCTTCATCCGCGCTCTCGCCCAGCCCCACCATAAAACCGGATTTCGTGAGCGCCTCGGGCCGGTGCTTCCGCGCGAACTGCAGCACGTGCAGCGATTGCTGGTAGTTCGCCTGCGGGCGCACTTTGCGGTACAGCCGCGGAACCGTTTCCATGTTGTGGTTGAACACGTCGGGACCCGCGTCCAGCACCCGCGCCACCGCTTCCGTATCGCCCTGGAAATCGGGCGTCAGCACTTCAATCCGCGCCTTCGGCAGCGCGTGCCGCACTTCCCTCACCGTTTTCGCAAAATGCGTGGAACCGCCATCCCAAAGATCGTCCCGGTTCACGCTCGTAATCACCACATAGCGAAGGCCCATGGAGGCGGCCATCTCAGCCACGTGAAGCGGTTCTTGCGGATCTAGCGGCATCTCCGTTTTCGCTGGGTTCGCTTTGGGCACTGAGCAGAACGTGCAGCCCCGCGTGCACAGGTTCCCCAGAATCATGAACGTTGCCGTGCCCCGGTGGAAACACTCATGCATGTTCGGGCATCGCGCGGATTCGCAAACCGTGTGCAGGTGCCGCCCCCGCAGATCGCGCTTCAGCGAATCCACCGCCTCGAAGTGCGTTCTGCCCTTGCGCAGCCATGCGGGCAGGCGCGGTGAGCGCGCGGGCGCTTCTTCGTATGCGCGAACGCCGCCCGCGAAGGGCGCGGTCCCTGCTGGGGTGATCTGGATGAGGTTGTCGCTCACGTTTCGTATCCGGATGCGGCCGTGGTGGCCCGTCGTTTGATTCTCCCACAGGGCATCGAAGCGGGGCTGTGCCTCGTCGCGGCAACCGCCCATGCGTAAAATGGAGAAGTCTGTGCCGCCTCCATCCACCCCTGCTCCCAGTTTGAACGAAACGCCCGCCAGTATTGCCGTCGTCGCGGAGAAGCCGTCTGTCGCGCGGGATCTGGCTCGCGCCCTCGGCGCAACGCAAAAAGGGGACGGATTCCTGCACGGCGCGGGCTACATCGTCACCTGGGCGATCGGCCACCTGGTCGCCCTGGCGCAACCCCACGAGATTCGCCCGGAGTGGAAGGCTTGGCGGCGGAATACCCTGCCAATGATCCCCTCGGAATGGCCGCTCGTCACCTACGAAAAGACGCGCGATCAGTTCGAAGTAGTGCGGCGCATCTTGAATTCGCCGAAAGTCGGGCGCGTGGTGTGCGCGACGGACGCCGGGCGGGAAGGCGAATTGATCTTCCGCTACATTTACGAAGCCGCCGAGTGTGCGAAACCCGTGGACCGGCTGTGGATATCCTCGCTGACTCCGGATGCCATCCAGCAGGGATTTCGAGACCTCAAGAGCGCGGAATCCTTCGATGGCCTCGGCAGTGCGGCGCGCGGGCGCAGCCGGGCGGATTGGCTCGTCGGGCTCAACCTCTCCCGCGCCTATTCGCTTGCCTATAACGAAGAGCTTTCCGTCGGTCGCGTGCAGACCCCCACGCTCGCCATGCTGGTGGAACGCGAACTCACCGTGCGCGCCTTCGTTGCCGAAGACTATTTCGAAGTGCTCGCGACCTTCTCGCCGCAATCCGCCGCCCTGGCCGATGCGGCAACCCCTGACGAGCGCCCGAGCTATCGGGGCACCTGGTGCAAGCCCGCCGGCTCCGCAAGCGAAGAGAGTGCGCGCAACCCGGCCGCGGACCCAGGCAAGCTCGACGGAGGCGATTCCGCCCGCAAGGAAACCCTCCAGCAATCCATGCGCATCCTCGACGCGAAGGAAGCGGAGGCCATTGCCGCGCGGGCGCTTCAGGGCAGCGCGCGCATCGTCGACATCCAGCGCGAATCCAAAAGGATGGCCCCGCCCGGCTTCTACGATCTGGCCGAGTTGCAGCGGCATGCCAACCGGCTCTACGGCTTCAGCGCGCAGCAGACGCTCGACGTGGCGCAGGCGCTCTACGAGAAGCACAAACTGCTCAGCTACCCCCGCACGGATTGCCGCCACCTTTCGCAAACCGTGGCGGCAACCCTGCCGAAGATCGTCGCCGCTATCGCACCGCGCTATGCCGAAGCGGTCGCGCCGGGTTCGGGCGATAAGCCCCTCGGCAAACGCTTCGTGGACGATAGCAAGATCACCGATCATCACGCGATCATCCCCACCGCTAGTTCCGCCGCCCGCGTCTCGCTCAGCGAGGAGGAATCCCGAATCTACGATCTCGTGTGCCGCCGTCTGCTCTCCGCCTGGCACGACGACTGCATCACCGACGTCACCACCGTGATCACGCGGATTGAGAATCCGGGCTTTGAGGACGACTATCATGCCAGCGGCACCGCCGTCCGCCAGTTGGGATGGAAAGTGCTCGACATCGTCGTGCGCGGAAACTCGGAATCCGTGGGAAAAAAGAAAAAATCTGCCAAGGGCGAAAAGGCCGGGGCCGCGGATTCCGAAGGCGGCGACGAGCCGGGCCAGGCGCTTCCCTCCGGGCTTGAACGGGGCCAGGCCCAGGACGTCCTCGACGCCGAAGCCGTCCGCAAAAAGACGCGCCCCCCCAAGCGCTTCACCGAAGCCACGCTCTTGACCGCGATGCAGACGGCGGGGAAGACCCTCGACGAGAAGGAACTCTCGGACGCGATGCGCGATACGGGTCTCGGCACTCCGGCCACGCGCGCCTCCATCATTGAGACCTTGCTGAAGAGAGGCTTTCTCGAACGCCAGGGTAAGATGCTGGCTGCCACAGACAAGGGCATCCGGCTGATTGAGGTGGTTCACGAAGAAGTGCGCAGCCCCGCGATGACCGGCCAGTGGGAAGCGTATCTGAAGCGGATTGAGCGGGGCGAAGCGACGCTGCCCGCGTTTCTCAGCGATATCGAACGCTATGTGCGCGAGGTTGTGGGCAAGGTAGGCGAGCAGCCCGCTCCCGGCCCCCGTGAGGCAGAGCGGGCGGGCGTATCCGCGGCGAATGGGCGGAATCCATCGCGATACCCTGAATCGCCGTCCAGCGCGTCCAGCGCGGCCTCCCCTCCCAAGTGCGATTTTTCCGCCCACGCCGGAGACCTCGACGCGTTGCTGCATGCGGCATTCGGGTTCGCCGATTTTCGGCCCGTGCAGCGCGAAGTCTGCGATGCGGTTGTAAGCGGCAGGGACGTCCTTCTGGTGATGCCCACCGGCGCGGGAAAGTCCCTTTGCTACCAGTTGCCGGGTCTGGCGCTCCACGCGCGTTCGCAAGGCGGAGCGACTCTCGTCGTCAGCCCGCTGATCGCCTTGATGGAAGACCAGGTGGCGAAGCTCAAAGCGATGGGTTTCGCCGTCGAGCGAATCCACTCGGGCCGCGACCGCGCGGCATCCCGCGCCGCATGCGTGGATTATCTCGCCGGCGAACTCCAGTTTCTGTTTGTGGCGCCGGAGCGCTTCCGCGTCCCTGGCTTCGCCGAAATGCTTGCCAAGCGGCCGCCCGCCCTCATCGCCGTGGACGAAGCGCATTGCATCTCGCAGTGGGGCCACGATTTCCGTCCCGATTACCGCACCTTTGGCCAGCATCTGCCCGCCTTGCGCCCCGCTCCGGTAATCGCGCTTACCGCCACCGCCACGCCCATCGTCCAGGATGACATCGCCGAACAGTTGGGCCTTGCCGCTGGAGGGCGGTTCATCCAGGGATTCCGGCGCGAGAATATCGCCATTGAGGTCGTGGAAGCCTCGCCGGGCGAGCGCGCCCGGTTGGTGGAGCAGCTGTTGGCCGACGAAGAGCGCCGGCCCGCCATTGTCTATGCCCCCACCCGCAAGCAGGCCGACGGGCTGGCCGCGCAACTGCGCCATGCGATGCCCTGCGACGCGTACCACGCCGGATTGAGCGCCGGGGTTCGCCAGCGCGTGCAGGAAGGCTTTCTCGGCGGGAAACTCGAAGTGATCGTCGCCACCATCGCCTTCGGAATGGGCATCGATAAGCCCGACATTCGCACCGTCATTCACACCGCGATGCCGGGCAGCGTGGAAGGCTATTACCAGGAAGTCGGGCGTGCCGGGCGGGATGGGCTGCCTTCCCGCGCCGTCCTGATGCACTCCTACGCCGATCGCTACACCCACAACTACTTCTTTGACCGCGATTACCCCGATGCAGCGCTTCTTGAACGCATCTTCGGCGCGCTTCGCGCGGATCCCCAGCCCAAGGAAGATCTCCAGCGGGCCATCGGCATGGATGAAGAGGTCTTCGACAAGGCCCTCGAAAAGCTCTGGATCCACGGCGGCGCAATCGTGGATTTCGCGGAGAATGTGTCCATCGGCGAAGATGCTTGGCGCGACCCCTACGCGCATCAGGGCGCGCAGAAGCGCGCGCAACTGGATCGCATGATTCAGTTCGCGGAAACCACCCGCTGCCGAATGCAGGCGCTCGTGGCGCACTTCGGAGACCATGAGGGTGCAAAGCGGCCCTGCGGCATGTGCGATTTCTGCGCGCCGGAGAAGTGCGAGGCCCAGTCCGTGCGCGCCGCGTCCGATGCCGAGCGCGAAATCGCGTTCGCGGTCGTCGAACTGCTGAAGCGGAACGAGGGGATGTCCACCGGCCGCTTGCACAGCGCCGTTCAGGAGAAGCTGCCGATGCTGGTTGCTCCTGAGCGCGATGCCTTCGAGCAACTTCTGCATGCGATGGCGGCCGCCGGCTGGGTGGAGGTGCGCGATGCCACCTTCACCGCCGATGGGCGCGAGATCCGTTTTCGCAGAGCCACCCTCACGCGGGAGGGGCAGGCGGTCGAACCGGGGGAAGATCTGGGTCTGGTGATTCGCGAGGAAGTGCAAAGAACGCAGCGCACGGCCGCAAAGCGCACCAGGGCAGCCGCGAAATCGAAGCGTGCCCGGCCGGTGCCAGTCGAGGCGTCCGCGTCTTCACCCTCGAAACGCTCCGCCCAACGCCCCGCGGCGGAGCCGGAGCATGGCGCGGACGAAGCTCTCGGCAAATCGCTGAAGGCATGGCGAATGGCGCAGGCGAAGCGCAAAAACGTGCCCGCCTTCCGCATCTTCAGCGACAAGACCCTCCACGCCCTCGTTGAGATCCGCCCCCAGTCTCTGAACGAGCTGCTCCGGGTGCCCGGCTTCGGTTTGAAGCTGGTGGAGCAGTATGGAGCGGACTTGCTGCGGATCTTGACGTCCCGCTAGCCCCGCGCAACCTGTTCTACAATAGCGCCATCGGTCCGCTCTCCTTTTCCTGGGTCCATCGACATGCAGACATCCGATCGCCTCGTTTCTCTCGATGCTTTTCGCGGGGCGACCATCGCCGCGATGATTCTCGTGAACAACGCCGGCAGCTTTGACGGCGCCTATGCCCCGCTCCGGCACGTGCCCTGGCACGGATGGACCTTCACGGATTGCATCATGCCCTCGTTCCTATGGATCGTCGGTGTGGCGATGACCTTCTCCTTCGCCAAACGCATTCGGAATGGGGATGGCAAGGGCGCAATCCTGCTGCATTCGGCGAAACGCGCGGCCGTCATATTCGCCCTCGGCCTCTTCCTCTATCTCTTCCCCGGTTTCGATTTCGCCCACATGCGCATTCCGGGCGTGCTCCAGCGCATCGGCGTCTGCTATTTCATCTGCACCGCAATCTATCTCTATGGCTCCTGGCGCAGCGTGCTCGCGTGGGCCATCGGCTGTCTGGTTGCCTACTGGCTGATGCTGACGCTGGTTCCCGTGCCCGGCTACGGCCCCGGCGTGCTAAGCCCCATGGGCAACTTCGCCGGGTATGTGGACCGCCTCTTCCTCCAGAACCACATGTGGACGAAGGCCAACGATTGGGATCCCGAAGGCATCCTCTCCACCATCCCCTCCGTCTCCACCATGCTCTTCGGCGTGCTGGCGGGCTGCTTCCTTCGGCGCGGCTCGGAGACGCGCGAGACCAAGACGGGATGGCTCTTCTTCGCGGGCACCGCGCTGTTTGTTCTCGGACTCTTTCTCGATCACCTGATGCCCATCAACAAGATGATCTGGACCGTAAGTTTCGCGGTGCTGATGGCTGGTGTTTCCACCTCCGCATTCGCTTGCTTCTATTGGCTGATCGACGTTCAGGGATACAAACGGTGGTCGAAGGCGGCCGTCGTTTTCGGAATGAACTCAATTGCCATTTACGTCTTCGCCAGCTTGCTGGAGGATGCGATGATCGGCTTCAGAATCGTTCCCATCGCGGGCGAATGGGTCTCACTCCATCGCTTCCTCGGCGGCTACGTTCTTGGCCAGTTCCTCAGCCCGGCGAACGTGTCGCTCGTATGCGCGCTTCTGATGGTGCTGGTGGCGTATGGCCTTGCCTTGGCGCTGTATCGGAAGCAGTGGTTCATTCGCGTCTGAACGCGCGCCTTCAGGCCCAGTATTTGCGGTCGAGGCTGCGGTATTGCACGGCCTCCGCGATGTGTTTGCCTTTCACGAAATCGGAATCGTCAAGATCCGCGATCGTGCGCGCCACCTTGAGCAGACGGTCGTGTGCGCGCGCGGAAAGGCCCAGCTTTCGCATGGCGGTTTCGAGCGAGCGTTCTCCCGCCTCGTCGAGTTCGCAAAACTTCCGCAGGGTCTTCGCGGGAATGTCCGCATTCACAAAGCCCCGCCCCATCTGTCGCGCTCTGGCTGCCACCACGCGTTCCCGCATGGTCCCGGATCCTTCGGATGTCTCCCGGCTGCGCAACTCCCGGTAAGGCACGGTGGGCACGCTCACGTGGATGTCGATACGGTCGAGCAGCGGGCCGCTCACCCGGCCCAGATAGCGCTGGATCATCGCGCCCGTGCAGCGGCATTCACGCTGGTCGTCCCCATAGAAACCGCAAGGGCAGGGGTTCATCGCGGCGACCAGTGAAAACCGGGAAGGGAAGTGCAGCGTAAGTTGTGATCGCGCCAGGATCACCTCGCCGTCTTCGAGCGGCTGCCGCAGCAGTTCGAGCACGCTGCGGGGGAACTCGGGCAGTTCATCCAGAAAGAGCACACCATTGTGCGCGAAGCTCGCCTCGCCGGGCTTGGGAACGCCAATCCCTCCGCCGATCAGTCCCGCGTCGGAGATCGTGTGATGTGGCGCGCGGAAGGGCCGCTGCGTGATGAACGATTTCTCCCTTCCAAGCCTTCCGGAGATGCTGTAGATCTTCGTCGTTTCGAGCGCTTCGCTGAACGTGATGGGCGGAAGGATGCCGGGAAATCGCTTCGCGAGCATGGTCTTGCCGGAACCCGGTGGGCCGATCATCAGCACATTGTGGCCGCCCGCCGCGGCCACTTCCAGCGCGCGCTTGGCCATCGTCTGCCCGCGCACATCGCTGAAGTCCGGTTCCGTTCCCGCATGCTTTGAGAGGTCCGGCAGCAGAGGCGTCACGGGCGTGAATCGCGCGGGATTGTGGAAGTAGGCCACCACTTCGGAAAGATGCTTCAGACCGAACACGCGAATGCCATCCACCACCGATGCCTCGCTCGCGTTCTCGTGAGGAAGCAGCACGGATTCAATCCCGCGGTCCCGCGCGAGAATCGCCATCGGCAATGCGCCGCGAACCGGCCTCAGCATCCCGTCGAGTGCCAGTTCTCCCGCCAGCAGCACGCTCTTCCCGTTCGTCACCGTGCCCATCGCGCCCAGAATTCCCATTGCCATCGGCAGATCGAATCCGGCGCCTTCCTTCTTCACATCGGCGGGCGCGAGGTTGATGGTGATGCTGCTCGAAAGGTATCCCAGACCGGAGTTCACGATCGCCGCCTTGATGCGCTCGCGGCTCTCTTTGACAGCCGTGTCGGGCATGCCGACAGTGATGAATAGGCCGGGGTCTCCGTTATACGCATCCACCTCGACGTCGATCAAATGAGCGTCGATTCCGTAGACGGCGGCACTCTGCGTATGGAATAGCGGCATCGCGCGTACGACACCTCCTCATGACATAAGTGGCCCGAAAAGGAACTTCCTCTCAAGCAAAATGCAAATATGAGTGTTCCGATGACACAAAAATGCGCGGAAGGTATTGCGTAAAGAACAAATCTGACGAAAAATGTAGGAAACACACTGCCATCGCAGGATGGCGAAATCTGTAGATTGGGAGAATCGTTATGGCAACAAAGAAACCAAATGACACGCCGGCGCCCGCGGCCGCGCAGGCTGCTCCGGCAGCGACCGCGAAGAAGGCCGCACCGGCCAAGAAGGCTGCGGTGAAGAAGGCCGCGCCCGCCAAGAAAGCGGCTCCGGCCAAGAAGGCTGCGCCTGCTAAGAAGGCGGCGCCGGCCAAGAAGGCGCCGGCCAAGAAGGCTGCGGTGAAGAAGGCCGCGCCCGCCAAGAAAGCGGCTCCGGCCAAGAAGGCCGCGCCCGCCAAGAAGGCTGCTCCGGCCAAGAAGGCGCCAGCGAAAAAGGCTGCCGCCAAGAAGGCCAAGTAGACGTCCTCAGCTTCCAAATTTCACACAAGCCAAGTCATCGCCAGCCCGACGCCGTCAAGGCAGCGGGCTGGCCTTTTTTCTTTGGATTTCGTAGATCGAAGAATGCGCGCGGATGAAGGAAGCGATTGGAAGCCGGGCCGGCGGCTAATCGATCGTGAACGGAAAAACGCTTTCGCTGGATTGGCCCGAAAGCTGGTCTCGCGCGATCACCGCAATCGCGTATTGTCCCTTGGCTGTGCCGGGCCGAATCTCAAGGCTGAACGTGCCCGGCAGATAGCGCTCGGGATATTCCGGTCTCGCGTCTCTCGATATTGCGCCGGGCTGTTCAAACAGAACCTTCCCTTCGGCATCCCGCACCTGCACATCGCACTCCGCATGAAAGTGGTTCTGCTCCCCGATCCGGAATCCGGCCACGTCGAATTTCGCCCACAGCGTATCGCCGGGCCGGTACACGCCGCTCGGCAATGGGGAAGCATCCTCCTGGCGTCGGTAAAAGCCGAAATGGATCACGCTCACCGATGCAAGCGCCGGTAGCCGCTTTCCATTCACCTGCACGGCTTCTTCGTACACGGCTTCCTTCTGGCTCACTTCATCGCGAACACGCAGGCGGATATGCGCCTCGCCGTATTCGGCCATCGCCGGTATCAGGAACTTATAATCCAAAGTCGGCAGCCATTCCTTGTCCTCCTTGTGGACGGCTTCGTTCAGTTCCCCTTTCTTGGTTTTGCCGATCGTCAGTCCGCGGAAATCCGTTGCGCTCACTTCGTAGGAGAGTTTTACCCGGTATTCCTGATAGCCGACCTCCGCTGTGCGGTACCCGGACACCTTCGCGCGAAACACCACCTGATCTCCGGGGAGGAACGTGATCGGCTGCGGCATGGGCGCGCCGCCTTCGTAGCGGCTGTAGGCGGTGTAGGCGACGCGAAGTTGCCCAGTGGCGGCGGCGTTCCCGCTCTCTTGCGCAAATGCGCTGTCATACAGAGCGCACGCCGCCAGCATCAGAAAGCACGCAAGAGCCGCAATGCTCGCAACCCTCGGCCCGGTCCATTTTCCAGGGCCACTAGGGAAGCGCGTTCGAAATCGCGGGCTGCGCGCCTTCCGGACGAACGGGGATTTGAATGAGGGCCGCACTGCCGCTTTCTTCATCATAGAAGGCATCCGCCACCTGCAATTCATAGACGGCCTTGGGAGCGTCAAAGAGTACCACGCCCTGCTTCGTTCCCTTCGCCTCCAGATCGCGCGACATCCCAAGCCATTCGTTCACCCCCGCGCCGTTGGCCACCTCGCCGTATTCGGCCCCGTTGGAGCCGATCAGCTTGAGGCTGCCCATCTCCGCCGGGCCCCCGCCTTCGTTGGTCGCGGCGATCCGCACCAGCAGGAATCGATGGCGCGGAATGCGCGCCGTCGCTCCCTCTCCCAGCGCTTCCACCCAGTCCGCCCCGAGCACCGTATAGGAGACGTCTTCCACCTTCAGCTTCTGCCCCATTTCGCCCCGCACAACATGGGCGGACGAGTTCCCGGAGCAAGCCGTGAACGCCAGCATCGCAAGCAGCGCCAGCGCGAAAGCCGCGCTGCGGAAGAAGACCGGCATGCATGGCCGAATCGGACGCGAGCGAAGGAGCGGGTTCATTCCGTAATCAACCTTTCGAAACAAAGGCCTGTCGTTCGATTCCAGGCCGGGTAACAAGTGTGTCTGGCTATTGAATATCACAAAACGCACCGGAAAAGCCCGTTTCCCTTGCTCGTTTCGCCCGCCGTTCTCCGCTCTGGCCTCGCTCTGCGGCGGCCGCCGGGCGTGCGCCTCTCTCTCCGGAAAGCGCGTGCCCGCGAGGAAGTGCCTCGCGCCCAATCAATGAGCAGCCTTGTGCTGGATCTGTCGTGCGAATTGTCGAGACATGTCCGTCTTGATCGGATTCGTGCGGGCCTATTGTGTTAGACTGGCCAAGTTTGACACTGCCTGACCTTTTCAACCTTTCCTTCACGCTCCGTTCGGATGAGCCCGCGCTCGAATGGGACCGCACCTACACCTTCGGCGAGATCGATGCGCGGGCCAGCCGGATGGCGCATGCGTTGGAGGCGCGCGGCATTGCGGCCGGGGACCGCCTTTGCGTCTATCTTTCGAACTCGATCTTCTATATCGACCTGTTCCTAGCCGCAACGCGTCTGGGCGTGATTTTCGTTCCGGTGAACATCCTCTACCGCGACCGGGAGATCCGCCATATCCTGGACGATGCGGAACCCGTGGCCATCGTCAGCGATGAGGCGAACCGCGCGCACCTCCCCGAGGGAGCGCCTCTCTGGCCGCTGGAAGCATTGGCCCGTGAAGCCGAGGTGCAGTCCGCAACCCGGCGCGTGTCCGTTACCGATGGCGACGCGCCCGCGGCCCTGGTGTACACCTCCGGCACGACAGGCGTCTCCAAGGGGGCGATCGTCACCCACAATGCGTTCGCGGTGAATGCGCTGAATATCATCTCCTGCTGGCGGATCACCTCTGCTGATCGCCTGCTTCTTACGCTGCCGCTCTTCCACGTCCACGGGCTCGGCAACGGTCTGCATTGCTGGCTCATCAGCGGCTGCCGCATGCGTCTGACCGAGCGGTTTGACCATGCGCGGGCCGCGGAATGGATGCTGGATTTTGAGCCGACGCTGTTCTTCGGCGTGCCCACCATGTACGTGCGGCTGCTCGACGTGGAAGAGGAGACCGCGCGGCGGATCGGCGAGCGCATGCGGCTCTTCGTTTCCGGTTCCGCGCCACTGCCCTCGCAGGTGCTCGAGGCATTCCGCAACCGCTACGGACATACAATCCTCGAGCGCTACGGAATGAGTGAGACGCTCATGAACATCTCCAATCCGTACGTTGGCGAGCGGCGTCCGGGCAGCATCGGTCTTCCCCTGCCCGGCGTATCGGTGCGCAATCTGGACCCGGACGGGAATCCGGTGAAGGATGGAGAAACCGGGGAGTTGTACGTGCGCGGGTCCAATGTGTTCGCGGGATACTGGCGGCGTCCGGAAGCGACCGCGGCCGCGTTTCGCGATGGATGGTTTCGCACGGGAGATCTGGCGGTCCGCGAGGCGGACGGCTATTACACGCTGCAAGGGCGCGCGAGTGAATTGATCCTCTCCGGAGGATTCAATATCTATCCCAGAGAGATTGAAGAATTCCTGACGGAACAGAACGGCGTAGCGGAGGCGGCCGTGGCCGGCGTTCCCGATGCGCTGCGCGGGGAGGTTCCCGTGGCCTGGGTGGTTGCTCAGGGCGAAGTGGATTGTGAGGCTCTCGAATCCGCGTGCCGCCGGAATCTGGCGTCGTTCAAGATCCCGCGGGCGTTTGTGGTGGTGGAGAAACTCCCGCGCAACGCTCTCGGGAAGGTCCAGAAGCATCTGCTGCCGGAATGGAAACGCGAGCGGTGAGCGCCAGTCTGCAACTCCTGGTCACCCTCGCCGGGGTGACGCTGCTCTTCGGTTGCGCCCAGGCGAACGGCACGATGGAAGGCGGGGCGCGCCAGGTCCTGCGGCTGTGCAAGGGGCGGGTGGCGCTGCTGCCCCCAGCGTACTTTCTGCTGGCGGCGCTGCTCGCCATGGTGGGTCCGGGGGCGATCTTGAGCACCGCCCTGCTGGCGCCTTTCGCGATGACCACCGGCTTTCGCGCCGGAGTGCCGCCGTTCCTGATCGCGCTGATGGTGGCGAACGGCGCAAACGCGGGCAATATGTCGCCCTTCTCCACGGTGGGCGCAATCGTCGGCACGCTCATGGCGCAGCAGGGCCTCGGCGGGCATGAGTTTCGCGTGTGGTTCTTTCACGGCGCGGCCCACGTCCTGGTGGCGGTCGCCGCGTACCTGCTGTTTGGCGGCCTGAAGCTTTTCCGCGAAGGCTCCACGGAGGGTGTTCCCACGCCGCCCCGCATGGAGCGCCGGCATGTCCTTACGCTCACCGTCACCGCTCTCTGGATTGCCGGGGTGGCCCTGCTTCACTGGCCGCTGGGGTGGTCCGCGTGCGGGGCGGCCGCGGTGCTCCTGCTGCTGCGGCTGGCTTCCTTCCGGCAGGCCATCGTCCACATGCCCTGGAAGATCATAGCGCTGGTGGTGGGCGTCAGCACGGGCGTCAGCCTCATCGATGAGGCCGGGGGCTTTGCCTGGTTCCAGGAATTGTTCGCGCGGCTGGCGACTTCGGAATCCGTCTACGGCGTCATCGCGTTTGTTAC
>JBDIBK010000102.1:0-15730 GCA_039812845.1 Bryobacterales bacterium
CAGCGGAAGATGCGAGAGATCGAGGTAATAGGCGTCCAGCGAAAGCACGGGTGCGCCCAGTCTCTCCGCAACGTAGGTCGAAAGATACGTCTTCCCGGAGCCGGACGCCCCCGCGATTGCCACAATCTTGGTCGCCGCCGCGCCCGCTGGCCGCTCGCCATCCGCAAACTGGGTCACGGCGTTCCCGATGACGTTGGATGCGGCGCTGCGTTCCTGGCTCACGGCCACTGAGAATATCACGCACGCGGCCCACTTCCGCGCGCCCCGCCGCACGCAAGGCTCCCGTGGATCAATGGCTCTCCGCCATCAGCGGCTCCCATTGAACGCGATAGCGCCAAAGCTGACCACGCTCGCCGGGTCGATATTCCATTGCTCGTAGTGCAGCAGCCGTGCCCGCGCCTCCGGATAGATCCTCGCGAAGGTATAGAGCGTCGAAGATCCGCACCACTTCAATTCCGCATCGCGCTCCGCCACATCGCCCCAGAAGGCGTCCGAATCTCCCGCTTCCAGCATCTCCACGCGGGCGCGGTCAATCGCTTCCACTTCCGCCATCCGCCCGTGGGACGCCTGCGCCGCGAAGTCGTCGCCATAGCGCTTGCCCATGTGCGCCATATCCACGCTCAGCAGCCAGAAAGGCTTCCGGCCTTCCTCGCGCGCGAGTTCCCGCAAGTTGGAAAACACCTTCGCCATGGCCGCATCCGCCTCTGGAGCCGTCCCGGTCTGCATCGCGCTTCCGAATCCGCCGACGAGAATCGGCAGCACTCTCACATCCGGACGCACCAGGTGCTGCAGCAGCAAAACGTGGAACTCAAGCGAATGATCCACGGCGTGGCAGTAGTCCTCCACAATCGTGGCGTCGGGCGCGGCAGCGGCCAACGCCTCCACCAGCGACGGTTCCGGGCGAGTGGTTCCCAGCGGCGTTTCGAATGCCTTTGCCGTTAGCCCGAAACGGTCCCGCTCCCCATAGTGCGAGGTTCCCATCACCACAAAGAGGCTGTCCGGGGAGGCATGTCTCAACGCGGACGCCATTGCGGAGTAAGATGCCCACCCGCCCTCAAAGCTGATGTGCGGCGCGGCAATCCCAATCATTTCGCCATCGCTCGTATCCAGCGAAAAGGACCCCGGCCGCAGATGAGAATCAAAGTACGCGCGGATCTCCGCGGCCGAACCCGGATACGCGGAACAAGCGTGCGTCGCCGCCCGAACCTCGGATCGCCGGAACTCTTCGATCACCGCATCGCGCCTGCTCCAGAAGCTCTCGTTCTCCAGAAACGCCGCGGAGTCCAGCGTCTCAAGCAAGTGCGCCGCCAGCCCGATCGCCGTCTCCCGGTTCGCCGCGCGGCTGATCGCCTCCACCAACTGCCCGCGCGTATGACAGCCGTCGAAGAACGGCAAAAAGCGCAGCAGGTAGCCGGGTATCAAAAGCGACGAATCGGAGAACTGCATGCAATCCCGAATCAGCAGCCCTGGGTTCTCTTCCATCGGAGAGGGCTGAAAATCGAGGTCCATCCGGAGCGCCGGCAGCCTCTCGTCCGCGGAACTCACGGGATCGCTCGAATGACGGCATGCGTCCGAATGAATGTGGTGCGCCACCCGAAATTGGATGCTGCAGCCGCGCGGGAAGGATGCGAAGATTTGTCCGCGGCCAATCCCCGCTTCTATCCGCGATACGATGTTGCGTATTGAATGGCTGCGCCCCTGCTGGGCGGCGCGGCCGGGAAGGGGATACATCGAATGGCGCGTTTAGAAAAACTCAGCGATGCGGAGATTGGCCGGCTGCTCGCCTCCCGGAAGGGCTGGGTCGTGAAGGACGGCAAATTGCACAAGGAATATAAATTCGCGGATTTCGTGCACGCCTTTGGCTTCATGGCTACCGCGGCGATGCGCATTGAGCAAATTAATCATCATCCGGAATGGTGCAACGTCTACAATTCCGTGCGCGTCGATCTCACCACTCACGATAGCGGAGGAATTTCCCAAAAGGACTTTGATCTCGCTGAAATTCTAGATGCACTGGCGGAAAAACTGCAATGATTCGAAGGCATTTTCTCCCCATGCTGTTCGTGTTTGCCGCGGTGCTTTTTTTCACCGGCCTGGCCTTGCCGGCGGAGTCGGACTCAGTCCAGGCGAACTTTGACTCCCTGATCGAAGACGCCATCAAGAGCGGCACCATCCCCGGAGCCGTGCTCTGGGTGGGCCAGGCCGATCGCACCCTGTACTCAAAAGCGTACGGAAGCCGCTCCCTCGTGCCCGGCAAGACCCCCATGAAGATGGACACCATCTTCGACGCGGCATCGCTCACGAAAGTTCTCGCCACAACCACCGCCGTGATGCAGCTTTGGGAGCAAGGCAAAATCCGTCTCGGCGACCGCGTGACGGAGTATCTTCCCAAGTTCCAGGGCGGCAAGAGCGACATCACCGTGCGCGACCTTTTGACGCACTATTCCGGCCTGCGCCCGGACGTCGATCTCGTCCCGCGCTGGGAGGGAGAACAAACCGGCATCAATCTCGCCCTCAGCGATAAGCCCAGCACAACGCCGGGCCGCCGCTTCGTTTATTCCGATATCAATTTCATTCTTTTGGCGGAAATCGTGCGCGCCGTTAGCGGAAAGCGAATCGACGAGTACGCCAAAGAGAATATCTTTGAGCCTCTGAAAATGGCCGACACCGGCTATCTGCCGCCAGTTTCTAAACGCCGCCGGATCGCCCCAACCGAAATCGTGGATGGCGCGCCGCTTCTCGGTGTTGTTCATGACCCAACAGCCCGCTACATGGGCGGTGTGGCCGGTCACGCGGGCGTCTTCACCACCGCCTCGGATCTCGCCCGCTTCGCCCGCATGATCCTCAACCGCGGCACGCTGGACGGCCGCCAAATCCTGTCCGCGGGCGCGGTCGAGAAGATGAGCGTGCCGGCGTCACCGGCTTCCCGCCCGGATCTCCGGGGCCTTGGTTGGGATATTGATTCCCGCTTTTCCTCGAATCGCGGCGAACTCTTTCCCGTGGGCAGTTTTGGCCATACGGGGTTCACCGGCACATCCCTTTGGATTGATCCGCACTCCCGCACCTTTGTCATTCTGCTCACGAACTCCGTGCATATCCCCGGAAAATCGGTCGTAAGCCTTCGCGCCAAAGTGGGGACGCTCGCCGCTCAGTTGGTTGGCATTACGGGAGAGCGCGTGGCCATCACGAGCTATGGAGAAACCATCTTCGGCCCCGGCAACCGCCAGGTGGTCAATCGCAACGCTTCCGTCGAGAACGGCGTGGACGTCCTGGCGGCGGACGGATTTCGCGCGCTCAAGGGGAAGCGCGTGGGCCTGATTACCAACCATACCGGCTTGCTGCGCGACGGCACACGCAATATCGATGCGATGCGCGAAAACGGCGTCGAGATCACCGCGATCTTTTCCCCGGAGCACGGAATAGCCGGCGCTCTCGATCAGGAGGACGTCGCCGATGCGAAGGACGAAAAAACTGGCATCCCCATCTTGAGCCTCTATCGCGGCGGCAATGAGCGCAGGCCCAGCGCCGCCATGCTCGACATGGTGGACGTGATCGTCTTCGACATCCAGGATGTCGGCGCGCGTTTCTACACCTATATGTCCACCATGGGCTATGCCATGGAAGAGGCGGACAAGCGCGGCATGCCCTTCTATGTCCTTGACCGGCCGAACCCCATCACCGGCGTTTACGTCGAAGGCCCCCCGCTTGACGCCGATCTTCTTTCTTTCATCGGCTATCACCCCATGCCGCTGCGCCATGGCATGACCATTGGCGAACTGGCCAGGATGTTCCATGCCGAAAAGCAAATGAAGATGCCCCTTGAAGTCGTGGCCATGCGCGGCTGGCAGCGTGGGGACTGGTTTGATTCCATCGGCCAGATGTGGGTGAATCCCTCGCCGAATATGCGGAGTCTCACCCAGGCCCTGCTGTATCCCGGTGTGGCAATGCTTGAAGGCTCCGTGAATTACTCCGTGGGCCGGGGGACTGACTCTCCATTTGAGGTCGTTGGCGCGGATTGGATCAAAGGCCAGGCGCTTTCCGACTACCTGAATAAACGGGATATCCCCGGAATTCGCTTCTATCCCGTCTCGTTTACCCCCACGGAATCCAAACTCAAGGGAGTCCCCGTGGAAGGCGTTCGCATGGTCGTGACGGACCGCGAAGAAGTCCGCTCCACGTATCTCGGCGTGGAACTCGCCGCTGCGCTCATCGCACTCTATCCGGGAAAATTGGATTTGGAGAGAAATCGGAGCCTCATCGGAAACAGGGCCACCATCCAGGCGTTGGAAGAGGGAATGGATCCGAGGAAAATCGTCACCGGTTGGGAATCGTCGCTCGCTGAGTTCGTCACCCGCAGAAACAAATACTTGATTTATCGGGAATAGCCGAAACCGCTCGGCGGCGCCGGCGCGCGGGCCGCCTCCCCTCCCGCTTACTCCGCTTTGGCCTTGTTCCTGCTGCCCGGCGGCCGTCCCCGGCGGCGTGGCGCATCTGTCCCTTCGCTGGCAGCCGCGGTCACTCCGTTCAGCCAGCCGGGCGGGCGTCCGCGGCGTCGGCCCCGTCCCCCTTCCAGACGCTCCAGCACCGCGATTGCTTCATCGATATTCCGCCGTTCGTCTCTTAGGTCCGAGAGAATCTTCGAAACATCCATACCTTATCGCCCCCAAGCAATTCTTAGAAATTGCGCCAAATGCGGCCGTCAATCCACACCCAAGCTGTCGGGCATTCCAGCATACCCGAATCGCCGCTCTGTAGTTTTATCCCAGAATGCAATCTTTTTCAATAGAGAATGCAGCGAAATTCTGTATTTATTCCCGGAAAGGTACCAGATCATTGGAGATTGCCGTGGAATTTCCCTCAGCCTCGCCGCGGCTATGCCTGGAGCTGCTTCCGGCGTCGCCAGTAACGGTAGAAGGGCCACGCCACCGCGATCGCCGAGAGGCCGATTACGGATTCTCTGGGCGATTCGAACAGGGTCGAGACCAGAATCGCGCCGGCTGCCACCACGAAGAGCAGGGGAAGCACCGGATAGCCCAGCGTGCGATAAGGGCGCACCAGATCGGGCCGCTTGCGCCGCAGCACAATCACCGAAGCGGTCGTCATCGCATACAGAATCCAGCTCGTGAAAATCACATACGTGATGATCTCCTCATAGCGCCCGGAGAAGACGAGGATGCTGGATAGAAAGCTCAGGAAGAGCACGGCTTCTCCCGGCACATGGTAGATGGGGTCCACTCTGGCAAGCCAGCGCGGAAACAGCCCGTCCCGCGCCATCGCGTAAGGAATCCGGGAGCCGCTCAGGATGCTGCCGTTCAGCGCCGCGAACATGGACACCATTGCCGCCACGCTCACCACCGCCGCGCCGCCCTCGCCCAGAATGCGCCGCATCATTTCCGATGCGACGCGGTCGGATGCGCCCACCTCCTCCGGAGAAAGCACGTAGAAGTACGCCAAATTCGTAAGCAAATAGACCAGCATTACGGTTAGAGATCCGGCGATGAGCGCCACCGGGAGGTTCCGGCTGGGCCGCTTGATTTCCGAGGAAACCATGCTGACGTTGTTCCAGCCGTCGTAGGCCCAAAGCGCCGCCACCAGGGCCGCAAAGAATCCCCCAAAGCCTCCTTCGGCGGGCACCGTATCGGTGAAATGTGAAGCGGAGCCGGAGCCAAGCAGCAGCCCAGCCGCGACCAGCGCGAATATCAAGATCAGTTTAGAGACGGTGAAGAAGATCTGAACCCCGCCGGATACCCTCACACCCAGATAATTGACGCCCGCCAGCAGCAATATCATGCTGGCGGCGCCCACCTGGCCCCAGCGAATCGGCAATGGCCCTCCGCCCGGCCCAATCGGGAGCGGTATTACCCAAATCGTGGCGTCAAGAACGGGGAAAAAATTGGCGAAATAAAGAAAAAAACCCACACCCAGCGCCGCGATCGAACCGCTCTTTGCTACCAGCGTCTGGATCCATCCAAAAAGAAATCCCCAGAATGGCCCGTATGCCTCGCGGAGAAACACATATTCGCCGCCCGCTTCAGGCATTGAGGCTGCCAGTTCCGCGTAGGTGAGTGCCCCGAACAGGGAAAGGAGCCCGCCCACGATCCAAACCAGAAACAGCATGTCGGGCGAGCCGACTTTCAGGATCATCGTCTTCGGAACTAGGAAAATTCCGCTGCCGATCACCGTGCCCACCACGATCGCGATGGCCGCGACAATCCCAAGGTCCCGGCGCAGTTCCGCTGCCTTCGCGCTCATATCCCTCCCTTGGCTCTCCGGTCCAGCAGCGGCGAGACCAGCACGCCGACGAGAAATGTCGAAAGGGATCCCACGATGACATACCAGGTCCATGCGACAGTGGTGCCGAATTTGAGGCAGATCACAGCCGTCAGGCCGGCCACCACACCGGCCACGGTTCCGTTCTCGCCCACGCGCTTCGTAAGAATCCCCAGCAGGAACACACCCAGCAATGCGCCTACGGAGATCGAAGCGACGGTTAGGCCCGCCTCAAGTACATTGCCCCACTGCCGGGCCAGAAGGGCGATAGCCAGCAGCACGCCTCCCCAGAGCACCGTCGTCCAGCGGGCCAGCTTAAGCGAACTTTGGTGATCCTCGTCGCTGTCCCGCTTCCTCGCTCGCGCAAGCGGCCGGTAGAAGTCCATCACCGTGGTCGAAGCGAGAGAATTCAGCGCCGCGCTGATGTTGCTCATTGCCGCCGCCAGAATCGCCGCCATCACGATTCCCGCCACACCCACGGGCAGGTTCTCCCAGATGAATCGCGGATAGATCTTGTCCCGCTCCGCGATCGCCGGCAGCGCCATCCCGTTGTCCTGGTAGTACACGTAAAGCGCGATGCCGATAAACAGAAACAGCACGAATTGAATGAAAATCACTCCCCAGCTTGCCAGCAGCGCAATCCGGCTCTCTTTTTCATTCTTCGCCGCCAGCAGGCGCTGCACCATCAACTGCTCGGTTCCATGCGTTGCCGTCGTGAGAAAGGTCCCTCCCAGAAAGCCCGCGATAAACGTATACGGTTGCGAAAAAAATTCCCGCGAAAAGGCGAACTGAAAATCGAATACCTGCAATTTTCCCGCTGCCGCCGCCACGGTCCAGACGTGGGTGAACCCTCCGTCGATGTGCGCAAGAATCACGTAAAAACTGAGAATCGCGCCGGCCACGTACAGAAACATCTGGACCACATCCGTCCAGATCACCGCCGTCATGCCCCCTTCGAACGTGTAGAAGAGCGTCAGCAGCAGAATGATGATGATCGAGGGCATCTCCCCGGCCCCCAAAATAATCGCCACCACGATCGAGATCGCATAGACGCGCACCCCCTCGGCCAGCGCCCGCGTCACCAGGAAGATTGAGGCCGTCACCTTGCGCACGCGCTCCCCAAAGCGGTTTCGCATGAGTTCGTAGGCCGTGTAGAGCTCGCCCCGGTAGTATTGCGGCAGAAACAGGCTGATGATAATCACCCGCGCCAGCAGATACCCCATCACCAGTTGCAGAAAGCTCAGATTGCCGCCAAACGCCAGCGCCGGCGTGCCAATAATCGTGAGCGTGCTCGTTTCCGCGGAGACGATCGAGAGGGAAATCGCCCACCATGGCGTGTTCTTTCCTCCCAGAAAATAGTCCTTCAGGCTCTTCTGCGAAGAGCGGAACTGAGCGCCGAACCAGGTGATGCCCACCAGGTAAATGGCGATGATGCCAAGGTCAAAGTAGCGCATGGCGAAACGCGGATCATACCACATTCAGTCCAATTGTCAGATGCCGGAAAGAATCGGCCCCAGGCTGCGCGGAACCGCGAAGTCGGGATAGGATATTAGGATTCTTGGAGTGGTGCACGTGCCGGTCTTGAATTGTGAAATGCCGGTCCTGGATTGCGAAAGGCCGGTCTTGAATTGCGAAGAAAATGCGTGGTGTGCATCGTTGGCGGATTTCCCCTCGCGGCGTCGCGGGCTTCCAAGCGCCGATGCGAGGAATCTTTCATCGGCATGGCTCCATGACGGCACACGCGGCGTCTATTACAATGAACGAGACTCGAGCGGAGCGCCCGCCAGTGGCAAGACCCTCCGATACCCGGAGGCGAAGCCCTTTGATAAACTGAGCGCTTCGGATATTTTCAGGTTCTGAGTTGCGGCGGCGTTGCCGAGCCGTTATACTCCCAAACTTGTGGAGACCGGCGGCGAAGAGGGCGTCCGAAGCGCAACGGCGATGGTTCGGCTGGATAGCTGGAAGTGGACGGCCACTCTGAGACGACAGAAATCGAAGGCGATCGCCCGGTGGCGATTCGCGAAGGACAGCTTTTTGAGGAGGCACAGAGTGCGAACTCTTATTGGGAAAACAGTTCTTGGTTTTGCCATCGCAACCATGACCGTGACGGGAATCTGGGCGCAGGCACAGCCGCAATGGAAAGACCGCGCGGAGTACGACCTTAGCGCGGCCATCACCACGGCGATTACGGGCAAGGACGGCGCGAAGGCGCTCGAGTTGCTCAAGCAGTGGAAAGAGAAATATCCCACTTCCGATTTCAAAGGCACTTGGCCCCAATACGAACTGAACGCCTATCGCCTGATGAACGATCCGAAAGGAATGATGAGCGCCGCCGAGGCCATCATCGCCGCCACACCCGACGATCTTACGGCGAACTATTGGGTCTGCACCCTCACGATGGCGAATAACCTCACCGGCGAACCGGAATTGGCGCGAGCCGAAAAGTCCGGAAACATGCTGGCGAATGTCACCAAACCGGCGGCGGTGCCCGACGCCAGTTGGCCGCAGATTCAGAAAGAGATGACCTCCCTCGGCCATAAGTGCATCGGCGTCGTTGCGCTCAATCGCAAGGACTACCCGAAAGCCGAATCCGAATTTGAGGCAAGTCTGAAAATCAAATCCGACGACGCCCAGGTGAACTCCTTCCTCGGCAACGTCATCCTCGCGCAGAAAGACCCTGAAAAGCAGGCCGACGCCCTGTTCCACTATGCGCGCGCCGCTTCCTATACCGGAACTGGAGCCCTGCCGGATGCCGTCCGTGCCCAGTTGGATGCCTTCTTCGTCAAGGCGTACAACGGATATCACGGCGAAGATCCACAGGGCATGCAGGATTTGCGGAACTTGGCCAAGAACAACGCTCTCCCGCCGGCCGGATTCAAGATCCTGAGTTCCGCCGAGCGAGACGCCGCGGCCGACAAGAAGATGCAGGAAGAACAGCCGCAGCGCTTCTTCTGGGTGCGCCTTAAGAGCGCCCTCACCGCGCCGAATGGCATGGAATACTTCGAGGGCGGCATGAAAGACGCCCTGGTGCCCACGAAGGACCAGTTGCCGCTCAAGGGCAAGGTCGTCTCCAGCACGAAGAAGAGCTTCGTCCTGGCCCTCTCCGACGACACCACCCCCGAAGTGACGATCGTTCTCGGCAAGCCGCTGAAAACGGAATTGGCTCCCGGCACCGTGGTGGAATTCTGGGCCGTGCCTCAGAAGTTCACACAGAACCCCTTCATGCTGGAGTTCCTGGTCGACGGTCCTGTGGCCGAGTACCGCATCGTTCCCTAAAGAACTGGAGCCCGGAAGTTCGGACTCTCCCTCCTCCGAATCAAAAGCGGGCGCGTCCTGGAACGCGCCCGCTTTTTCTTGCGCCAATCTTCACGCGGAACGCGCGTTTCCGCCTTCGCGAGCCGTCTACCCGGAAAGCGCCCGATTGAGCTCGGCGGCGAACGCTCGAACCGCTTCCGCCTCCTCGGGGCTGGCTTCTTCCTCGTGCCCCTTCGACGCAAATACCGCCCGCTCGCCGCGCCGCACAAACAGCGCGAACCCCCGTTCCCCGATCTTTCCGGGGTTGCCGGATCTCCCGAAAGAGCCGTCCTCACGCCGGTCCACCATTGCCACAAACGGGCCTCTCGCAATTACGTAGTGCGTCGTGAGCTCCGGCATCGGCAGCAGCTCAAAATGCAATGCGGCCAGCCTCTCCAGTGTGGCGAGGATCGCGGGTGATATGGCGTCGCTCATGACGTTGCTTCACGGTTCCCGGAGCGAAACTACATCTTGTAACGCCCTAGGTCTTCATCGCCCAGATTCTCGAGCCACCGCTTAAGCTCGTCGCTCGTCGCCTTCTCGGACGCCGACGCATTCGCTTTCGAGGATTGCAGCACCTGGTCGTCCACAAAGATCGGGCAATCCAGCCGCAGCGCCAGCGCCAGCGCATCGCTTGGCCGGGAGTCGATCGTCATCAGCTTCCCTTCCCGCTCCAGCCAGATCACCGCGTAGAAAGTGTCGTCGCGCAGCTCGCTCACCACCACCTTGCGCAGGCTTGCTTCCATGCCCAGGAGCAGCGTCTTGATCAGATCGTGCGTCAGCGGACGGGGCGTCGTGACCTTCTCGATCTCAAGCGCGATCGCATTCGCCTCGTAGATTCCCACCCAGATCGGCAGGATCGTGTTCCCGCCCACGTCCTTCAGAATGACGATGGGCATCTGCGTCACCGGATCCATCATCAGCCCGCGGATCTTCATTTCCACTTCCATGGCGGGTACACCTCCTACTAGCGATTCTTTCACGGCTCGCCGGAATCCGAGAATCCCTGGGCGCGGGAAACGCTGCCTGCCTATCCAGACTATAGCGTTTAGCTTCACGCGGAAAGCACTTGCTCACCAGCCAGCGAGTTCGGGCCGGAGCGCGTGATGCGCACCATGCGGTACTGCCCCGCCAGGCTTCCGCTTGCGGGCAGCCCTTCCGGAGGCGCGGTGAAGTTCAGGGTCCGGAACTGCGTCGTCTTGCCGATCCACTGCCGGGTGTTCTGGTTGAACCCTTCCACGAACACCTCTTCCGTCCGCCCCACCAGTTCCTCATTCTGGCGGATCTGAATCTGCCGCTGGTGTTCCTGCAGCGTCAGCAGGCGCTGCCGCTTCACTTCCTCGGGAACATGATCCTCAAACGCCAGCGCTCCCGTATTTGGCCGCGGCGAATACTTGAAGCTGAAGAGGGAGGAATATTCCACCTCGTCCAGCAGCCGGATCGTCTGCCCGAAATCCTCGTCCGTCTCTCCAGGGAAACCCACGATGATGTCCGTGCTCAGCGCGATCTTGCGCGGCGAGGCTTTCATCCAGCCGATGCACTCCATATAGCGCTCACGCGTATACAGCCGGTCCATGCGGCTGAGGATCTTGTCCGAACCGCTCTGTACCGGCAGATGCACGTAGTTGCAAATCACCGGATTCGCCGTGATCGCATCCACGATCTCCCGCGTGAAATCGCGCGGGTGCGACGTCGTGAACCGCAGCCTCCGCAGCCCCGGGATCTCCGCCATCCTGGCGAGCAGTTCCGCGAAATTCCAGCCGTCCGCGGAGGGGTCCCGGTAGCTGTTCACGTTCTGCCCCAGCAGCATGATCTCCGTATAGCCGAGATCCGTCAGTTGCCGCGCTTCCGCCATCACGCTCGCCGCGGTCCGGCTGCGCTCCCTGCCTCTCGTGAACGGCACCACGCAATAGGTGCAGTTCTTGTCGCAGCCCTCGATGATCGTGATATACGCCTTGTGCGGATTGTCGCGCCGGGTGAGCGGCGTCTCGAACGCCTCGTCCGTATCCAGGCTCAGCCCGGTCACCCGCTGCGCTCCGTTCTCCAGTTGCACCAGCAGTTCCGGGAGCTTGCTGTAGCTCGCCGAACCCACCACCAGATTCACATGCGGAGCCTTGGCGAAGATCGCCTCGCCTTCCTGCTGCGCCACGCACCCCAGCACCCCAAAACGCTTCCCCTTGCCGGACCCGTTCTTGAACGTGTCCAGCCGGTGATACACCTTCTGTTCCGCCTTGTCCCGGATGCTGCACGTGTTATAGAGCACGAAATCCGCGTCGTCCGGAGACTCCACCTGCGTGTAGCCCTTCGACAGCATCGTTCCGACAACCTTCTCGGAATCGTGCGCATTCATCTGGCAGCCAAACGTCTCAATATAGAACTTGCTCATGACGAAAACCCGCGAAAATCCCCGGCTACCGTCTAGTATACCGTCGCCCACACCCCCCACCCTGCCCGAACGCCCGGAAGGCGCTGGGGTGCGCATGCGCGCGGCGTGAACATGCTGTGAAATACGCAGCGATGCGCACGCCATCCTCCCGCTCCCCCGGCGGATCTCTAGTACTAAATTCAGGGTCCCCCGCTGATGGATTCCAGCGCTTTCGCCGATACAAACAGCATGCGGGAACGGTGGACACGCGAATCGGGCCTGTAAATCTGCTCTCGATGGTGAGCCGAAATGAATATCATCTCCCCCCGCCATGGCGGGAAATTGCCACATGCGGCGCGAGCCGTGGGATTCCTGATTGCGGCGGCTCTTGCCGCTTTTGGGCAGGGCGGCCCCACCGCGCCGATTGAGATTCAATGGCCCGCGGCCGGTATCAACTGGCAGATGCACGGCCTGGGCCAGCCTCGCTTCAGCAATCCGGCCTCGCGAAAATTTGATCTGCCTTTCGCCGAACTCTCCGTGCTCGGCTCGGCCGGGGAGCGAACGACGGTCTTCGTGCGCGGGGGCATGTCCACGGTGGATTCCGGAGAACTGTTTCTCCTCGAAGCCCGCGCCTCGTATCAGGTTTCGAAATCCGTGAATATTCAGGCAGGCCGCGTCCTGCTGCCGTTCAGCCGGCAGTTCTACTCACCACCGTCGAGCCTGATGTTCGCCGGTCTTTCCTCGGCGGATACGGTCTTCAACGCCCCCTACGCCTGGGGCGCCCTCGCTTCGCTGAAGCGCGGCTCCTCCACGCTGACGTTCGGCGCTGTAAGCGGACCCACACCGCTCGACAATCTTGGCCACGCGAGCCCCGCCGGGCGGCCCGGCCTCATCGGGAGGCTCGATTGGAATCTGCTGGGGCCATTCGGGTTCCTCGAATCGGATCCCACGATGCCAGATACACCGCAGTTGACGCTGGGCGTTGCCGGAATGATCTCCGATTCCGCATTTGACTCCCCCCTGCAGAATCTTTCGCGCGGCGACCGCAATCGCAGCGTCACCGGGGACGCCGGGTTTCGTCTGAACCGCTTCACCGCGCAGACCGCCGTGTATCGGCGTTCGGTCAGCCGCTCACTCGCCGGCGACCGCGGCGATTGGGGCGGATACCTGCAATCTGGCTTCTATCTCATCCCGCGCCGCCTCGAGATGGCGGGCCGCCTCGGCGCGATGAGCTTCGGAAAGACTCCCTACGTTTCCGCCGGTCCTTCCTTCGGTGAACGCGCGCTGGGGCTCAACTGCTACCTTCGAGGCCACTTCATCAAGATGCAGGCGGACTACACCTGGTACCGTGCGCGATCCGTCGCGGATTTCACCCCGCACGGGCAGTTTCGGGTTCAGGCGCAATTCGCCTTCTGACACGCCATACGGACATCTCAGATTCAGGAGAGGACACAAGCTATGTCAATCGGAAAAAAGCTCAGGCTGCTTGCCATCGTGACATCCGTCGTCATTCTAAGCCTCATGGCGCTCCTGGGCCTCACCGCCTGGTCGGATCAGGTGCTGAATCAGGCGCAATCGGAGCGGTACACCTCGTACCGGCTCGCGATGCTTCTCCGCCAGACCTCCGCCGACTTGACGCAGTTGGTTCGAGCCTACGTGGTCACGGCGGATCCGGAGTTCGAGAAACAGTATTTCCACGTGGACGACGTGCGGAGCGGGAGGGCACCGTGGCCCGATGGCCGCACGATCTCGATTCGCCAAATGCTGGAGCAGGCCGGTTTGACCCCGGAGGAGATCGGAAAGCTCAATCAGTCCGACAGCAATTCGAAGGAACTCGTCAAGAAGGAAACGGTCGCGTTCTATGCGGTCAAGGGCAAGTTCGAAGATGCCGCGGGCCAGTTCACCCGAACGGGCCCGCCCGATCTCGAACTGGCCCGCAAGCTTGTCCATGACGCCGGCTATGAGGCGGACCGCGAGCGGATCATGGCGCCCATTCGCGAGTTCGAGCAAATGCTCGACCGAAGAACGGCCGAACGCGTGGAATCCGCGATGTTCCGCAGCCGGCTGTGCATCGGCCTAACCGGATTCCTCGTCATTCTCACGGCCCTGCTCGTGCTGGCCACCCTTCGCGGCGTCAACAATATGCTGCGGGATACCGCGCAACGGCTCGAAGCCGGAGCGGATCAGCTCTCGGGCGCTTCCAGCCACGTCTCGCAGGTCAGCCAGACCCTGGCGCAGGGCGCCTCCCAGCAGGCGGCGTCTCTCGAAGAAACATCGGCGGCCGCGGAACAAGTCCGGGCCGTGGCGCAAGCGAATACAAACCGCTCCGATGAAGCCTCCTCCCTGGTCGCCAACGCCGAAAAAGTCAACCGAGAGGTCGACACGCAATTCGATGCCCTCACCGCGTCCATGCAGGAGATCACCGAATCGAGCAATAGCATCTCCCGTATCATCCGAACCGTCGATGAGATCGCGTTTCAGACGAACATCCTCGCCCTGAACGCGGCCGTGGAAGCGGCCCGGGCGGGAGAGGCCGGGCTTGGTTTCGCCGTCGTGGCCGATGAAGTCCGCGGCCTCGCGCAGCGTGCCGGCGAAGCGGCCAAGGAAACCGGCCGCCTCATCGAAGAGGCCATCCGCGCCACCGACACCGGGAAACACAATCTGGGACGCGCGGCCACGAGCCTGTCGTCCAGCAGAAAGATCAGCGGGCAACTCGCCGCCTATATTCAGGAGGTGAGCACCGCCAGCCGCGAACAGTCTGTTGGGATCGAAGGAATCGCGAGAGCCGTTCTCGAAATGCAGTCCGTCACCCAGTCGTCCGCCGCCTCGGCCGAAGAGGCCGCGGCTTCGAGCGAGCAAATGTCGGCCCAGGCAGAAACGGTGCTGCAACTCGCTCACGAACTGCGGGAGGCTGTCGGCGCAAAGTAGTTTGCCGCGAAGCCCGCGCCGACGGCCGCAACATCCAGCATCTCAGCAACCTCTCGTCGCGCGGCCGCCCCGTGTCCTTCACGCGTGGGCGGCCGCGCACAGCCCAACGAAACGAAACCGACACCCGGCATCTTTCGATTCAGGCTAATCCACTTTCATTGGCCCGAATGCCGGGAGCGCCATTCCCGCCTCGTCCGCGATGTTCGCGTAGCTGTAGCGGCCCTTTGCATAGTAGAGCGACAGGCCCGCATCCGCGGAAGCACCCTGGAAATGGACAAGCAGCGCGGACCGGTTTGCCGGGTCCGCTGTAACCTTGAAGACCACCGGCTGCCTCTTCGCGCCGGGAGAAGCCACCGAGAAGCCCCACATCTTTCCGGCCGAGAGGAGTTTGCCATTCACCGAAGCGCATTCCAGGCGGATCGTCCCCGCTCCGACCCTCGTCGCTTTCACCGGCCGCGGACCCCGTTCCATCCCTTGGCAGGCCGCCACCTCGGGGAACAGATCGTGACAGGCAAGGTTCGCAAACCGCTTCCCCGTCACCTTCAAACTCGCCGTGCCCACATGGATGGCATCGTCCAGTTCCGCATCGATCGTGCTTACCATTGCGACGCGCGGGAGTTCCGTCTCCAATCGCCGTTGCGCCTCCTGCACCACGTCCCAGGAATCGGGATCGCTATCGTTGATGAAGAGTCCAATCTGCGCGAAGTAGAAGGGGAGATCCGGTGAATTGAAATCCCGGCGAACCGCCGCGATGAAGTTTTTGAACTTGTCATAGTAGAGCGCTGCCGCCTTCTCCGGTAGTGTCCTGATTTTTGTGTAAGTTCTCATTCTCCGCTAAAGGTTTTTGGTTCTTCCTCTCAAGGAGAAAGTGTA
>JBDIBK010000103.1:0-15585 GCA_039812845.1 Bryobacterales bacterium
TGGCGATCACCCTGCCGGGCGTCTCCAACACCAACTTCAATACCGTCTCCAGCAACGCCGGGGCGTATCTGAACGTGAACGGCAGCCGCACCCGCCAGAGCACCTTTATGCTGGATGGCGCGTTCAACAACGATCTGTTCCGGAACAGCGGGAACAGCTCGCCGAACCCGGATGCCGTGCAGGAATTCCGTCTGATTACCAGCAATTTCAACGCGGAATTCGGGCGCTCTCCCGGCGCGGTTTTTAACGTTGTGCTGAAGTCCGGCACGAATGCGTTTCACGGCAGCGCCTTTGAGTTCCTCCGCAACGACAAGCTCAACGCGCGGCCGTTCTTTCAGCCCACCGTGCCGCAACTGCGGCAGAACCAGTATGGCTTTTCGGCGGGCGGCCCAGTCATTCGGAACAAGACGTTTTTCTTCGGGTCCTTCCAGGGGCTGAAGATCCGGAGCAACGCGTTTGTCAACAGCGCCACGCCCCCCACCGCCGCCGAGCGGACGGGGGACTTTTCCGCCGCCGCCGCCAGCCAGCGGCCGGTGGACCCTCTTACCGGCAAGCCCTTCGCCAACGCCAGGATTCCCACGGCCCGGATCGACACCGTTGCGGCCAACATCATGGAGCGTTATGTCCCGCTGCCCAACACGGCCGACAACCGCCTGGAAGCCTCCGGTTCGAGCAAGGATAACGAGAATCAATATCTCGTGAAGATTGACCACATGCTCAACTCGAATCACAAGGTCTACGGGAGCGTCTTTTGGATCAACGGAAGCAGCTATGAGCCGTTTCCTTCAAGCACGCAGATCCCAAATTATGCGAACAACTCGACGAAATACCGCCAGCGCAACGTCGTCATCAGCCACGATTGGATCGTCAGCCCAACCATGCTGAATCAGGCGCAATTCTCCTGGAACAACCGGGATACGCCGATTGTGGACGAGTTTTCCCATAGCTGGAGCGATTACGGAAGCAACGTGACCCTGGGCGCGGGGCCGCCCCGCCCGCCACAGATCTTCGTCAACGGGCGCTGGCAGATGGGGACCTTCGGCGCGAACGGCCAGATGCAGCAGACCTACAGCGCATCCAACACCTTCACGGCGACGCTCGGCTCCCACACCGTCAAGGCCGGCGGCTGGTATATGCGCGGCAAGTTCGACGAGATCGGCAATTGGCTGGGTGCCGGACAGGTGCGCTTCACGGGCAATTTTACGAAGAACACGCTGGCGGATTTCATGCTCGGCGAAGCGGCCAGCTTCCGGCAGAACAACGGGCTTGCCCGGGTCTTCCGGTCCAATTCGCTGCACGCGTTCGTTCAGGACGATTGGCGGGTATCCTCCCGCGTGACGCTGAACCTGGGCATGCGCTACGAGATCAACATGCCGCTGGTGAGCACCACGGATGAACTCGCCACGTTCCGGTTCAACGTGCAATCCACCACCATTCCGAAAGCGCCCCTGGGCCAGTTGTTTTACGGCGATAAAGGCATTCCGCGCGGAATGGCCAAGAGCGATTTCAACAACTTCGCGCCGCGCGTGGGGATTGCTTACGATCCCACCGGCAGCGGCCGCACCGCGATTCGCGCCGGGTATGGCGTCTTCTATGCAGTCTCCTTCGCCAATGTCACCTCGAACTTGCAGGGCCAGCCGTTCCTTGTGGACGTCACCGTCTTTGGCACGCCCAACCTGAAAGATCCGTGGTCGGGCGTTGCGGGGGGGAGCCCGTTTCCCTACACGCTCGATCGCGAGAATCCCCGATTTTCCCTGCCGCTCACCACGAATTACTACGATCAGAACGCGGCTACTCCGTATGTTCAGCATTACAGCTTGGCGATTGAGCGTCAGTTGACGTCCACCCTCACGGCGCAGGTTGCCTATGTGGGAAATACATCGCGCAAGCTCTTCTTCCAGCGTGATGCGAACTCTCCCATTTACATTCCGGGCAAGTCCACGGCGGGCAATGTGAACGCGCGCCGGCCATATCTGCCGGGCACCTTCGCGCAGATTGCGCACACCAACACCGGGTCGAATGCGCACTACGATTCGCTGCAACTGACGTTCCGCCAGCGGCTGGCGAAAGGCTTTTCGATCAATGGCGCGTACACATTCTCCAAGTCGATCGATGAAATCTCCGACGATATTTTCAGCGCAACCGCGGTGGCGCTTGTCGATTCCAACAACCGGCTATTGGACCGCGGCGCATCGGGATTCAACGCGCCGCACGTCTTTGTCGCGAGCTATCTCTGGGATTTGCCCGGCACGTCGCGCTACGGCTGGTTCGGAAAGCAGGTCGTGAACGGCTGGCAGCTTAGCGGCATCACGCGCTTCGACAGCGGGAATCCATTTACCGTTTCCGCCGGCACGGACACGAATCTGGACGGGAATGCGAACGACCGCGCCGATCTGGTGGGCGACCCCAAGCTGAGCGGCGGCCGCTCTCGCGACGAATGGCTGATGCGGTATTTCAACACGGACGCCTTCGCCAAGCCGGAAGCGGGCACGCCCGGCACGGCGGGACGGAGCATCCTATACGGCCCCGGTTCCGCCACCTGGAACATTTCCGCGTTCAAGAATTTCGAACTGCGCGAGAACCACCGCCTCCAGTTCCGTTCGGAGTTCTTCAGCGCCTTTAATCACCCGAACTTCAGCAATCCGAATTCCGCGCTGAACAACAAGAACTTCGGCCGCATCCTCGGCGCGGGAGGCGCGCGCGTGATCCAGTTCGCGCTCAAGTATAGCTTTTAGCTCCCTGGTGCAAAGCCGCAAGCAAGGCCGCCTCCGCCCCTCCCGGGCTCCGGTTGCCTTGCCATGCTCAACAACATTTCCTCATCGAGAGGAAGAACCAAGAACCTTTAGGGGCGAGCGAGAGCCTGCACAAAAATCGGGACACTGCCTCGGTTCCCGGTAATCCTTCAACAGCTCATCCAGAGCCGCTTCCAATTTCTTCGTGTCCATCTCTCTGAGAACAGCACTTACACAAGATTCTGTACACCCTCCTCCGCCTGCTTCTTTCGACTCCATACGCCGATTCCGAGCAGGCCAGAGACGAGGAGTACGACGGTCGACGGTTCCGGAACCTCGCCTGGACTCGTCCCGCCTGGCTCGGTAAAGGTGAAATTGTCCAGAGCAAAACCGAATCCGTACCCATAATCCCCGTGCAGATTGGCACTGATAATATCTTTGGCACTGCTCTGGAAACCGAAGAATCCGAGCTGGGCAGAGGCCGGAGCGGAGATCGTATCCGCGAAGCTTCCCCCGCCCGCGAAGAAGATCGTGATATCGAATGTATTACCCATCAAGTAATTCGTATCGAAACCGAATGCGGTCACCGGTCCATCAAAGGTTACGGTAAGCACCCGCCCGGAGTTTGGCTGCACTAGGGAATCCAGAAAACCGCCCGCAAATCCGCCCCCGGCATCGATATTGAAATCGTATGGATAAGTGTTGCCGCTCACCGTTGTGGAGTACGTAACTCCAGGTTGAATCATTCCCGGTATAATCGGCGAACCGCTGCCGACGACGAGATTCGTGGATGAGTTCAGTACGCCCGTCGTGATCGGGAAGTGGCTGCCATTCGTGAAATCCTCAACCGTGGTGGAGCCAACCGCGCTGTCGAACGTGGAGCGGTCGGTAAATTGCGTAATTGTTCCGGAATGTGCCGCCGAAACGATCAGCGTGCTCCAAAGTGCCAAGCAAATCAGTTTTCGCATGAAATTTCCTTGTTGAGCCTCCCAGGGCTCCTGTCGGCCATGAGTGAGGTAAATACAGTATCTTCGGCTCGTATTTCACCTACAAGAAATGGGCGTACCGGTACATGCGTGTTTGAGAACTGTCCAGGGGGCGAGGGGCCGAAGGTTCTTGGGGCTATTCTTCTTCGTCGTCGCGTTCGTCTTCGCGGAGATCGGCTTTGCGGAGGCTGTACCATTGCCATTCGCCGTCTTTGCGGGCGAGGTGCGGGAGCAGGATGCCGCGGTAGTCTCCCCAATTGCGGGCGATCAAAAAAATCCCGAAACCGAGGGCACCCACGGAACAAGTGGTCACGAAGAGCAGCGCGGCCCAATGGACGATGGGGAAGGTTCCCGTCGGCTCGAAGATCATCCGGGCGAACTCGCGGCCGAAGTTCATGCCGAAGAAGCCGGTGAGCACGGCGCTGAGCCCGGTGATGATGCTCAGCATGGCGAGGCGGTTGATCGCGAGGGTGTTGCGCGCCTGATAGATCTCGCGCAGGAAGGAATTCAGCTTGTCGAGATCGTCCTCAATCTCCTTCTTGCGCGCGAAGACGCCGTAGGCGTGACATTTCATCTGGAAGTGCTCGTGCTCTTCCTCTTTGTTGGCCAGTTCCGGATAGAACCAGTAATTGGAAAAGTGCAGGAACTCACCGCGCAGCGCACCGGCCACATCCAGATTCTCTTCATCGATTGCGCCGTCGGCCTGATCCTCGTAGAGGCGTTTGGAGACGAGCGCCACCTTCTCTTCGAAATCGAGCAGCGTCGCGCGGTAAAACAGCGCCACCATCGCCATCAGGTAGTAGCGGGTGTTGAACATGCGGTGGACGAGAAAGCCTTCTTCGAGTGCATGCTCGCCGCAATCGCGCGCGCCGAGGGTGAAGGTGAGGTCGCTGTACCCGGTGCAGCCGTAATAAGTGCCTTCATGGGCCCAGCGGGTGTAGAGCCTGTTCCGGAGGCGGCGTTCCACAAAGCGCCTGTCGTAGCGGTAGCCGGTGGAGTAGCGGTCCACCCAAAGGAAGAGGCTGAGCAGGCGGCGCAGGCTGCTGGATTCCGCAAACCCTTCAGGCAGCGATTCCGGATCGAGCGACACATAGGTATTTACGATCATCCGCTCGTCGAGCAGTTGCTCAAACTCGCGCTTGCCGTAATTCACGAAGTAGAGCAGCGCCTGCACTAGGCGGGAGACTGGCGGGTAGTAACCGACGATCGTGGCCGTGGGGAAGGTTTCCTCGACGATGATCTGCTCTTCATCGTCCTTCTCCAGCACTAGGGCGGCGCGGGAGGGGATGCGCCCCTCGCGCTTCTGCCGTCCGCTTGAAGGGCAGACCTTGCGCATCATTTCGTTGATCCAAAGCGCTTGTTCCGCCTCGATATCGAAGGCCTCAACGCCGATGGAGAGCGTGCTGACGCCGTTGGCGAAGATGAAGAGGCGCAGGTCCGTGATCTGGACGCGGGCGGAGCGGCCGCGGACGTCCTCGCAATCGTAGAAGAGCCGCGCTCCCAGCGGGAGGGGGACGGTGTAGACGCGCAGGAGCGTGCGCGGTTCGGTTTCATCGGGCACCGGATGGTTGGCGTCGAAGAAGATGCGCCGCACCACGGGGTGGAAGAAAACCATGTCCTGGTAGGCGAGGGAATTGAGATCGAAGCTGCGATAGGAATCGCGCTGCCAGACGCCGACGCGGTTGGCGAAGCGGCTGCGCGTTTTCGCGCCCATGCCTTGCAGCCAGTCGTCCGCGCCGTCGATCCAATCGGTGCGGTCCCTCCAGAACTCCGGCTGCTGCTCGCGGACGATCTGGCGGTCAATCGCGAAAGGGAACAGAAAGAACGTGTGGAGGTGGCTGACCCTGGGGGACGTTTCGGGAGAAGCCGAAGGCGGCGGCAGCGTCGGTTCTGTCACGGCGGACTCAGTGCTCCTAGCGTATCTTTGCAGACGAGGCGGAACTTCGCAAATGCCGCCACGCGGGCACTCCCTTGGAGCACCGCGCGTGCTTACCGCGGAACGGAGAAGAACTCCCGAATCAGCCGCCGGAGAAGTCCGATGGAGAGTGCGATGGCGATGAGGTTCGGCACGGCCATCAGCCCGTTGAGGGTATCCGCAATGCCCCATACCGTTTGCAGGCTGCCGGTTGCGCCAAGGTAGACAAACACCACCCAGAGGAGCCGGTACGGCAATTGCGCCTTCGTTCCAAACAGGTAAGTGACGCCGGTCTCTCCATAGAAAGCCCAGCCGACGATGGTTGAGAAGGCGAAGGTAATCAGGCCGGTGCTCACCACCAGATGCCCCCAGGTGCCGGGCAGGCCAATCTCGAACGCTTTCGCGGAGAGAGCCGCGCCGTTCGCGCCGGAGGTCCAGGCTCCGGTGAGCAGCACCACCATTCCGGTGAGCAGGCAGACGACGATGGTATCGACGAACACTTCGAAAATGCCGTACAGTCCCTGGCGCACGGGGTGATCCGTCGACGCGGAGGCGTGAACGATGGGCGCGCTGCCGAGCCCCGCTTCGTTTGAGAACAGCCCGCGCGCGATGCCCATGCGCATGGCCTGCAAGATGGTGGCTCCCGCGAAACCGCCCGCGGCGGCGTGCCCCGTGAACGCGGAACTAAAGACGAGCGAGACCATCTCCGGGACGCGATCAATATAGCGCAGGACGATGAACACGGCTCCGCCGATGTAGGAAATGCACATGAAGGGCACAAGCACGGTGGTGAACTGCGCGATCCGCTGCAAGCCGCCAAGCACGACCATCGCGGTGATGACGCAGAGGACGATGGCGGTGGCCTGGCGGGGCACCGCGTACGAGGCGAACACGGCGTCGGCCACGGAATTCGCCTGCACCATGTTGCCGATGCCGAAGGCGGCGAGCGCGGTGAGCATGGCGAAAACGCTGCCCAGCCAGGGCATCTTCAGACCCTTGCTGAGGATGTACATGGCGCCGCCGCGCATGGTGCCGCTTGCGTCGCGTTCGCGGTAGTGGAGCGCGATCACAATCTCGGAGAACTTCGTGGCCATCCCGACGAGGCCGGAGAACATCAGCCATAAGAGCGCCCCTGGGCCGCCAAGGAAGATGGCCGTTGCCACTCCGGCGATATTGCCGACGCCCACGGTGGAGGCCAGCGCCGTGGCGAGAGCCTGAAAGGGCGTCACGGAGCCCGTTCCGCTGTCCTTGTCGAAGAGCTTTCCAAGCACTTCGCGAAACACGAGCGGAAGGCGGCGGAACTGGATGCCGCCCGTGACGACCGTGAGCACGATGCCCATGCCCACGAGCAGGATCATCAGCGGCGGACCCCAGACGACGGCGTTCACCGCGCCGTTCAAATCGTTTAGAGTTTGGAGAAGGCTTTCCATGGATTTCCGATTGTAGCGCGGGATGCGGCGAATCTCTCCGGAACTTGGGGACACCGGCCCCGATTCCCTCGCTTCAATCCGCGAGAAGCAGGTCCGACACGGCCATCATCGTCTCCGGCGCATTGCCTTCCAGGCGGTTGTTCACGAAGAGATAGGCGATGCGCTTTTCGAGTTCGGCGCGGCGGCCGAGAGCGGCGAGGGCCTCGCGGGCTTCGGGGTTGGGATCCTGCACGTGTTCGTAGGGCTCGAACGATTTCACCGCCTGCTCATACTGCCGGCCCCGGCGCAGGAGGGCGCGGGAGACGAGGAAGTCCGTGGTGTAAGCCGCCTCGTGCGCCATCTGGGAGTGGAGGGAGGGCATCCGGCTCCAGGCGTTGAAGACGTGCGCCACGCGGTTTGCCTTGAGGCAGGCGAAGTAGTCGTCCAGCAGGTAATCGGGGTTGCGGATCTCGACGGCGTAGCGGAAAGCCGGCGGCAGGGCGCTTAGGAAGTGGTCAAGATATTCGATGAAGGCGCGCGGCTCCGCGAAATCGCCTTTCGAGAAGGTTCCGAACTCCAGCATCACGACGCCCACCTGCGCTAGATACGGCGCGAGAGGCTCCAGGAACGCGTTCGTCATCAAGCCGGCGTCGAGAAAGTGGTCGTTGCCGGTTCCGCCGCGAGCGCCATAACGCGCGTGCGTGGGCCAGCGCTTCACGGTGACCATTTCCGGGGCTTTGAGGCCAAAGCGCAGCGCGGGCGCGGCAAGGAAGAGTTTGGCCCACTGTTCCGGGGGAGGGAAGGTGTAGAAGGAGAAGTCCGCTCCCACGGCGGGGAAGACCTCGGCATACTCGGCCAGACAGTCGGCGTCAAATTTCTTTCGGGAGAACTTGCCGCGGGTGAGGTAGCGCGATTCGGTATAGATCTGCCCCAGCCAGCCGGGGTATTTCCAGGAACTTCCGCCCAGGAAGATGCCGCGCGCAGCGAGGGTTCGCAGCGCGTGCGCGAGGCGGGAGCCAAACGAATCCGCATTTTCGGCATGCAGGGGCAACAAAGGACTTGACATCGCACCTCTTACCTGTAAAAGTTTCTAGTGTAAAGATGCTCACCGAACGCCAGCAAGACATTCTGAATTACATCACGGAATTCCGCGCGGAGAATGGCTGTTCGCCGTCGATTCCCGAAATGCAGCGGCACTTCGGCATCCGCAGCCCCAATGGGATTGTAGGGCATTTGCAGGCGCTCGAAGCCAAGGGCATGATCCGGCGCGGAGATCGCGGCTCGCGGCAGATCGATCTTGCGGGACCGATGCATGAACTGCGCCTGCCGGTTTCGGACTTGCCCCTGTTCGGTTCCATTCCGGCGGGATCCCCCCAGGAACTGGTGCAGCAGCGGCCGGAGGCCTGCGTATCCGTGGACGAGAAGACTCTCGGCTTCAAGCCCGGCAACGGCTGCTTTGCGCTTCGGGTGCGCGGGGAATCGATGCGGGATGCCGGAATTCTGGACGGGGATCTGGTGGTGGCGGAACCGGCTTCGAACCCCCGGAACAATCAAATTGTGGTTGCCCTGATCGATGGCGAAAGCACCCTCAAGCGCCTGGTGCGCGTGAACAACTCGTGGTTCCTGCGGGCGGAGAATCCGGACTTTCCGGAATTGATTCCGCGCGCCGATCTGCGCATTCAAGGCATCGTCCGCACGGTGATCCGCCAAGTGCAATAGGCGGCCGATCTCGACTCTTCCCGCCGTACTGCGACAATAGAAGTTTCTGGCTATGTTTGCGTCCGTTCCCCGCTGGCTTCGCCTTGTCGTCTACGTCCAGATTGCGCTTGTGTTCGCCATTCCGATGGGCGGATGGATCCTGCAATCGGCGGGAGAGGCGGCCGATATGCGGGCTTATCCGTCCCCCGGCCGCATGGTGGATCTCGGCGGACGCCGCATTCACCTCTATTGCGAGGGCGAGCGCCACAACGGGCCGCTGGTGGTCTTCAATGCCGACATCGCCGATTCGGGTCTAGTCTGGCGCGGGGTGCAGAAGGCGCTCGGGGGCCGCTTGCGCAGTTGCGCCATTGACCGCGCGGGCCTGGGCTGGAGCGACCCCGGCGCTGAGGACCGCGGCATCACCGCCACCGCCAGGGAGCTGCACCGGGTGCTGGCTGCGTCCGGCGAGGCTCCACCCTACCTGCCCGTCGGCCATGGATTGGGTGCGCTGCAACTGCTGGCAATGGCGCGGGAGCATCCCACGGAGATTGGCGGACTGGTGCTCGTCGATCCGCTTCCCCCCGACTGTTTGAAGCAGCGATTGGAGAGGATCGCCGAGTTGGTGGAGGGCGCGGAGAAGCGGGCCGTTCGCGAGAAAGTGGATGAGATCGTCGCGGAGCGCGGAGCGTGTCCCGATGGCGATGGCGGCACGCCGCTGCTCTCCTGGCTGGCAAAGATCGGCATGATCCGCGCACTGGCCGGCAGCAATTTCGATGCGACCTCTCCGATGCCGGAACTCCTTCCCGCACACCGCGCCCTCAAGCTCCGCACGCAAGCGGCCGACGCGGTTCTGGCGGAAGGCGCAACGGCCTACATCGGGATGGCGGAGGCCCGTGACGCGCTGGCGCTGATCAAGTCCAAGCCGACCGTGGTGATCACCAGGGGCCGGATGGGAAACTACGTTAAGGACCAGGGCTATTTGGAGGAGCAGGCAGATCCCTCGACGCTCGCGTTTGAACGCGCGCAGCTCCTCTACCTGCGGGAACGGGGGCGGGAGATGGTTTCCGCCGCTCCCAACGCTTCGCAACGGATTGCCGAGGGGAGCGGCCACTATATCCAAATCAGTGAGCCCCAGGTGGTGGCGCAAGCCATCGTGGATGTCGCCGCCGTTTCCCGAACGGGTGCGGCAGCGGAGAAATAGCGGGATCGCCGTGCGGGCGGCCGGCACTACCCGCGCGGGCTGCTCGGCGCTTCCCGCATGGGCTTGACGGGCATCGGCAAAGCGAAGCGACAGAAAGTCCCGTATACTAAGGAATTGGCACTGGAAATGACCCTCGAATTGGATGGGTCCTCCGCGCCGTGCTGCGATGTTCCTTACGGTTACCGATCTACAGCTCCGCAATCTTGATTTCGATCTGAAGATCGCACCGGGAAAGCTGGATCTGCTGGACGATTCGCTTCGTCAGGAGAGCGATCTGGTGGCTACGGGGACGGCGTCCCTCAACACGGCCACGCGGGAAATCCTCGTGGAAGGAACGCTCTCGGTGGCGGTCTCGTTCGCGTGCGACCGATGCCTGGAACGGGTGCGGAGAGAGATCCGGAAGCCGTTCCGCCTGGAGTATCTGCCGGAGGATCTCGGCCCGGTGGAAGACGAGCGGGAGATCGGCGAGGCTGACGCGGACATCGGATTCTATGCGGGCGACGGACTGGAACTGGACGACGTGCTGCGGGAACTGGTGATTCTGGAGATGCCGATGCGGCGGGTTTGCGAACCCGACTGCGCGGAAGTCGCGGAGAAGCGCTTGGGCTTGTCTCCCGCTTCGGACAGTCGAGAGCCCCGGGATTCGCGCTGGGATGCGCTGAACGGGTTCCTGGCGGAAGAGTCCCAGGACGAAAGGAAGCCCGGCAAGACCGCCGGCAAGAAGACAGGCTGAGCGCACCCCGGTCGCGTACTATAATAGGCGCGGTTGGGGCGGAGAAGCCCAGGGCCACGGTGCCCATTCGAGATTGATTTAACGGAAAGATGCCGCTCCAGGGGGGAAGGCTCCTGGAGAACTCCGGGAGGTCCCCGGCGCGGCGACAGGAGAACCGATGCCTAATCCAAAACGACGCCATTCGAAAAAGCGTACCTCCACGCGCCGGGCGCATGATTTCTTGACGGCCAAAGGCCTTACCGAATGCCCCAACTGCGGTGGTCGAAAGCTGCCCCACCGGGCATGCCCCCACTGCGGCTTCTACAAGGGCCGCGAAGTGATCGAAGTGGCCGAGGTCTAGACATACCTGGTGCGAGAGGGGGAACCACCCCTCCTCATCTTCCCCACCAGTCCGCTGCTCTGATTCGATAGCTCGCCGGGGAATGAATGAAAAAGCGAATCGCCGTTGACGCCATGGGTGGGGATCACGCCCCGCGATCCGAAGTGGAGGGGGCCATCCTCGCCGCATCGGAACTGGGGCACGAAGTTATCCTGGTGGGCCAGGAAGCCGTGCTGCGCGAACATCTCAAACGGCATCGGGAAGCCGCGGAACTGCCGATCCGCGTGGTGAACGCGAGCGAGTTCATCACCATGCACGACAGCGCCGCGAAGGCGGTGCGCACGAAGAAGGACAGCTCCATCCGCGTGGCCTGCCGCCTGGTGCGCGACGGGGAAGCGGACGGCGTGGTTTCCGCCGGGAACACCGGGGCGGTGATGGCGACGGCGAAGATGGTTCTGCGCCCGATCCCAGGGGTAGAGCGCCCGGCGCTGGCTTCCGTATTTCCGACGGCCAAGGGGCCGGACCACCCGGCGGTGATGGCCGACGTGGGAGCCAACGTCGATTGCACGGCCACCATGCTCGCGCAGTTCGCGCTGATGGGCGAGATATACGTGCGCGCCATCTTCGGCTATCCGTCTCCTCGCGTGGGAATCCTCTCCATTGGCGAGGAAGAGCACAAGGGGAACGAGCTTACGAAAGCCACGACGCCCCTGCTCAAGGATCTTCCCATCAACTTTATCGGCAATGTGGAAGGCCGGGACCTTTACAGCGGCAACGTCGAAGTGATCGTCTGCGATGGCTTTATCGGCAATGTGGCTCTCAAGGTGAGCGAGGGCCTCGTCGAAACGATCCGCCAGATTCTCAAGGACTCGATGGAGGCGACAGTCACCCGAAAACTTGGGTACGTGCTGTCGAAGCCGGCATTCGACGACTTCAAGAAACGCCTGGACTACTCCGAGTACGGCGGTGCTCCGCTGCTGGGCGTGCAAGGCTGCACGATCGTCTGCCACGGACGCTCCTCACCCAAGGCGATCCGCAACGCCATCCGCGTGGCGGCCGAATTCGCCGAGGCCAAGGTGAACCGCCAGATCGAACACGAAATGAGCCGCCTGCGGGAACTCACCGGCATGCCGGACGCGGAGTTCGTTTAGGTCCGAGAATTTGATAGCAGGTTATCCGTTTTCAAAACCATCCGGCGATAGAGAATCTTGCCTGGATACCCTTTCTCGAGCCATTGGGCCAGCGAGTCGCGGAGGATACGAAGCGGGAGGCAATGGCCGTGCCGGTGACGGGCGCAGGGGCCAGACACGGCACCGATCAGTAGTCTTTTCTGCTGAACGAATAGAGGGCGCAGAGGAGGCAGATGGCGCCGAAGAGGAGGGAGGAGAGGATGGGGTCCCAGGAGGCGATGGGTTTGTTGCGCAGCTTGATTACGATCATGGCGCCTAGTTCGTAGATGTGGGGGACGGCGGTGTAGGCAGCGTTCCAGGCGGCGCGGGCGGTTTCGGAACCGAGGAGGCGGATGGCTAGCTGCTTCTGGGCCAGGATGGGGCTGAAGAGAAGGGCCAGGAAGGCGACGATGGTGGCTACGGCCGGGCTTTCCGTCCATATCGAGACCACCATCACCAGGGCCATCAGGACGCAGAAGGCGAGGATCGTGATGGGGATGGCGTAGAGGAAGCCCGGATTCCAATAGCCGGACTTCCAGCCGAGGATCCCGTAGCTGCCCGCGATGAGGATCACGACGTTCAAGGCCACCATGGCGACGGAGCCGAGGTAGCGGCCGAGGACCACCCAGTGCCGGGATATCGGGCGGGCCAGGATCAGGTCCGCGCGGCCGGACTCGAAGATCGCGGGCGTCAGACTGGCGCAGACGAAGACGGCCACGAAGGTGGAAACGCCGTAGAGGAACACGGCGATCGCGCCCTGCACTTCGCGCAGAAAGACCGTGAGCGATTCCTCGCTGGCGGTGCTCATGGCCTCCTGCCCGAACAGGGAGATGGTGGCCTTCGCGCCGGTGACGATGTCGATTTCGAGCACGAAGAGGAGAAAGAGCAGGATCACGAGCGTGGAGCCGTAGATGCCCCATACGAGACGGCGGGAGAACGCTTCCTGGATGGTGTCCTCGACGATCGCCGAGAGGGCGGTGAGCGCGCCGGGCAGAGGCGGCGTGCTGCTCATTTTCCACCGCCCCGCACGGCATCGAGAAACACCTGCTCCAGGGTGGTCTTGTTCTTTTCGATGGTCTCAATCTGGCTGTGGCGGCGGCGCAGCAGATCAATGACGGCGTTCAGGAGGTCCAGATCCGCCACTTCCACCAGCCAGCGAACTCGGCCATCGGGGTACTTGTGCAGGGCATGCGGGGGCGCGTTCACGAGATGATCGAGCCCGCGCGGGAGGTCGCCTTTTGGAGACTCGCAGTGGATGGTGTAGCCCTCCCGGTGCGTGAGGTCTTTCACGCTCCCCGAGAGCAGCAGACGGCCGCGATGGAGAATGGCCACGTCGCGGCAGGATTGCTCCACTTCAGCAAGGAGGTGCGAGTTGAGAAACACGGTGACGCCGCTGGCGTTGAGGTTGAGGAGCAGATCGCGAATCTGGCTGCGGCCCACCGGGTCAACGCCATCGGAGGGCTCATCGAGCATCAACAGCGCGGGGCGGTGGAGCAGGGCCTGGGCGATGCCGACGCGCTGCAGCATGCCTTTCGAATACTTCGAGAGGCGCAAGCGCTCCCACTCGCGCATGGCAACGAGCGCGAGCACTTCATCGACGCGGCGCTCCAAATCCGCGCCTCTGAGACCGCAGAGCTTGCCCTGGAACTGGAGCAGAGAGCGGCCGGTATGGTGGCCGGGATAGCGCCCGTTCTCCGGCAGATACCCAACCCGTAGCCGGGCCTGGCGCTGGCGGCAATCGATCCCGAAAATGCGCGCGGTACCGGCGGTGGGGACGGTCATGCCGAGCAGCATCTTGACGAGGGTGGTTTTTCCAGCGCCGTTGGGGCCGAGCAACCCGAAGGTGGCTCCGGCGGGCACGTGGAGCGATACCGCGTTCACGGCCCGCAGGGTGCGCCGCCCGAATGAGAGTCTGTAGAGCTTATCGAGCCCCTGCGTTTCAATGGCCGGCTCGGCAACCGTTGTCGGGTGGGTATCCATGCGGTTGGTGATATCGCTCCGGAGTTTCTCCCCAGCTTCAGACAGTTAGCCGGGGAACGGGAGCGCGTCTGTTTCCATTGTCTGTTATCGATTGCGGCAGCCCCAAGCGGAGGCAATTCGGCATATCGTCCAGGGGAACGCAGGCAATAGCGAAAAGTTCCATTTGCTTTGGAGGTGCGGGCCGGGCGGCGCGGCTTCGCTCAATGCAATTTCGCCCGCCGCGCGGCCGCCAGCGAGCGTTGCGTGGGGAGTTGCGATATGCTCATCGCAGACTGGCTGCGATGCTTCGTCCAGGCCGCGGAAAAGGCCGGGTGGAGAGATGCAGCGCCGAACGGGTGGCTCTTATGAACATGCAAACTCGCACCATTGCCCATCTCTTTTCCGTATGCGCCGCGCTGGCTCTGCTGCTGGCGGGCTGTTCGCCGACCCCCAAGGAGAAGGCCGCGGAAGCCGTACCGCCCCCGGTGGAAGAGGCTAAGCCGGAACCCGCTCCGGAGGTATACCGCGCGAAGTTTACGAGCAACAAGGGAGAGTTTGTGATTGAAGTGACGCGAAAGTGGGCACCGCTGGCGGCGGACCGTTTCTATGCACTGCTGAAGGACGACTACTATCCAGGCAGCCCGGTATATCGGGTGCAGCCGGGCTTCGTGGTCCAGTGGGGCATCAGCAACAGCCCTCGCAAGAGCTCGAAATGGAATCAGGAATACCTGGAGGACGAGCCGCGCACGCAATCGAATACGCGCGGGACGGTGGCGTTCGCCACGTCCGGCCCGGGCTCGCGCACGATGCAGGTCTTCGTCAACATGGGCAACAACGCGCCGTTGAACGCGCAGGGCTTTGCGCCGTTCGGGAAAGTGGTGAGCGGAATGGAGGCGCTGGCGAAAATGAAGAGCTACGGCGACGATGTGGACCAGGGCCGGCTGATGCGCGAAGGCGGCGCTTACGTGGAGATGTTTTTCCCAAAGATGGACCGGATTGAGAAGGCCGAACTCCTCCCGGCTCCGTAGCGGCGGGGCGACGCCGCGGGCGGAAGCGCCGTGAGAAAATGAGCGAAAAGGGCCGGTGCGCCGGCTGATGGAACTGAAGATCTGGAGAAACCATGACCTCTGAATATCGCCTCCCGCGCCGGTTCGCGCTCGCCGGTGTGTGTTTCGCGCTGGCCATGATGTGCCTTCCGCACGCGGCCGCGCAGCCGAAGGAACGGGTGAGCCCGCACGAGAAGGTGCAGGGCGTGATCGGCGGGAAGACGCTGACCATCGAGTACGGCCGCCCCTCGCTCAAGGGCCGCGAGCTGTTTGGGAACCTGATCCCCTTCGGGCAGGTGTGGCGCCTGGGCGCGGACGAAGCCACGAAGCTCACGACGCCGGTCGATATCGAGATCAACGGTCTGAAGGTGCCCGCGGGAGCCTATAGCCTCTTCATGCTGGTGGCGGAGGACGGCAC
>JBDIBK010000104.1:0-14662 GCA_039812845.1 Bryobacterales bacterium
CGGAGAATTTGCAGCGGGCGATGAACCGGCTTCTGCCCAAGGACATCCGAGTGAACGACGTCCGGGAAGCGCCGGCCGGCTTCCATCCCCGCCATCAAGCGCTGGCCAAGACCTACCGGTACCGCATCTATCGCGACCGCGTGTGTCCGCCCTTCGAGCGCTTCTTCGTGTGGCATCAGCACTCGCCTCTCGATGAAGCCGCGATGGAGCGATGCGCAGGCCTGTTCGTGGGCTCACACAACTTTCGCGCCTTTGCCGCCTCCGACGAGCGCTACACGCCGGAAGCGGACATGCAACGCACCATCTTCTCGGCCGGCTTCCGCCGGGAGGGAGCGGTCCTGCGTTTCGATGTGCGCGGCTCCGGGTTCCTGAAGCACATGGTGCGCAATCTGGTGGGCGCGCTGGTGGAGGTGAGCGTGGGCAACCTTGCGGAAAAAGACATCATCGCCATGCTTGCAAGCGGCCAGCGCAACTTGGGCATCCGTACGGCCCCGCCCGGCGGTTTGTTTCTGGTGAACGTGGAATACTAGCCCGTTCGATCCCCCGGAATCCTGCTAATCTGGGGCTTCGTACTGACTCAAACATATTTCGAGGTAAACCCAAATGCGTGTCGTGGCCGGAGTGGATCTCGGAGGCACCGCCATTAACTACACCCTGCTCAATGGCGAAGAACGGTTCCTGATCGAATCGCTCTTTGAGCATCCCGCCCGCTCCAAGGAGGGGCCGGAGATTTGCCTGCGGCAGATTGCCGACGGGCTGGATCTGGCGATCGCGCGGGCGGGCGTCGCCAGCGACGATGTGGTGGTTGTGGGCCTCGATACGCCCGGCCCCGCGAGCGCCTCGGGCGTGCTGAGCGCGGAAGGCTCCACGAACTTTGTTCATGCGGATTGGTCCGGTTTCGACATCCGCGACGGCCTGGCGCGAAAGCTCGGCAAGCCGGTCTGCTACCTGAACGACGGCAACGCCGGTGCCCTCTGGGGCCACTTCTCGATCTTTGGCGCCGCGAACCGCGCTACCTCCATTTCCGCCGTTGTCGGCACCGGCTTGGGCGGAGGCGTCATCGTGGGCGGGGAAGTCGTGAAGGGGCGCGCCGGGTTCGGCGGAGAATTGGGGCACGTCCTGCTGCCTTGGCGCAGCATTCCGGGCGCCGAAGCGATGGAACCCAAGTGCAATTGCGGAAGAACCGGCGATCTGGAATCGGTGTGCTCTCTTACCGCAATCACGAATACGCTGCTGCCCTTCTTTCTGGCGAAGGAACCGCGGCACGAACTGGCCAGGCTCAACGACATCGTCAAGGCCGCCAAGCTGGTGCGGGGGTTGGCCGAAAAGGGCGATCCGCTCTGCCGGGAGATCTTCCGCGTCCAGGCCAATGCGCTGGGCCTGTTCTACGACCAGATGATCAACACCTTCGATCCCGACGCCCTGATCGTGGGTGGGGGCGCGGTGGAAACCAGCGAAGCGTTTCAGCAGTGGTTTCTCGGGCAGATTCGCGCGGGAATGCCCACGCAGCGCGATGAGCAGAAGGATATCCCGATCTACGTGATGCCCAACGGAGACTGCGCGGGGGCGCGCGGAGCGGCCATTGAGGCGCTCAAGCTGGCGCGGGATGGCGGACTGATCTAGGACCGGCGCGGGGGCATCGAAGCCCCTTGCATGTTCGAGCCGGCTAGTCCAATTCCTTGACGGCGGCGATGATGTCATTCACGGCTTTCTTGCCATCCGAGAAGAACATCAGCGTGTTATCGGCCGCAAAAAGCGGGTTGGGAATGCCCGCGAAGCCGGGGCTCAGGCTGCGCTTCACCACCACCACCGTGTGCGCCTTGTCCACGTCCAGAATGGGCATGCCCGCGATGGGTGAGTTGGGATCGGTTCGCGCCAGCGGGTTCACGACGTCGTTCGCCCCAATGACGATGGCGACGTCGGTTTGCGCGAAAGTGGGGTTCACCTCATCCATTTCCTTCAGCGCTTCGTAGGGCACGTCGGCTTCGGCAAGCAGCACGTTCATGTGGCCGGGCATGCGGCCCGCCACCGGGTGAATCCCGTAGACCACTTCCGTGCCCCGCGCTTCGAGCAAACCGGCAAGGGCCCGAACCGTGTGCTGCGCCTGTGAAACGGCCAGACCGTAGCCGGGCACAATCACCACGCGGCGGGCGTTTTCGAGCAGCATCGCGATCTCTTCGGCGGAGGTGCTCTTCACCTTGCCGGCATACACATCTTCGCCCTTCTCCTGGGACGCGGGTGCCGATCCCAGCCCTCCAAACAGGACGTTCGTGAGCGAGCGGTTCATCGCCTTGCACATGATCTGCGTCAGGATGATGCCCGAAGCGCCCACCAGGGAGCCCGCGATGATCAGCATGTTATTGCTGAGTACGAAGCCGGTGGCCGCGGCCGCCAGGCCGGAGTAGGAATTCAGAAGGGAGATTACCACGGGCATGTCGGCTCCCCCGATACCGATGGTCGCCAGCACGCCCAGGATGGACGAGGCCACCACCAGCGCCCAATAGGCCGCGTCGGATTCCGGGTGCAGCACCACGAGCACGCAGAGCGCCACGCTCGCCAGCGCGACGGCCGCGCTAAGGAGGTGCTGGCCGGGGAAGACGATTGCGTTGCCGCTCATGACCTCTTGCAGCTTGGCAAAAGCGATCAGGCTGCCCCAGAAGGTCACCGCGCCGATCAGGCCCGACAGCGCCGTAGCCACCGTCATTTGCAGGTCAAAGGCCAAACCGGCGGACTGCACCTCGATCAGCGCCGCGCCCGCCACCAGCACGGAGGCCGCGCCGCCGAAGCCGTTCAGCAACGCCACCATCTGCGGCATTCCGGTCATTTGGATGCGCACGGCCAGCAGCCAGCCGATGGCGGAGCCCACCACCAATCCCGCCAGAATCACCTCGTAACTGACGATCATGCGGTCAAGCATGGTCGCCACGATGGCGATGAGCATGCCGATCGCCCCCAGCAGATTGCCGCGCACCGCCGTGCGAGGGTGCGAGAGGCCTTTCAGCCCAATAATGAACAGGGCGGAGGCGACAAGGTAAGCGAAATTGATGGCAACCGGCGGCATTGTGACTACTTTCTCCGGAACATCGCAAGCATTCGATGGGTTACCCAGAAACCGCCCACCACGTTGATGGTGGCGAAGACGACCGAGAGGAAACCCAATGTCGTGGTGAGTGTGGTGTGCTGGGTGCCGGCCGAGAGGATTGCGCCCACCACGGTGATGCCGGATATGGCGTTGGAACCCGACATCAGCGGCGTGTGCAGCGTCGGCGGCACCTTGTTGATCACTTCAAACCCGATAAAGATCGAGAGCACAAAGATGGTAAGCGCGGCGACGAAAATTTCCATCATCCCTCCCGAGCCGGAGCGGCTTCTTCCGGCAATCCCAGCAATCCGCGAATCCGCGATTCGACGACCGAGCCATCGCGGGTGAGCAAGGTCTCGCGAAGAATCTGGTCGTCGGCGTCGAGCGTCAGCTTGCCCTCCTTCGCGATGTGCAAAAGGAAGGTGAGAATGTTCTTGGCATACAACTGGCTGGCGTGGTGGGGCACGCTGGACGGCAGGTTGAGCGGGCCGTGGATGGCGACGCCATTTTCGACGACAACCTCGCCCGGCTGGGTCAATTCGCAGTTGCCGCCCCGCTCGGCCGCCAGATCGACGATCACGGAGCCCGGCATCATGCCGCGGACCATCTCCGCCGTGATCAGCACCGGGGCCTTCTTGCCGGGGATCGCTGCGGTGGTGATCACCACGTCGCACTCGGCCACCACCCGTGCCATCAACTCGCGCTGCTTGCGATAGAAAGCCTCGTCCTGGGCCTTCGCGTAGCCGCCCTGGCCTTCAGCGCTCTCCGTTTCCAGGGGCAGTTCAACGAAGCGCGCGCCGACGCTCTCCACCTGCTCTTTCACCGCCGGGCGCACGTCGTAGGCCTGCACCACCGCGCCCAGCCGGCGCGCCGTGGCGATCGCCTGCAATCCTGCCACGCCGACACCCACGATAAAGACCTTCGCGGGGGCTACCGTGCCCGCCGCGGTCATCAGCATCGGGAACATTTTCGGGAGCGCATTCGCCGCCAGGAGAACCGCTTTGTAGCCCGCGACAGTCGCCATCGACGAAAGAGCGTCCATGCTCTGCGCGCGGGTGATGCGCGGCATCAATTCCATGGAAAGGGCGCTGGCCCCGGTGGCGGCGATGGCCGCGATCTGGGCCGGATTCGATAGCGGGTCAAAGAACCCGATGACGGCCTGGCCGCGCCGCAAGAGTGCCAGTTCCGCGGCGCCGGTTTCCGGATTGCTCCCCGCGCCGCGCACTTGCAGCACGATGTCCGCTTCCCGCCAAAGCGATTCACGCGAAGCCGCCAGCCGCGCCCCCTTCTCAACGAATGCCGCGTCGGAGTAGCCGGAGGCTTCTCCCGCGCCCGCTTCCACAAGCACGTCAAAGCCCGCCTTCACGAGCGACGGGACAAGCGAGGGCACCAGCGCTACACGCCGTTCTCCCGCATCGGTCTCCTTTGGAACACCGGCGATCATGGATCGGACTCCTTCATAGCCAAAGTTAGAGGATACCGAAAATCAGAGTGACCCTGCTGAAATTCCGCACCGCAATTGGAGAATTGTCGCCCAATCGCGGCGAGCCGCACGCGGGATCGAAACGGCCGATCACATCGCTTCCGCGCTTTTCAGCGCCATGGTATGCTTCGCTCAACGGGGAGGGACTGCCAATGATCGACCGCAAGAAAGCGTCCGAATTTCCGCAGGAACTGCTGAATCTTTTCGACCTGTATGTCCATGGGGACATCGACCGGCGCGCGTTCTTCGACGGCGCCAAGAAGTTCGCCGTGGGCGGGGTGAGCGTGGCCGCGCTGGTGGAAAGCCTCAGCCCGAATTTCGCCTGGGCGCAGCAGGTGGCCAAGGACGACCCGCGCATCAAGACCGAGTGGGCGGAAGTGCCATCCCCGCACGGGCTCGGCCGCATCAAGGGATATCTGGTGAAACCGGCGCATGCCGCGGGGAAGCTTCCCGGCGTGCTGGTGGTGCATGAGAACCGCGGCTTGAACCCCTACATCGAAGACGTCGCGCGCCGCGTGGCAACCGCGAACTTTATTGCGTTTGCGCCGGACGGGCTCACCACCGTGGGCGGCTATCCGGGCGATGAGGACAAGGGGCGAGAGGAGTTCGCAAAGCTCGACCGCGACAAGATGATGGAAGACTTCGTGGCCGCGGCCCGATGGCTGAAGGCGCGCCCGGATTGCACCGGCAAGATCGGCGTGGTGGGCTTCTGTTACGGCGGCGGCGTTGCCAACATGCTGGCGGTGAAACTGGGGAGCGATCTCGCGGCGGCGGTGCCGTTCTATGGCGGCCAGGCGCGCGGGGAGGATGTCGCCAAGATCGAAGCGCCGCTGTTGATTCAATATGCGAGCCTCGATACCCGTGTGAACGCGGGGTGGCCCGCCTATGAGCAGGCGCTGAAGGCCAACGGAAAGAAGTACACGATGCACATGTACGAGAACACGAACCACGGCTTTCACAACGACACGACGCCGCGCTACGACGAGGCGGCGGCGAAACTGGCCTGGAGCCGGACGATCGATTTCTTCAATGCGAATTTAAGGTAGCAAAATTCCGCAAATGGCCCTTGACAGGGAAAGCGGCGAGGGAACATACTGAGAATGATAAATCACTCGTAGCGAGCGGCCTGCCCGTGCGCTGTCGAGCCTTGTTGCCGCGATGAGTACCGCTTCCCCGACCCCAAATCTGTCCGTTCCTTTGCCCCGCGGCACAAGAGGCGGGCTTGACCGCGTTGGCATAGCCATTTCCTCGGCCTGCGCGATTCATTGTGTGGTGATGCCGTTTGTGGTGGGCTATCTGACCTATCTCGGGCATGGCTGGGTGGCGTCGGAATCCACCGAACTGCTGCTGGTGGGCTCGGCGTTTCTGGTGGCGCTGGGAAGCCTGCTGCCCAGCTATCTGAAGCACCGCAATCCGGCCGCGCTGGCGCTGTTCGCGCTGGGTTTAGGGCTGATTGCGGCTTTGCACTTCACCGGCCTGAACCACGGCGCGGCGTTTGGCGTCGCGATGGCGATCGGCGGCGCGCTGATCGCGGGAGCGCACTGGTGGAACCACCGGCTGTGCGCCTGTTGCCGGCGGCATTCCCACTAACCGGCTTTCAAGCGCCGGGCTCTCCATCGAATATTCCCTACTGAAGCGGCGTTGCCCCTGGGGGCCGGGGAAGCTCCGCGCCGGCCGCCTGCGGACGTGGCAGATAAATCTTCAGGAAGTGCCGCAGAATCTCCTGCTCGATTCGGCCCTGGCGGCGCACGGGCGACGGGAAGCGCAGCAACATCTCCACGCAGCGCGGATCCGCCACGCGAAGGTACACGCGGGGGTCCGCCGAGGGGGAGTGGATGAAATTGTGCGTGTGCTCGAGGCTCTCCATCCACTCATGCGCCGGTTCCAGAAACTCCCGGCACACTTCTCGAATGCTGTCGAGCGCCGCCTGCTCCGCGCGATTGAGATCGAGATCCGGCGTGAGTTCCAGGGGAATCCGAAGGGTGTGCACCACGTAGCGGCCGATCTTCGATTCGTTGAAGACAGGAGTGTCGAGGAGTTTCGAATTCGGCACGATGATGGAGCGCCCGGTGGGCATGTGGAAGTCGTGGCCGGGGCCCACTTCAAGCAGCGTCGTCGTGAGCAGGGAGATATCGATCACGTCTCCGCGCACAATGCCCCATTCAATGCGGTCCCCCAGGCTGTAGGAGCTGCCGATGGCGCGGACGGCGGAACCGCTCAGGCAGAGAATGAGTTCTTTCGTCGCGATTACAAGCGCGGCCGCTAGGGCGACAACGGAGAGAAGGAATGAGTGGATCGCGTTGGCCCAGACCGCGGCCAGACCCAGGAAGACGAGAAGGGCCGTGGTGTTGCGGGAACCGGCCAGCCAGCGGCGGCGCTCTTCCGCGCTCCCGAGGCGCGGAGTGACGATGCGGTTCGCAATGGTGCGGATGACGAGCAGCACCGCGACCAGCAGAATGGAAAAGATGAGGTTGCGGAGATGGTCGTTGGCAAGAAAAGCCGGCCAGCTCTCCCCCAGATTGATTAGTTCGTCCACACAGAGCCTCGCTGTTGCCTCATGATTGGATGACGATTTTCCCGTGCCACGGGTCTTCGGCCGCCGGTTCGCGGTGGTCGGCCTCCCGCGGCTGCCGAGGCTCCGCCAGAACGGTAGAGGGTGCGGGAACGGCCATCGGCGGAGGCGGCGCTGCTGCCCGTTGGGGAGGGGCAATCTCTCGCGAATCCACCGGAAGCAGATGGGCGTGTTCGGCGGCCCAGCGCGCGGCAAGCCCGTTCAGAGGACTCTTCACATTGTATTCCTGGTAGGCGATCATGCGCCCGATGCGGATGATCAGATCGTCCAGACCTTCCGAAGCCGCCCAGAAATCGCCGATGCAGACGGTGGTGTGGTCAAAATTCGGATGAAAAACGGGCGTGAGGATCTTGCATTGCGGCGCGCGGCGCGGATAGCCGAGGGAGAGGTTCACTTCCACAAGGTGCTCTTCGCGCTCCACGATATCGCCGCCAGGGGCGACGGCGAGGCCTTTCACCGAAAGGGCAAAGCGATAGTGCTCCGGCGGCTGCCCGTGCCGGTCCACCAGCCGGATGACGGGCCAGCCGTCGAAGCGGCGAACGAGGGTTTCAAAGTCGAGAGCCAGGCGGCGAATGCGTGGAGAACTCATGAAGTCATCGGGAAGCGCGACGCTATGGAGCGAGGTAGCTCGCCCACCCAAGTATGGGCAAGGAATCCGGCAGGTTGCGCAGGACGGTGAAAAGCGTCACGACGGCCACGAACCCGAATGCCGCCCAGGATGGCAAACGCAGCTCCCGAACACGATTGTCGCGAACGGCATCGGCAAAAAGCAAAACCGCCAACCCCGCGAGCGCGGGCAGCATGGCCACCAGGAGCAGGTTGGCGTCCAGCGCTTCCGCCAGACGCCCGTGCAGCAGCGCGTGGAGGGCCCGAGCGGTTCCACATCCCGGACAGTAGAGGCCCGTCGCGGCGTGGATGGGGCAGGCGGGCAGAATCCACGATTGCCGGGGCGGAATGAGATACAGCACGCCCGCGCCAATGGTCCCCAAAGCCGCAAGCAGCCATGCAGCGCGGCGAGGAGAGAGTGTGCGGGCCGCCGACAGTGTCATGGCTAACGGGTTCCTCCCCAGGCCTGAAGCCGCCGCACTTCGTCCAGGCGATACTGCAGCCAGACCGGCGATATGAAGAACAGCAGACTGGTCATCCAACCCACTACGACGACCGCGATGAAGATGCCGCCTAGCTCGATGCGAGCGGCACCCCAATGCGCGGTGGCGGCCGAGAGGCTGTTGCTCATGGAAATGAACGCGGCGATATTCGCGATGGCCGCTCCAATACTCAAAAGAAGGATGGGAATCATCATCAGGCCGGCAAGCACATTCTTGCCGCCTGCGTTTACCTCGCCGATGATGCCTACCCCGACCGCGATCGCGAAGATGATCGGGAAGAGCAGGAGAGGCAGCAGCAGGTACAGCGTGGCACGGCTGCCGGGGTCCAGCTTCTTCACCCATCGCGATTGAATGATCGCCCAGATGTATCCAAACAGCGAGCACGTGACGACGGAGAGGATCAGCACCAGCCACCAATCCATGCCGGGCGGGGGCGGAACGCCGGGCGGGATCGACGTGGCCATCGGCTGCATTGGATAGGCGGAAGCATAGGCGGGCTGGGCTGCCGGCTGCGACGGGGGGAATCCTCGCATTCCGGGTTGGGCGTACGCTCCAGGAGCCGCGGGCTGGGGCGTAGCCTGCGATTCTGGGTGAGGCGTGCCCGGGGGAGGCGCGGCGAACTCAGCGGCGGTTACCGGCGCTCCTCCGCCCTCCGGCTCCAACTGGTCAGAGGGCGCGATGTTGCCGGTTTCGAGATAGCGGCGGATCTCCTCCACGCCATAGGGACCGTAGCGGGCCCCACCACGGTTCAGAAAATACCTCATCCGCGCAACCTCCGATCCTCGACCCGCCGCCGGGCAGGAGCATTCCAGCACCGCACGGGATCACCTCTATTACGGCGCGAGCGTCCCGGTCTTTTTCCAAATGGCGATTCGGGACATATGATACTGCAAATAATACATGCCCACGAAGAGCGTGATTGCGGCGTTCAACCGCAACTGGATATTCTCGGCGGAGTTGAAGTAATCCAGCATCTCCCGCCGCATGGCAAGCACCGCCATGAAGTAAAGCACGAGCGCCGCGATGGCGATGAGCAGCAGAAAGCCGCCCAGGATCAGGGCGGGAATTGCGCTCATCTCGGACTTCTGAAAGGCGGGGTCCAGGAACGGGCTGACGACGCTGATGAGCAGGGTGCCGGCGTAGCCGACGCCGAACGACGCGGACAGGAGCCAGATCGCGCGGTTGCCCGGCCGAAGCTGCTTCAGCCACCAAGCCTGCATCAGCATCCAGATCATTCCGAAGAAGCCGCAAGTGAGCACGGTGAGCAGCAGCACCAGCGCCCAATGCAGATTCGGCGGCAGCGGCGCGCCGTTGGCCATCTGGGGCCTCCGGTAGGCGGGCGCATAAGCACCGGGAGGAAGGAGCGGCCCGGAGTGGGACGAGAGCAGTTGCGAAAGAGGCTGGCACTCCCGATGGCCGTCGCGGCGAACGAGATCCTCCGGAGCGAGATGGCCGCTCGCAAGATAGCGCCGCAGGTCCGCTTCCGTGTAGGGCCCGTACTCGTGCCGATCCCGCTGGACGAAGTAGTTCATCAAAACCCGCACCGGGTGGCGAGGCGATGGGCCATCGCCACCCGGATGTTGGTGAAATTAGCGCGTTGCTCTACGAAAGGTTGCCGGTGGTCTTCCAGGTGTTGATCCGGTTGAAGTGGTATTGGAAGTAGAACACCGCGAAGAAAATCACCAGGATCGGGTTGAGCTTCAGATTGATGGGCTCCACGTTGTTGAAATAGCCTTCGAGCGAAGACTTCATATTCAACGCGGCCAGGACGTAAAGTACGAGCAATCCGATACTCACGAGGGAACCCATGCTCGAAACCAAAGGGCCGAGGAAAGAATCCGGCATGGCGATGGAGAGGCCCATGCCGCCAAACGTCAGCACGAGCACGCCGACATATCCCACGAGGTAATAGATGAGGAACTTCTGCCCCTTGCTCTGGGGATCCAGTTTCTTTACCCAGGCGGCCTGAATGAAGAGCCAGACGAGAGCGAAGAGTCCGCAGGTGAAGATCGCGGCCACGACAACAATTACCCAATTCAAATTGGGCGGCAGCGGAGCGCCGTTCTTTAGAGTGCCGGCCGCGCCCGCGCCAACCGCGCCTCCGTATTGCTGCACGCCGGGTTCGGGAGCGCCCCAGGCGGGTGTGGCCGGAGCGGGGGCGGCGAATCCAGGGTCGCTGCCATAGGATGGCGAACCGCCATACGCCGGCCCGGCACTGGTGCCAAAGCCGGGCGAAGGCGTCCCGGCGCTGTAGGACGGCGGGGTGGGAGAAGGTTCATACGCCGGCGCCGGCGACGGCGTGGGGGCGGGAGTGTAGCCGGGCTGCGATGCCGGAGCGGGTGTGGCGGCGGCCTGCGGCTGCGGCGCTTTCCCGCCTACAATATCCTGCACGGTGAGCCAGCGATCCGTGCCCTCCGCGCGCACCAGATCCGTCTCTACGATATTCCCGGAGCTAAGGTACTGGCGGATATCGGTGCCCGAGTAGGGTCCGAACTCCTGATCGCCCCGCTTGATCATGAACATCATGGCAGATGATTCTCCTTCGATGCCTGTCGCGGCGTCCCTGGCCGCACCCGATCGTCCGAAACCGCACGCCGCGCGAATTTCATATCATGCGATGGCCCTGGCCATCCCGATCCACCCTGCAAATCTCGACCAGCGCCCAAATCCAAACCACGGGCGCGGCCAGAAAGCAAGTAAATGCACTCACGCAGAGTTGAATAATACCAACACTCATGCGATTTGCATACAGATTGTGCACGCCTAGGTAACCGAAAAAGAACCCGAGCAGGGTATACGTTCGGCGATCAGTACTAGGAGTGACATCTATGCCAGTTAGCGAGAACGAGGGGGTATCCGGCTCGGAGGGGCCAAAGATTGTGTTTGCCGCGCTGGAGAGGGGGCGGTAAGGCTGAGGCGCGGCCGCATCCACAGGGCGAAGCGGCGGAGGCGGCATACCCGTGGTGGAGAGCGCAAGATCGGGGAGGCCTGGAGGGTGCCCGAGTTCGTTGACGTCCACGACGACTTTGGCTTCTTCGATGGGCGCTTCCGCGCAGCCAAAAACGGTGCAACCGCCGTTCTCATCCCAGCATTCCCGGTGGTGCGGCGTCGAGCAGGCCGGGCAGAGGATAAGGGCCGACCCGTCCTCCATGGGAGTGCGGCAGTAAGGGCAGACCGGCGTGTTCATTGCCGCTGCCGCTCCTGATAAAGAAAGCTATAGCGGCCGATTTGCAGCAGATCGCGATTCTCCAGCAATTTTTGCTTCACGGGCTGGCCGGAGACGTAGACGGGGCCGTGCGCCGCCACCCAGACGCGCGAACCGCGCATCTCGAAGGTGGCATGCAGATCCTGGATGGCGAGGTCCTTGAAGAGATAGATGTCGCAGCCCTGGCTGCGGCCCAAAGTGGTGACGGGCTTATAGAGGATGAACTGCTTGCCGGCGAGGGGACCGGCGGAGACGTAGAGCCAGCGGTCCTTGAGCGCGCTTTCGACGAGGCCGATCGCCACCCCGGTTGCGAGGCCGAAGAGGCCGAAGCCGACGCCCCGTGAGAGCGCGCCGGAATCCATGGCCAGAGCGATGGGGTCAAAGAGCACGCCGCCAATTCCGGCCCCCAGCATTCCTCCCAGCAGGCCATAGAGCAGCTTCCTTCCGCTCATGCCGACGACGCCATAGACGAGTCCCGCGCTGGCACCGAACAGCACCCAGGCGAGGGCGCGGCAAGCCCACCAGGCGGGCGATTCGGGCGTCAGCGTGCCGCCGCCCGCGGCCACCGCGAGCAGAATGTTGTAGAAGATGTTCGCGATGAAGTTGAAGAGGAACCCCAGGGGGATGCCGAGGCCGAGCGCGATCCCCCCGCGAACCAGCGCCTTTCTGGTGGAACGCTCCACGACGCTCTCCGCGATGCCGCAGCCGAAGCACAAGGCGGCCACCACCGATGGGATCATAACGAAATCCGCCCATGACGATTGCGGTCCGTCGATGAAAAAGGGCTCGACTGCACCCCATCCCGCCAATGCCCCCAGCAGGCCCGCCGCGCCCAGATAGAACCAGCTCCGCAGGAACAGCTTGCCCTTTCCTTCCGCTTGGGGCAGTTCGGCGGATGCTGTATCCCGAATGTTTCCGTAAGCGCGGGAGGCTCCATCGGCCTCGGACGCCGGAAGCGCCGTGGCGGGAGAATTCGCGGCTGCGGAGCTTGCAACCTGCTCGAGGTCTTCGGCGGTGATGCGAATTCTGCCGGGCTCTTCGTTCATGCGGCCTTCCTCATGGGTTGATGACGGTTGCGAGCGAAAGAAAGTATCCGCTCGCTTGAAACCGGGCGCTACGGGGTCTTCGCGGGCGCTTCCGCCGGAGGGCGCTGTTCCGCTGGAGGGCGCTGCTGCTCCAACTGGCGCTGGCGCGCGCGATCAAGAGCCGCCTGCACCTCACGCGGAGAAAGCAGACGCCCGTCGGGCAGTGAATACATCACGATGGTGCGGGGCAGCAGCAGAACACCGCCAGCGACACCGGCGACGAACACGACGCCAAGCGCCAGAAGCAGGAACAGCTTGCGGCTGAGCGAAGATTTGCCAGCTTTCCGCGAATCTTCCGGGTCTCCGGATCCCAGTTTGCCCTGCGAGGGCTCTTCGTCCACGTCGGCGATCTCGTCCGGTTCTTCGCCCACCACGGGCGCGTCGCCGGCGGCCGTCTCAATCACGCGAATCGCACGCACCCGTTCCACCTTGCCGTCCACCCAGCCGAAGCAGCCTTCTTCATCGGAGCGGGGATCGTAAACCCACGCCACCTGGGCCGGGGAAGAGAAAAAATTTTCATGGATGAACAGATCCTGCCGTGAGAGAAAGATGCCGAAGCCGGGATGCGAATGATACCAGCCGACAATGCGCTTCTGAGGAAACTCGCGGTCCTTGACGGAATAGATATGCGCCCAGGCGTCCTGGGTAAAGGTGACGTGCGCACCGCCTTTCGCGGCTCCCTCGCCTTCGATGGAGGCTTCGATCACGGTGACGCCGCCCACTTCTTCGCCAATCAGCACGCCGCAGATCTCCGCGTTCATCTCCGAGCGGGCATGGCGGTGGATCCGTTGCACGACAGTGGCCGCGATGGCGACGGGCGCGGACACCGCGAGCATCTCCGGTGTGATCTCCGCGGGTGGCGTTGCGGACCGCGCCTGTGGATCCGAGCCGTTCTTCCCCTCTTTCATTGTCCCTCCCCCGCGAGCGACTGCAATACTTGCGGCGCATCTCCCTCCATGACGAAGGCGACCTCCGCATCGGAGTTGCGCGCGATGAACGCGTCGTAGAGCGGCAAACCCCACTCCGAGAGCTTCCGCCCGGCCAGCGCGGGATCCGCCGTGAGTTCCCGGCGGGTGAAGCTGTGGCGGGTGACCACTTCGCGCGGGGTGCCATCCGCCGGGTCGCGCCCTTGTTCGTAAGAGATGCCGCCGACGGGCGTGAAGCACTCTTCCATGGCGCCGGTTTCCGGATGCACCAGCTTCCAGATGACGTCCCGGCTAAACTCAATCGTGACGTCTTCACTGCGAAGCTCGCGGCTGGCGAGATCCGCGAGGGCCTGCGCCGTAAGCGCATCGGAACGCTCTTTCAGCCGCACCAGACGGCCAAACACGTAGTGGCTCTGGCAATCCGGATCTGGCGTGTACTCGGTGACATAGCTCGTGTGATGAAGGCCCTCGAAGACGTAGCCCTTGCCGCTCAAGGTGGGCAGCCCGTGAAGCAGTTTGAGCGCCTCCTGCACCTGGATGCCCGCGATCACCGACGATGTGGTGGGCGTGGTGGCCACCTTGCCCCGCTCTTCGTCGGCGCGGGTGAGCAGATTGCAGGACATCCTTCGCTCCAGGATGGCCCAATCCACGGCCCCCAGCGTGCATTCATAGCAGGCGGGCTTGCCGGATTCGAAAACGCGCACGACGCCGTTCACCCCTTCAATCGCGCCATCCACCCAGGGCTTCCCCATCTTCCAGGCGGAGCGGTTGAGGAAGAGGCGCGCTTCCCGGTTGTCGAGGCCGCCCAGGACGACATCCGCCCAATCGAAGACGCCCAGCCCCAGATCCTGCATCACGTTGGCTCGCAGACCGACGACATTGGCCTGGGGATAAAGGGCGTGCACCGCCGCAGCCGCGGCTTCCGCTTTGTCTCGCCCGATATCGCTCTCCCGGAAGAGAACCCCGCGGGAGAGATTCGTGACCTCGATGCGATCGAGATCCACCACGAGGATTTGCCGGAAACCGAGCAGGGCCAGATTCTTGAGGATCTCATTGCCGAGCGCGCCGGCCCCCACCACCAGCACGCGCGCCGCGGCGATGCGCTCCTGGTTCCACCACTCGATGAGGCGGAAGCGGCTGAAGCGGTCTTCCGCGAGCTGCTCGGGAGAGACGCGGATTGGCGCGGGCGGCGGCATGGCG
>JBDIBK010000105.1:0-14318 GCA_039812845.1 Bryobacterales bacterium
CGGCCGGCGGGTGTGAATTGAGGCATCGGGGAAAGGACACGTATGTATCTCGAACATAGATGGGAACGCCGCTGGGCCGTATGCGGGGAGGACGAGCGATGAGCCCGCGGCGCACCACGGGCAGCCTGCTGTTCTACGCGCAGGCCGCTCCCAGCCCGCGCGACAGCGTTTTGCGGCCGCCCACGGACCTTTATTCCACGCGGGCGGGCTGGCTGATCAAGATGGAACTGGCCGGTGTGCGGCCGGAGGATGTGGCGATCGACATCCGGGGGAACCTGCTCGAAATTCACGGTTCCCGCCGGGATACGACCTGCGACGAGATCACCGGCCATCACAACATGGAGATCGCCTATCAGCGCTTTTCCCGCGCCGTGGAACTGCCCGAGCGGGTGGCGGCTTCCCAAATTTCGTTGGATTTCAGGGACGGCATGCTTCTGGTGCGCGTCCAAAGAGATGAGGAATCAAGATGAGCGAACACACCCAACAGACTCCCCAGAAAGAACAAAGCGTTCGCCGTTTGCCCGTGCTGCCGCTGAAGAGCAGCGTGCTGTATCCCAACCTGATGCTGCCGCTTTCGGTAGGGAGGCCCGCGTCGGTGGCGGCTGTGGAAGCGGCCCTTGGCACGGAAGAGAAGGAGATTCTCATCGTCGCGCAGCGCGACCCGAATGTGGAGAATCCCACCCTCGAAGACCTGTATAACGTCGGCGTCCGCGCCGTGGTGAAGAAGATGGCCCGCACAGGCGACGGCCTGATGGAACTGCTCGTGCTTGGGGTGGACCGCGTGCGTCTGGTGGGCGCTCCGGTCTCCGACCCCTACATGATCGCCAGCTTCGTCCTGCACGAGCTTTCGCCCGACGCCGGCCCCGAGGTGGAAGCGCTGCAGCGCGCCATTCTGGAGCTTGCCAAAAAGGTGCTGCAGATGGCCAACACCAATGCGCCGCGCGAGCTCACGCAGTTCCTGGTGAGCACGGAAGATCCCGTGCGTCTGGCCTACTTTATCGGCTCGATGCTCTCGATCGAAACCGAGAAGGAACAGCGCATTCTGGAGGCGGAGAACGTCGGCGCGCTGCTGCAGACGGTTCACGATTTTCTGAGCTATGAGGTGCAGATTCTCGAACTGCGCACGAACATCCAGAACAAGGCCCAATCTGAAATTGGCAAGGAGCAGCGGGAGTATTACCTGCGCCAGCAGCTTCGCGCCATTCAGGACGAACTGGGCGAGAAGAATCCGGAGAAGGCGGAGAGCGAGGAACTGCGCAAGAAGCTCGAAGCGGCCGATCTGCCGGAGGAGGTCCGCAAGGAGGCGGACCGGGAACTGACGCGCCTGGAGCGCATGCCTTCGGGCTCGCCCGAGAACAACATCGTTCGCACCTATCTGGAGTATGTGATTGAACTCCCGTGGAACAAGGTGACCGAGGATAACCTCGACCTCAAGAATGCCCGTAAGATTCTTGATGAAGATCACTATGAACTGAAAGAGGTGAAGGAGCGCATTCTGGAGCACCTGGCGGTGCTGAAGCTCAACCCGGACGCCAAGGCGCCGATTCTCTGTTTTGTGGGGCCTCCCGGCGTGGGAAAGACGTCGCTGGGCCAATCCATCGCCCGTTCCGTGGGCCGCAAGTTTGAGCGGCTGGCGCTTGGCGGGCTGCACGATGAATCGGAGCTTCGCGGGCACCGCCGCACCTACATCGGCGCGATGCCGGGCCGCATTCTGCAGGCGATGCGGAGGGCGGGCGAGAAGAACCCGGTGATTCTGCTCGATGAGGTGGACAAGGTGGGCCGCGACTATCGGGGAGACCCCTCTTCGGCCCTGCTCGAGATCCTGGATCCCGAACAGAACAAGACGTTCCGGGACAACTATCTCGACATGCCTTTCGATCTTTCGAAGGTGTTCTTCATCACGACGGCAAACACGCTCGACACCATTCCGGGCCCGCTGCGGGACCGCATGGAGATCATCAGCCTGAGCGGATACAGCGCGCTCGAAAAGCTGGAAATCGCCAAGCGCTATCTGCTGCCGCGCCAGTTCAAGGAAACCGGCGTCAGCCCGGAGGAGTGTGAGATTCCCGATGGCACCGTGGAACGGCTGATCGAGAACTACACGCGCGAGGCGGGGGTCCGCCAGCTTACCCGAAGGCTGGGGCAACTGATGCGCAAGGTGGCGCTGAAGTTCGCGGAAGGCGAGGCCGAACCGGCGGAGGGCGAGACGGCCGAGCCCAAGCGCAAGCTGGTGGTGACGCCAAGTGTTCTGTTCGATCTGCTGGGGCCGGAGGCGGTGGTGCCGGAGGAGATCCGGCATGAACTGCACGCTGGGGTGGCGACCGGGCTGGCCTATACGCCCAGCGGCGGCGATGTGCTCTATATCGAGAGCACCGTGCTGCCCGACGGCAAGGGCCTCACGCTCACCGGCCAGCTTGGCGAGGTGATGAAGGAGAGCGCGCAAGCGGCGCAGAGCTACATCTGGAGCCATGCGGCCGCGTTCGGGATCGATCCGGAGATGTTCCGGAAGAACGGCCTGCACATCCACGTGCCGGCGGGCGCGACGCCGAAGGACGGGCCGTCCGCCGGTATTACGATGGCGGTCTCGATGGTCTCCGTCTACACCGGCAACGCGATGCGCGCCGATACCGCCATGACGGGGGAACTCACGCTGACGGGTCTTGTGACGCCAATCGGTGGCCTCAAGGAGAAGGTGCTCGCGGCTCGCCGCGGCGGCATCAAGCGGATCATCCTTCCCGAGGGAAACCGGAAAGATCTCCACGATCTTCCGCCTCACGTGAAGGAGGATACGGAGTTCATTTTCGTTAAGCGCATCGACGACGTGATTGCGGAGGCGATCCCGGCCATGAAGGAACTGCTGCACCTGGCTTCGGTCTAAACGAAAGCCCGATGAGGGCAGGGAAGCGCGAAAGGCTCGCCAGTCCGACGGACGGGCGAGCTTTTCGCGTTTGGCGCATCCTGCGAATCCGGCTGGAGCCGCCGCGAAGCCTTACAATTGCCTTGTGCGCCGTTTGCCCGAATGGTTCCATCTCGCCGCTCCTGGAGTGGCGCTGTTTGCTCTCAATCTGGCCATTGTCTGGCCCTTGCTCTCGCTCGAGTACCCGGCGGATCTTTCCTCAATTGAGGGCGCGTTTATTGGCATCGCGGCGCATCTGCGCCATCATTTTTCCCTCACCGGCTGGTTCCCCTACTGGTATGGGGGCATCCCGTTTCCGAATACATACCCGCCGCTTTCCCATTTGCTGACCGCGTTCTTGTCCTGGGTTTCTGGGCATTCGGTGGCGCTGAGCTATCACCAGACATCCGCTGTCGTTTACAGCCTGATTCCGCCCGCGCTCTCGTATCTTGCGCTCAGCCTGCGCGCGCCGCGCTGGCCCGCGTGGATGGCGGGGCTCTTTGCCACGTTCGCGTCGCCCTCGGCTTGGCTGATCCATCCCATCGCGACGGATATCGGCGGCTGGCGGCATGCGCGCCGCTTCCAGGTGCTCGCGGTGTATGGCGAGAATCCGAATCTCACATCGATTCTTTTTTGTCTTATCGCTCTCTCTCTTCTTGCGCTCTCGTTCCGATCGAGGCGGCCCATCTGGATCGTGCTGGCGAGTCTCGCGTGCGCGGCGACGGCACTCAGCAACTGGCTGGGCGCGCTGGTACTGGCGCTGGGCGCGATCTCGCTCTTGCTGAGCCAGGAAGACCTCTTCGAGCGAACGCGATGGGCGAGGGCAGCGCTTATCGCCGCGCTCGCCTATGGGGTGGCCGCGCCGTGGCTGCCGCCCAGCACGATCGCCGCGATTCGCAGAAACGCGCCGTACGTCGGCGGGCGCTTTGAGAGTTCGCCGTTGGTGTACGTGTACGTGGTTGTGGGAATTCTGCTGGCCCTGGCGCTGCTCTGGGCGCTGCGGGCAACGGGATCGGGCCGCGCTCTCCGTTTTGCCGCTCTTTGGAGTTTTTTCCTGGGCGGAATCGTGCTGACCGCCGCGAAGCGCGACCTCCAGCTTCTGCCCCAGGCGATGCGCTATCACATCGCGATGGAGCTTGCGCTCGCCCTGCTGATCGTTATCGGCGGCTGCTGGTTCCTGCGCGAAGCGCTTAGCCGGCCGCAACTCTCGCGCGTCTTCCTGGGGGCGCTGCTGGTGGCGGGTGCGATCCAACTCCCGGTTACCTGGGAGTACGCGCGCTCCCTCGTGCGGCCTGGCAACGCCGCGCAATCGGTTGAGGCTGAAACGGCGCGCTGGGTGGAGGCAAACCTGCCCGGCCAGAGGGTCTTTCTTCCGGGCAGCGTGGGCCAATGGGCCGATGCGTTCGGCACGGTGACCCAGTTTGGCGGCGGTTTCGACAACGGCGTCGTGAATCCTTCGTACCGGCACGTCGCCTATCAGATTTATTCGAGCGAGGGCGCGGGCGAGAGGGATGGGGAGATCGCCGCCACCTGGCTGAAGGCGTACGGCGTCCGGGCGGTGCAGGTGAGCCTGCCGGGCAGCCCGGAGCATTTTCACGACTTCCGGAATCCCGCGAAGTTCGACGGTTTGCTCGACCTGGTTTGGGAGCACCGCGCGATGCGGATGTATCGGGTGCCCGCGCGCCACGGCGGACTGGCGTTCGTGATTCCAGAAGGCGCGACGCCGCGAAACCGGCCGAGCGACGGCCTTGATGTGGCGGAGGCCCGGCGCTACACAGCCGCGCTCGAAGATCCCGCTATGCCCGAGGCGCAATTCGAATGGCGAGGGCCGGGCGAGGCCGCAATCCTTTCTACGCTTGAGGAGGGGCAGGCCATCTCCGTGCAGGCATCCTACCATCCCGGCTGGGAAGCCTGGGCGGACGGGCGGGCGCTGCGCGTGGAGGAAGACGGGCTCGGGCAAATCGTGCTGCGGCCCGGGCCGGGGCGGCACGCGATTCGCCTAGCCTTTACGGGCGGGGTGGAGGGAGTTCTCACCCGGGCCGCTTCCGGCATCTCGCTGGCGGTGTTCCTGGTGATTCTGGTTCCGCCGCTGCGGAAGCGCGTTCTGGCCCGAATAGAATGGGCGATCGCCGCGAAGCGCCGCGAGCAAAGGCGCGGGTAATCACGGCCACGCGGCCGTGCGCGGAACCCGAATTCTAGGCCGAAACCAGATCCCGCAAATTCTGGCCGACAATCATGCTGGCCTGATACTTATCGCCGCCGGGGCCGGGCCAGTGGGTTTCGATGCTGATGTAGCCGCGGTACCCGTCGCGGATCAGGTCGTCGATTTGCGCTTTCCAGTTGGTGTCCTTGCTGCCGAGAGGCCCCCACTCGGGCGTGAAGCCGTCGCCGACCATCGTGCAATCCTTGGCGTGGACGTGGACGATGCGGTCTTTCGGCAGCGCCGAGTACCCTTCGGGATAGCCCTTGCCGCCGGCGCAAACGGCGTTGGCCGGATCCCAGACCAGCTTCAGGCTGGGATGATCGATCTTCGCGAGCATCACGGCCGCTTCCTCGCCGGTGGCGACGTTGCAGGCGTGCTCATTCTCAAGCCCGATGATGAGCCCTTCCCGCTGGGCGCGGTCGGCCATCTTGACGAGCGCATCCGCTACACGGCCGTAAGTCTCGGAGGGGCGGACCGTCCGCCAATAGGAAAACACACGGAGGATCTTCGCTCCGCTGAGGTGAGCCACTTCGACGGCGCGGTCCAGCAGACGGGGCTGGTCATCGATGGTGTTCTTTGAGCCGAAGATGTCCTGGTGGAAGCGCTCATCGAGCGGAGGTCCGTCGGGGAGGACGCACTTGAGAATCGGCGTGGAAAGGCCGATCACGGCGATGCCGCGGCTCTTGCACGCGTTCGCGAATTCCCTCACCTCGTCGTCGCTCAGCAGCATGACGTTCTTTCCGAAGACCATGCGCAATTCCGCGCCGGTCATGCCGAGGCTCTGCATGGAATCCAGGGTCTTATCGAGATCCACGGCGAACTCATCGGTAATAGCCGCGATAGGCAGGCGAAGCGACATCGAAACAATCCTTTCCCGGAATAGAGATTCTGCAAACGGGGCGGGCGGATGGGCGTTAAATCGCCAGCGCGCCGGCCTTGCGTTCCGCCATGGGCACGAAATCGCGAGGTCCGTGGCCGAGATACACCTGGCGCGGACGGGCGATCTTCTGCTCCTTGTCCACCACCAGCTCTTCCCATTGGGCGAGCCAGCCCGGCGTGCGGGGAATGGCGAAGAGCACGGTGAAGTAGGCGGGGTTGAAGCCCATCGCCTGATAGATGATGCCGGAGTAAAAATCGACGTTGGGGTAGAGCTTGCGGGAGACGAAATACTCGTCCTGCAGCGCGATTTTTTCGAGTTCGAGCGCAATCTCCAGCTTCGGGTTGCGCCCGGTGACGGAGAAGACCTCGTCGGCGATCCGCTTGATGATTTTCGCGCGCGGGTCGTAGTTCTTATAGACGCGGTGTCCGAAGCCCATCAGACGCCGGTGGCCGGCCTTCACATCGTCGATGAACGCCGGGATGTTCTTGATGTCGTGGATTTCGTCGAGCATCCGCAGCACGGCCTCGTTCGCGCCGCCATGCAGCGGCCCCGAAAGCGCGGAAATGGCCGCCGATGTAGTGAGATAAGGGTCCGCCTGAGAGCTGCCCACGGTTCGCATGGTGGTGCTGGAGCAGTTCTGTTCGTGGTCGAGGTGCAGGATGAAGAGCACCTCCAGCGCGCGGGAGAGGATCGGGTTGGGCTTGTACCGGCGCTCCGTCTTCCGCCAGAGCATCTGCATCAGGTTTTCGACGTAGCTGAGGTCGTCCACCGGATAGTTATAGGGCAGGCCGCGGCGGCGGCGGTAGCAATAGGCGGCCAGTGTGGGGACGTGGCCGATGATCCGCATCATCTGCAAGCGCCGGTTAGCCGGGTCCTTGATATCGATGGACTCGGGATAGAAGGTAGAGAGCGCGGCCATGGTGCTGGCCAGCATGCTCATCGGGTGGGCGTCGTAGAGAAAGCCGTCCATGAACTTCTTGAGGTTTTCATGGATCATCGTTTCGGACATCACTTCCTCGCGGAAGCCGTTCAGTTCGCTTTCCGTGGGAAGTTCGCCATAGAGGACAAGGTACGCGCACTCCAGAAACGAACACTCTTCGGCGAGCTGCTCAATGGGGTATCCGCGGTAGAGCAGAACGCCGGCGTCGCCGTCGATGTAGGTGATGCTGCTTTTGCAGGCGGCGGTGTTGCTGTACGCCGGGTCGTAGCACATGATTCCGAAATCGTGCTCGTTCACCTTCATCTGGCGAAATTCCATCGCGTGAATGGTCTCGTGCTCGATCGGGATCTCGTAGTTCTTTCCGGTTCGGTTATCGGTGATGCTGAGTGTGTCTTTTCCCATGACTCGCCTGCCTGAACAAATTAGAGTGTAAGAAATGGGCCGATGGGCCAGTTTTGGCTGGACGACGCGCCCGGTGTTCCTATCCGGAACAAAAAATTGCCGACTATCAGATACTCCCACGGAAGAAATGGTGCCGAACCGGGAGGGAGCGCTTAGCGGATCTCCCGGTTTGCCACGGCACCAATCGGAAAACCGGAATTCAGGCTGCGGGTTCCTGATCTTCCGCTTACCAATCCGCTATTCTATCAGCCGGAACCCGCCGGTGCCTTGAGAAAAGCCACATAAGAAAAACCGTGGGGGTGTACTTCCGTGGGGAAGGTGCGGCGGGAATGCTTCGAGGCGCGCCCTTCGGCGGGCGTGCGGCGGCTAATCGTCGTGCTTCCGCGCCATGTGCTCGATCAGAATGCAGCGATCCTGCACGACGTCCAGCCCGGCTTGGCGTGCGCGTTCCGCCGCTTCCTCATGCACGATGCCTTGCTGCATCCAAATGACTTTCGCGCCTCTGGCTATGGCTGCGTCGACAATTGCCGGCACATATTCCGGACGCCGGAAGATGTCCACAATTTCGAGTTCGCCGGGGACGGAAGCGAGATCTGGCACGGCCGGGATGCCCTCGAATTCCGCAATCAGGGGGTTCACCGGCACAATCTCATAGCCTTCCCGCAGCAGGTAGCGCGAGACGCCATTGCTCGCCCGGGTGCGGTCGTTGGAAATGCCCACGACGGCGATCTTCCGGTAGCGGCGGAGAATCTCTTTGGGAGTCATCGGCTTCACTCTATTGCAGGTCGGCGTTGATCTGCACCGCCGAATCTTCGCTCACCCGCACGTTCCTTTCCACCCGCCGGCCGTCTTTCTCGACGCTCACGCGGTACTCGCCGGGAAGCAGACGCAGGGTGAGCGGCGTTACGCCCGCCTGGCGCTCCCCGTTGACGGCGATGGAGGCTCCGGGCGGGCTGGAGGTCACCCGCACCATGCCCACGCGCCGTTCCAGCTTGACGCTGACGGTCTCCCCGAATTCTTTGAGATCAACCAGCTTGATCTCGTTTCGATAGCCGGTGAGGCGCACCGAGTAAGTATGGCGGCCGAGCGGGAGATCGAGCGAACAGGGGGTTTCACAGCTATACTTCGCCTCCGCGTCCACGGTGACCGAAGCACCCGGGGGGTCGCTCATAAAGCGGATGCTGGCCAGCCGGGCGGCGGGGCGCTCCGGGCCCCTGGGCTTCGCGGGTTCGGGCTGCGCGCGCGCCACCGGTGCCGCCGCGGGTTCGGGCGCGGCAGCAGCCTCGGGATGGGCAGTTTCCGGGTTGGAGGCTTCCGGCGCGGCCGCTCCGGCGTCCGAACTGCCAGAAGCTGCGTTCGCCTCCGTTTCGGGTGACGACGAAGGCTCCGCCATGTCGCCCGTGGCGGGCGTTCCCTCCGTGGCCGATGGCCGGTCACCGGCTCCCGCGTCGGACGCGGTCTCGGGGGGCTGCCGCGTGATTCCCGGCACGGAGAGGCCGCCCAGTCCGAAGAAGGCCGCCGCCAGGAACCCGGCCACAGCCAGAAAGCTCAAGATTGCCACCCAGACCCCGCGCTGCCGGGCCTGCCGCTCCCGCCGCTCTTCTTCCTGCACATCCCGCAGCCAGGCCGGTTGCGAGGAGCCGGGCAGTTCCAGCGTTTCCGATTGAGATGGGTCCGCGCCGGTGATGAAGCCGCCCTGCGATGCGCCAACCAGCGGGCGTTCGGGAGCGGAAAGGGGCGGTGACGCAGCCGCGTCCGCTCTGAGGGGCAACGCCGGCGCTTCCGCTCTGGGAGGCGGCAGCGTGGGAACCCAAACCGGCTCTTCGGCGGCCGGGGCGGAGGGCCGGGGCGTCACCGGCGCGGGCGGATTCGTCTCACGAGGGCGCTCCGTCTCCACTGGCAGTTTCGCCGCTGTGGGCAATTTCGCCGCTGGCGGCAGTTTCGTCGCTGGCGGCGTGTCGCCCAGCGTGGGCAAGGTCTGGCTCATCCCGCGCGGGAGCGCGTACCAGCCGGGCGTGGCGGCGCAGGCCTCGGCGAGGGCATCGACGAACGCGAGGCAGGAGGAATAGCGGTTCGCCGCTTCCTTGGCCATCGCCCGTTCCAGCACTTTGCCGATTTCGGCGCTCAGGCTGCGGTTGAGCAGGGTGGCGTCGGGCGAAGGCTGGTGGGCGATTCGGTAGAACAGGGCGGGCAGTGTTTCCGCCACGAAGGGCTTCTCGCCGGTCAGCAGTTCGAAAGCGATCACGCCGAGGGAGAACTGGTCCGCACGGCCATCGACGGCGGTCCCGGCGATCTGCTCCGGGGACATGTAATCCGGCGTGCCCAGCATGCCGCCGCCCTGTGTGACGCTGGAGGCGTGCGCGATCTTGGCGATGCCGAAGTCCGTGATTCTCACCCTGCCGTTGGGCGTCACCATGATATTCGGCGGTTTGATGTCGCGATGAACGATGCCGCGGCTGTGGGCGAAGTCGAGCGCTTCGGCCATCTGCCGCAGCAGGGAAAGCAGGGTCTCGCGGGAAAGCTCCCGGCGGTTCTCGAGCAGCCGTTCGAGGCTGTCCCCTTCCACGTATTCCATGGAAATGTAGGAGAGGCCGTTCTGCTCGTCCACATCGTAAATGGTGACGATATTCTCGTGCGAGAGAATGCCCGCCGATTGGGCTTCCCGCACGAGCCGCTCCCGCAGCCGCTGGAGCTTCTCCGCGTCGGCGAAATCGCTCAGCCGGATGGTCTTGAGCGCCACAGAGCGGCCGATGCGGGTATCGCGGGCCAGATAGACAACACCCATCGCGCCGCGCCCCAGTTCCCGCTCGATTTCGTAACGCCCAATCCGCTGCATACGCGTTGCCATTGTAACGCATCAAAAGCGCCAAACGCCTGAAAAAAAAGGGCGCAAAACAGGCCCGAAAAGGCTCATTGCTACAATGGAAGCGAATGATTCAAACGCTTTTTGGGTCCGTGCCGCAAGAACCCACTTTCTTAGAGAAGCTCCAGCAGGGGATTCGCAAAACCCGCGAAGGGCTCACGGGCAAGCTCGAAGATCTCTTCTCCGGCCGGAAGACGATCGATGCGGATCTGCTCGAAGAACTGGAATATGTGCTGATCGGAGCGGACATCGGCGTGCGCACGACGGGCGAGATTCTCGAATCGGTAAGGCAGAAACTGGACCGCAAGCAGTTGAAGGAGATCGACGAACTGCGAACGGTAATCCGGGAGCACCTGCTCGAGGTGCTTCGGCAGCCGGAGCGCCCGCTTCCCCAGGTGAAGCAGCCGCCCGCCGTGGTGCTTGTGATCGGCGTGAACGGCGCGGGCAAGACGACTTCCATCGGCAAGCTGGCGGCGCGTTACAAGCTGGAAGGCCATTCCGTGCTGCTCGCCGCGGCCGACACGTTCCGCGCCGCGGCCATCGAACAGCTTGAGGTCTGGGGCCAGCGCACGGGCTGCGACGTCATCCGGCAAAAGCAGGGCGCGGACCCGAGCGCCGTCGTATACGACGCGATTCAGGCCGCCATCGCCCGCAAGGTGGACTACATCATCGTCGACACGGCCGGCCGCCTGCATACGAAAGACAACCTGATGGCGGAACTCGAAAAGATCACGCGCACCACCCGGAAGCTGATTCCGGATGCGCCGCACGAGGTTCTTCTGGTGCTGGACGGAACCACGGGGCAGAACGGGCTCGAACAGGCCAAGCGTTTCACGGAGACGGCGGGGGCCACCGGCATTATTCTTACGAAACTGGATGGAACGGCGAAGGGGGGCGTGGTGGTGCCCATCGCGCGCGAGCTGAATCTGCCCATTCGTTATATTGGTGTCGGCGAGAAGGCCGACGACCTGCTGCCCTTCGACGCAGCCGAGTTCATCCATTCGATTTTCAAGAACTGAGTTGCAAGAGAGTGACGCCATGAACCAGGACGCCACATTCCTTCGCGAGGCGCTGGACCTTGCGGCCAAGGGCCGGACGATGACGAGCCCGAACCCGGCGGTGGGCGCGCTGGTGGTGCGCGATGGCAAGGCGATCGGCCGTGGTTTCTACACCTGGAACGGCGTGCGGCATGCCGAGATTCTTGCTCTTGAAGAAGCCGGGGATGCGCGCGGCGCGACGGTCTACGTCACGCTGGAACCCTGCTCCCACACGGGCAGAACGCCGCCTTGCAGTGAGGCTCTGATTGCGGCCGGGGTTTCCCGCGTGGTTTGCGCCATGAAAGATCCCAACCCGCTCGTGAGCGGCAAAGGGTTTGCCGCGCTTCGCGAGGCGGGAATCCAGGTGGATTTGTTGCCCGAATTCGCGGAAGAAGCGGCCAAGCTGAACGAAGCGTTCGTCCACTTCATGCGAACCGGACGCCCGCTGGTGATGCTGAAATCCGCCGTCACGCTGGATGGCAAGATCGCCGCCCCCTGGGATAACTCCGGCTGGATCACGAGCGAACGCGCCCGCGCCCATGTGCAGGAGCTTCGCCATGGGTGCGACGCGATTCTTACGGGAATCGGCACCCTTCTCGCGGACGATTGCCTGCTTACGGACCGCTCCGGAGTGGAACGCTCCCGGCCGCTGCTCCGGATTGTGGTGGATTCCATGCTGCGCACGCCCATCGATTCGAAGATGGTTCGCAGTTGCCAGAACGATGTGCTCATCGCCACCACCTCGGCCGCGGCGGAGGCCAAGCGGCAGTCGCTGGAGAACGCCGGTGTCCAGGTGCTGCCCTTCGACGGCTCTCGCGGCCGCGTGAGTTTGCGCAAGCTCGTGGATTACCTCGCCACGCAGCGCTGCCTCTCGCTGATGATCGAGGCGGGCAGCAAGATCAACTGGGCGGCTCTTGAAGAAGAGATCGTCGACAAGATTTTCTTCTATTACGCACCGAAGATCCTCGGCGGGTTGAACAGCCTGCCGGTGGCCGGCGGCACGGGCAAATTGAGCCGGGCCGAGGCGATCCTGTTTGAGCGGGTCCGGATCCATCCCATCCCGCCCGACGAGTTCGCCGTCGAAGCCTACGTTGTGAAAGGCTAGCCGCATGTTCACCGGCATCATTGAAGAAGTGGGCAGTGTGGAACGCCTGCTGCCTCGCGCCGGCGGATCGGAAATCCGCATCCGCGCCGGGAAGGTGACGGAGGGAACCCGCGAGGGCGATTCCATTTCCGTGAGCGGCGTCTGCCTCACGGCGAGAAATGCTGGGCCAGCCGGATTCAGCGCGGACGTTTCGCCCGAAACCCTTGAGCGCACCAGTCTCAGCCAGCTTCGTGCCGGTTCGCTTGTGAATCTGGAGCGCGCCCTGCTGCCCAGCTCCCGCATGGGCGGGCACATTGTGCAGGGCCACGTGGACGGCCTGGGCCGCATCCACGAACTGAAGGAACTGGGCGACGGAAACTGGTGGCTCAGCGTGGAAGTTCCCGCCGAACTGGAGTGCTTCTGTGTTTTCAAAGGCTCCATTTCCATTGATGGCGTCAGCCTCACCGTCGCGAAGCTGGCGGGCAACCTGCTTTCGGTGGCCGTGATTCCGCATACGTGGGCGAACACCACGATGCGAAGCTATCGGCAGGGTGGCGTCGTGAACCTCGAGACCGACATCATCGCGAAGTACGTGGAGAAAATGCTGGCCGCTCGCGAACTTGCGGGGAAGGTCGGCCTCACGGAATCGAAGCTGCGCGAGTTGGGGTATTGAGCCCCGATGCCCCCCTCTCATGTGCTGGAGGCAGGGCGCACAGTGCAGGATCCCGTTAGAATGACAGTTTCCCCTGTTTCGACATGCACAAACTCATCCTGCGTTTCTTATTGGTTACCGTGATGCTTCTTTCCGCGCACGCCACCGCCGCCGCTCAGAGCGCCGAGCCCATCCGGCACACGCTTCGCTTTCCCGAGGCGAAGAACCACTACGTTCACGTCGAGAGCGTTTTCCCCACCGGGGGCGCGGCGGAGATCGAAGTGTTCATGGCGGTCTGGACGCCGGGCTCTTACCTCGTGCGTGAATACGCGCGCAATGTGGACCGTGTGGAGGCTTCCGGCCCGGCCGGCAACGCGCTCACGGCCGCAAAGACCCGCAAGAATCGCTGGCTGGTGAAGACGGGCGGCGCGGCATCCGTGACGCTGCGTTACCCGGTGTATTGCCGCGAAATGACCGTGCGCACGAACTTCGTGGACGAATCGTTCGCGATGCTGCAAGGGGCCGCCACTTACCTCTCCCTGGTGGGCCAGAATCAGCGCCCGCATCGCGTGACGGTCGAACTGCCTTCGAACTGGAAGCACAGCGTCTCGGGTCTGCCGACGCCCGCGGGAGCCGGGGAGAATACGTATCTGGCCTCCGATTACGACACCCTGGTGGATAGCCCGATTGTCGCGGGCAACCCGGATATCTACGAGTTCGCAGTGCAAGGCAAGAAGCACCAGATCGTGAACGCGCCAGCGAGCGATCTTTGGGACGGCCCGAAGAGCGTCGCGGCGGTGCGGAAGATCGTCGAAGAGTTCGCGGCGATGTGGGGGGAACTTCCTTACGAAAAGTACGTCTTCTTCAACATGCTGGTGGAGGCGGGCGGCGGGCTGGAGCACAAGAACTCCACGGTGTTGATGACGAGCGCGCTGGCATCTCGCGGCGACGACGCGTTCTACGGTGATCCGAATGCGAAGCCGCCCCAGAGCGGATGGCTCTCGCTTGTGAGCCACGAATATTTCCACGTCTGGAACGTCAAACGGCTGCGCCCGCGAGAGCTGGGCCCGTTTGATTATGAGGGCGAGAATTACACCGAGAGTTTGTGGGTGGCCGAGGGGATTACCTCTTACTATGCCGATCTCGCGCTGGCGCGGGCGGGGTTGATTGACCGCGACAACTACCTGGGGCGGCTCTCGGGCGCGATCGCCGAGTTGCAGACGCAGCCGGGACGCCTTGTGCAATCTGTTGCAGACTCCTCCTACGATGCCTGGATCAAAGCCTACCGGCCCGACGAGAATTCGCCAAATTCCGGCATCAGCTACTACACCAAAGGCAATGTCATGGGCTTTCTGCTGGAT
>JBDIBK010000106.1:0-14215 GCA_039812845.1 Bryobacterales bacterium
AGGTTGGCATGGTAAGGCGCGATGTGGATGCGGCCTTCCCAGGAATCCTTGGCCCCCACCTGTTCGAGGAACCAGGCCGATGGGATCTTGCCTTCGCGCACGACCTTGTCCGGCACTTCGGCCCGCACCGATACGGGCAGCTCCGCCTCAAGCAGGTTCTTGAAGATGCTGCCCGCGCATTTCAGCGTAGGCGGAAATTTTTCGTTGCGGATCGCCAGAATCTCTTCCGCGGTCTTCCGCAGCGCCGCGCCATCGCCTTCGCGAAACTCCATCCGAACGCGCAGCACAACCCAATCCCGGTTGCGCTTGAACACGCTCTCCCGGTATCGAAACTCACAGCCTTCCCCGCTCAGCTCGCGGATGGTGCAACCGTCAAAAAAACGCACGCCGCGAACCACTTCGGCGATGGCGTGGCCATACGCCCCCGCGTTGCCATACACCGCGCCGCCCACCGCACCGGGAATCCCCATCAGCGTCTGTATCCCCTCCAGGCCGTGGTCCACCGTGCAGCGAACCAGATCCATCAGTTCCACACCGGCATCGCATTCCACGAAAAGTCCGTCGCGGCGGATCGAAGAGGCGGTGTAGCGCAGAACCGTTCCCCGAAACCCCGCATCGGAGACCACCAGGTTCGTGCCGGAACCGATCACCACGTGAGGCAGCCCCTGTTCCTGGAGCAGCCGAAGCGCGGCGGTGAACGCGGCCTCGTCCGCCGTCTCAATCAGAAGGTCGGCGGGACCGCCGATGCCGAAGCGGGTATATTCGGAAAGGGGCGCGCCGGGCCGCAAGGTAAGACCCTGGATATCCGTAAGCGCCAGCCTGGAGGACGTTGCCACGCTCTCATTATAGGGGCGTGCGGCCGAATCCCCGCCGGGCGTCTTCGCGTCCGTCGCCTGGAAAGGAGTGCGCAGAATGGGCTTCCCCGGATTCTCCAATGCCGCCATTGGCTGGCTGAAGGCGCTGCCCGAGAACAACAATCGCGAGTGGTTTGAAGAAAACAAGCCCATTTATGAAAGCGATGTGAAAGCGCCCATGCTGACGCTGGTGACCTCCCTGAATAGCGCCCTGATCGAGCGCATGCCGGAGTATTTCCTTGACCAGCCCGCAAAGGCAATTTTCCGCATCTATCGGGACATCCGCTTCAGCAAGAACAAGATGCCCTACAAGACGCATTTGGGCGCGGTCTTCAGCCGACGCGGCATGGGCGATAAGGCCTCCGGCCTTTACTTCCAGATCTCCGCCGCGGGAGTGGGCATTGCGGGCGGCGCGTACATGCCCTCTGCCGATTCCCTCCTCGCGATTCGCACCAGAATCGCCGCGCACCACGAAGAGTTTCAAGCGATCCTCGAAGACAAGAAGCTGCGCAAGACGATGGGCGAGATCCAGGGCGATGCGCTCACTCGTCCCCCGAAGGGCTTCCCGGCCGATCACCCCGCGGCGGATTTGCTGAAGAAGAAGCAGTTCTATTTCTGGAAAGAACTGCCTCCCGAACTGCTCTCATCCAAGAAGCTGGAATCCGAGATCCTCCATCATTTCCTGGTGATGCGCCCGGCGATGCTGTTTCTCGACGACGCCGTGCTCGCCAAGCGCCGCACCGCCTCCAAACGCATGGATTTCCTCGGCTAGCGCCGGCTGCCGGCAGGCCGCGTCGCCCGTCGCCCAGCTAACGCATCCCGCCGCGATCCGGGCTTTCGGTCGTTGCGATTCGCGATGGCAAGAACTTCGGCCCCTGGGATTGGTTATAGTTTGAATCAGCATGGCATACGTCGCTCTATATCAATCCGCGCATCCGAATTCGGAAGAAGAAGCGCATGAAATCTTGGACACTCTTCGGGAGGGCGGTATCGGCACCGTGCGCGTCCGGCAGGAAGATGAACCGGGAGGGGGAGTGCGCTCGTTCCTCGTGGAAGTGGATTCCTCGGAGATCTACGATGCCCAGGCTTTTCTCGAAAAGAAGGGGATCACAGCCGAGGGATTGGACGCCGGATCCGCCGTCGATTTCCGAGTCGTCTTTTTCTCCGATAAGCATGACTCCGAACCGGAGGCGCTCTCCGTGCAAACGCTCCTCGAAGCCAACGGCATTACGGCATTTCTCGACGAGAGCTCCCCGCTGCCCAACTTCCCGCACAAGGTTCTGGTGGCCAGCGCGGATGCGGCGCGCGCCCGCGAAGTGATCGAAACGGCGAGAGCCACCGGGCCCATCGACGCCGAGATTGGCGCGGCGAAGAGCGGCGCGGGCGATGACGCCGCTTGACGAAGTGCGACGGTGAAGGGCGTTAGCGCCCTCCCTCGTACAGCCAGCGGCGGCCGTCGCTGCGCAAGGTGATCGCCCCATCGCGGTCCGTTCGAAACAGCGCGATACCGCGTGCGCGAAGCCGCGCTACCACCATCGGGTGCGGATGGCCATACGAGTTCAGCCAGCCCGCGGAAACCAGAGCGACCGTGGGGGCAATCGCCTCGAGATACGCTTCGCTCGTCGAAGTGCGGCTCCCGTGATGCGCCACCTTCAGGACGTCCGCGCGGGGCAGGCCGCCGCGCGCCAGCATTTCCCGCTCGCTCGCTTCGTGAATATCTCCGGCGAACAGCACCGAAGTCTCCGCGAACCGGGCGTGAAGCACCAGCGAATCCTCGTTCGAGTGCCCGGCTTTCGGGTCGCTGGCCGCCAGGTACGAACTTGGGTGCAGCGCCCGCCAGGTGACGCCGCCCGCTTCCCACGTCTCTCCCGCCCGAAGATGGACGATCTCCACGCCCGCCGCCGTCGCCGCCGCGAGCACGCGCCCCAGAAGCGGATGGTCGGCTGGCTGCTTCGCCAGCAGCAGCCTTCGCGGCCGGAAAATGCGGAGGATGGCCGGTGCCCCGCCCGCATGGTCGAAGTCCAGGTGGCTGAGCACCAGAGCATCGATGCGCTGGATGCCCCGCCGCCACAAGTAGGGTGCCACGATGTCTTCGCCCGTATCCAGGCGCGTGCTGGCCGAGTAGCCGCCCAGCCCGCCCGCATCAATGAGCGTCGTCGAGCCGTTCGAGGCCACCACGAGCGTGGCATCGCCCTGCCCGACATCGAGCATCGTGAGTTCCATTTCGCCCGCCGCAAGTTCGGCGGCAAAAGGATGCGTCAGGATCAGGCCGAGCGAGAGGAGCGCAACGCCCGCGAGAATGGTGGTCATCCTCCGGCACCTGATTGCCGGAACAAAAACGCCTCCCAGCAGGGTCTCCCTGCGTTCCCGCGCGGATAGGCGCCGCGCCCAGGGTTCCCAGGCCAGGATCGCCACGACGACAGCGGCGGTCGCCAGCAGCAGCAGCGGCGGCGGGATATCCGGGACGCGAAGGTCCGGCGTGTGCGCGGCAATCCCGCCAATCAGGCGGTTCGTGAACCCGATCAAGTTCCCCAGCACCTGCTGCGTCCCTGGAATCGGCAGCGCAAGATCGAAGAAGGCCAGCGGAATGGCGAGAGCTAGAATCGGGCTCAGCAGCAAATTCACGAGAGGGGCAACCAGGGGCGCGCGGTGGAAGTCCTGCACCAAGAGAGGCGTAAGCACCGCCTGCACCGCCAGCGAGAAGAGAAGGAGCGAACCGCAAGCCCCCGCCGCGCGAACAAGCAATGCCAGCGCCCATTGGGCCGCTCGCTCCGGCAGACGGGTTGCGAGATGCGCGGTTTGTGCCATAAGGCGCAGTTCCACCCGCGCTTCCGCAATCGTTGCCGGCAGACGCAGATCCGCGCCGCTGTCGGGAAGATTTCGGGCGATGGCGGGCCACGATCCAAATAGAACCTGCTGCAGGGGAATCGCGATTCCCGCGATCGCCAGGACGGCGAGAAATGAAAGCTGAAAGCTCGCATCGAGAAGTTGTCCCGGATCCCACACCAGAAAGAGCAGCGCGATCAGCGCCAGCAGATTCAGCGGACGCGAACGCCGGAAGGCGAGCGACCCCGCCAGATAGAGCGTCACCGCGCAGGCCGCGCGAAGCGCCGGCACCTCATAGCCCGCAACCAGCGTATACGCCCAGCAGCCAATCACCGTAAGAAGAAAGCTCAGCCAGCGCGGAAGCGAAATCAGCCGGAAAAGCAGCAGAAACGCCGCCGCCAGGATCGCCACGTGCTGGCCGGAGATCACCAGGACGTGATAGACCCCGGTCAAGCGGTAGTCTTCGAGGGTCTCCTCGGGCAGCATGGCATCCTCGCCCAGCAGCACGGCGGAGAGCCAGGCTTTGGCCTCCGGCTGCGCCTCGTAGCGCCGTTCCAGACGATGGAGCAGGGTTGTCCGAATCTGGTGCGGAAAGGCCAGAACGGGAGAGCCGCAACTGCCCTCTTCCAAGCGGAGTTTGCCGACGCCGGTGGCCGAGACCAGCCAGAACACATCCTTCCGGGCAAGGAATCGTTCATAGTCGAAACTGCCGGGGTTGCGGAAGTTTCGCGGCGGGCGGATGCGGCCTTCCAGTTGAACCGGTTGGCCGAAACGAAGGTCGGGCACCGTCTCCCCCGCTCGCGGATAGACGCTGGCCTGGAGCCGCGCGCCATCGGCCGTCCGAAGCAGGAACTGAAGGCGTTCCGGCGTTCTGGTGACGGCCGAATCCACGCACCCCTCGGCCACAACCCGTTCCCCCGGTTGCACATTCACGGGCGGAGCAAGCGCGAGCGGATGCAGGCTCAGCCAGGCTCCTCCCAGAAAGAACCCTCCAGCCGCGACGATCCAGCCCAAAGAAACCGCTTCCCCTCGCCGAAAACAAGTCCACGCTATCAAGGGCGCCAAAAGGGCTGCCGGCCAGTAAGAAACCGGCTCTCCCGGAAGCGAAACCTCGAAAACCATACCCGCCAGCACCGCCAGCAGCGGAAGCAGAAAGGGATTGCGCTGAAATGCCGACACTCCATGGATTTAGTGGCCGCACAGCCCAAAAATTCTCACGCAAACCGGCGCGGTTGCGCATCCAATCGACGGTGGCTCCAGGTCTGTGCCGCACGGCGAGATAAAGCCAGCCATGTTCGGCTGGCTCGACAAAGGGCGGGAGCCCAAGGTGCGGGCCAAGCGCTTTGCCGCGTTTGCCGGCATTCTGGCCGGCTCCTGTACGCTCTGGACTGGTTCCAGCCGTGGCTTCGGGTGGGGCCGCATCGGGGATTTTGTCGCCCGGTTCTCGTCGAGTTCATCCCAGCCGAAAACTTCGAAACCGTCACAATAGTCATACTCCGGCTGCGCTGGCCGGCGATAGCGGTGCCTTATTGCGTAGCACCCATGTCGCCTTTGATACACGTCAGGGCCATACCCGTCAGCGTCAACCATTGCCTCCCAAATTTGATTTGATTGTTGCATGTACGTATGTCCATACTAGAGAATGAGCGCGAAGGTTTTGGGCTTTGACTGGGACGACCATAACCGCAAGAAATGCCAGAAACACGGCGTATCTCTCGCGGAGATTGAGGCCCTCTTTTCGGGGCCGTTAGATACCTGCCCCGATCCGGTGCATTCGCACGAAGAGAGGCGAATGCTGGCAACGGTCGCAACCCGGAGGGGCGTGTCTTCCTTGCCTTCACCATCCGCGTGAAACGCGGGGAGTGCCTGATTCGACCGATCAGTGCCCGCTGCATGCACAGAAAGGAGATCAAGCGTTATGAAGAAAAGAATTCCTGAATTTGGCTCCGACAAGAACGCCGAAGACTTCGTCGAAACAGCCAACCTCGCGGATTGCGATATGTCGGGCTTCAAATCCGCACAGTTCGAGTTTGAGCGGAAAGACGCACGCATCAACATGCGCGTGCCCACGGTGCTGCTGAAAGCCGTGAAAGCGCGCGCGCAGGCGCGCGGCATCCCTTATCAGCGCTTCATTCGCGAAGCGTTGGAGCACGCGATTGACCGGAGTCAACGGTAGCGATTTCGGTACGGAGGTGACCGTCACCCCCCCGCAAGTGGCTTGGCTGCGAACGCACCCCTTCCATCAAACCTCCGCGCTTGTGCCTCGCCCCTCCGCCCGATCAGCCAATCAGCCGAGCGCCAGCGAGTCCCTGTCGCGACGGCCCATTTGTCGGCGCGACGCCAACGTGCCGCCCTCGTCACCCAAAAACCCGCCCCAAATCGACCCCGCCCACATCCAATCACCGAAGTTCCGAAACTACATCCTGCCCATTGTCAACGGCTTAGCGCCGAGCCAACCCGATCTCCGACCGCCCCATCCGTACAATCTCTTCGAATGAGCCGTCGGCTGCCGCAGGCCACCCAAACAGGAGAGATAACGTGAAATCCACCAAACGAAAACCCCTCAAATTCGCCCCCCGGCCGAATCCGCGCGAAGAAGAACGCGAACAGCGCCAAACCGATTTCCTGCGCTATATCGCCCAGGGCGAATCCATCGAAGACGCCTGCGCCCTCGTCGGCGTCACCCGCTTTGCCTATGAAAAATGGCGGAACCGTCACCAGGAATCTTCCAAAGCTGTCGCGGCCACCCGGCAATCCGATCCCAAACCGGCACGGAAACTCGGGCTCGTCAGCGCCGTCTTCGACGTCCTCGCAGCGCCCAGTTCCCGATTGAAAACCCGGACAATCCGGACAATCCCGCGCAACCCGAAATCGACAAAAGCTGCCTGCAAAATCAGCGGGATACGGCCACAGAGCCGCCTCTTCGCGCGTGCTACAATTTTCCGCAAACCCGGACATCCACAACGCTCCATCCCGCTTGCAGGTCCACTGAATCCGTCACCCTCCCCCGTCCAATCAATCCCCAACGGGAAACTCTCGGCAGCGGTTTATCTCACTGACTGCTCTCATCACTCCGCCGCGTTCCAAACCCGTCCTCCCTCCCGCCTTCCCCAGCGTGGACCGATGCGAACTTTCGCGATCACAGCGAATGCGCAATTGTTTGACGTCTGCGTATCTCCATTCTCCGCAAAGGGTTAGGGGCGGATCCTGCGTGCTGCGGGGCCCCTGCGAGTTCGCTTTCGGGATGCGAATTCGTAAAATCTGGCGTGGTGAACAGACGAAAACTGATTCGAGAATTGGCCCGCGACGCGAAAGTGAGCCGGGCGGAAGCGGCGGACGCGGTGGACGAACTGGGCCATCGTCTGTTGCAGGCGGTGAAACGCCTGACGGAACAAGCCGTGACCGTGTCCCCCTGCACAGACAGCAAAGAGAAGCGGCAGACGACCTCCAAGGCCCGTCGAAAGGAGGTGGCCGGTGATCAGTCTCGATGAAGAGGACCTTCGCGAACTTCTCCTTCCCAGTGGCAGCCCGTCCCACCTCGAAGCGAAACTAGCGGCGCTCTTTAGCGAGACGCTCGGCCACGGCGAACTTGTGCATCTCGAAGGGATTGGCATCGTCTCTCTGGACGACCGGGGAGCCATCCGTATTGCGCCTTCGCCGCGTCCGCGCGTTTTTCTGGCATACGCCGTCGAAGACCTGCCGCGGGTTCACGCGATCTATCGCTTTCTGAAGGCGCGTGGATTTGATCCCTGGATGGATGTGGAGTGCATTTTGCCCGGCCAGAACTGGCCGCGGGCGATTGAACGCGCCATCGAAAGCGCCGACTTCGTCGTGCCGTGTTTCTCGAAGGTCTCCGCGTCGAAGCGCGGCTATTTTCAGGCGGAACTGCGGCTCACGCTCGAATTCGCCCGGCTGCGGCCCATGGACGAAACCTATCTCGCGCCGGTGCGGCTGGAACCTTGTCCGGTGCCCCGTTCGATTCAAAAGCACACGCAGTACGTGGACCTGTTCCCCGAACCCGCGCCCGGCCTGCGAAAGCTGTTGAAGACGTTACGGGGGAAACCGATTCCCGCTTCAGCGCTGCCTTGACGCCGGCGCTCAAACCTCGGCTGCGCCCCTGCGGCGGAGCGCTTGCCGCTCCCGAAGCCACGGCAGGCCCTTGCGGAGCACCAGTTCCAGAAGTTGCAGGAAAACGGCGGCGGCGATCAGGAACGGCCACAGCACGGTGTGGGATTGGACCCGCACATTGCCGGGGTCGAAGACCTGGCTGGCCGACGGGTTCACCCGCCCGCCGGTGTACGCGGCCACCTGCCGCAGGAGGCGTTCGTTGTTGCCGTGGTCGTGCACTTCCGGCTCTTCAACGTAGTAACCCAGTTCCGGAAAGTCTTCGCTTTCTTCGAGAGGCCGTATGCGGAACAAGCCCCGGTGATCTCCTGTGGGCGCCTCCACGCGAAACAGCCCAGGCGTCACCGCCTCGGCACGCAGTGGGAGCCGGTAGTCGTCCGAACCAAACACATACAGTTCCGGAGGCTGCACCCGGCCTCGCCCCGGCTCCATCCGGTACTCGGCCAGAAGCAAATTGCGCGCCTCATCGTAGCGTATGCTCGACTCCCTCGGGGCGGAGCGCGGCAGCAGATCGCGAACGAGATTCGACCAGAACTTGTCGTAGCCTTCCCAGGACAGCCAATCCACCGCCCAGCGGCCTTTCGCGTCGGAAGTGAACACGGCGGAGCGCCCCAGCCCGTATTGCCAGCGGGTCAGCAGCGGCGCGTCTTCCCGATCCAGCGAGAGCAGCAGATCCGCCGACGGCTTTGTTTCGTATTTCACGAAGCCTTTGAGTTTGGGCGCCTTCGCGAAGTCAATGCCCTCGGTGATCTCCGTCTCCCTCGCTACCTTCACGCCGACGCTTCCTTCGATGGCCGTGGATCCCGTATGCTCCATCACGTCTTTCAGCAAAATCTGCTGCAGCATCGTGGGGTCTTCGACAATATAGGACGAGCCCTTCGCATTCTCCGCCACCTTCTGCAGATAGTTGCGGTTGACGTCGCGGCCAAGGCCCACCGTGGAGATCGTCACCTTGTTGACGGCAGCTTCCTTGGCAAGATTGAGGGAATCCCCCTCTTCGGAAATGCCGTCCGTCAGCAGCACAATGTGCTTGTAGGTCGCCTTCAGCGGCTGCACCTTCCGGTACGCCTCTTCGAGCGCGGGCGCGATCTGGGTGCCGCCATCCGGCATGATGCCGGAGACCAGGCGCTTGATGAGGGACTTCGCTTCCGCTTTCCGAATCGGAACCGTCCATTGATAGGAGTTATCGAACGTCAGGACGCCCACCATGTCCTGAGGGCGCAGATTGTCGATCACGCCAATCGCGGCCACCCGCGCCAGTTGCATCTTGACGCCTTCCATGGAGGACGACTTGTCGAGGACAAGAGTGACCAGTGTTCCCTCCTCGGATTGCGGCGGTGCCAGTTTCGCGGGCAGCGCACGGGAGAGAGGGTCTTCCGGAGTCCCGGGAGGTTTTTCCACATACACGTTTCGCTCCCCGGAAACCACCAGCAAGCCGCCCCCCGCGAGCACATAGTCTTCCACGCGCTTCTTCGCCGCCTCGGGGTACTGTTCCAGATCCTGATTGCTCAGCACCAGCAGTTGCTGCTCACGCAGGCTCTCGGGAAGCGTATTGGCAACCTTCAGCTTGTACTTGGCTTCGTTCAGCACCTGGAGCAGATTCGCGTCTTCCTGCTGGCTGGCACCGGAGACGAACAGCGCGGCTGGACGCCGGAAAGCGATCGCTCCCGACTGCTGCGCTTCCCCCAGGTTCTGCCCCGAACCCACCGAGGACACCGTGGCCCTCAGTTCGGAAACCCCCTCGCTGGCAACGGTCAGGGAAAGAAGCAATTCGTTCTCACCGGCGCGCAAGTCCACTTCACTCAGGCCGATGCGCTGCCGGTCCACCGTAATTTCGATGCGGGCACGATGCGCTTCGGGCGCGTCCACCACCAATTGCAGGGGAAATCGTTCCCCCGTCCACACGCGCGGCGGAAACGTCAGGGAGCGGATCGACAGCGCGGGCGCGGTCCGGCCGGGCAGCGGATAGACTTCAATGGGCACGCCCAGAGAACGCGCCTGCCAGGCGGCGCGCAACAGGCTTCCCTTATTCTCAAGGCCGTCGGAAATCAATACCAGCCGCGGCACCGCCCGCGCCGGAAGAGAGGCCAGCCCATACCGCACGGAGGCCTCGAGATTGGTGCCCAGGCCCACCGCGCGCAAGGCCTCCGCATCGGGCGGCAAAGCGCCCGCCGCGTCCAGCGGTCTGCTGCCGAAGGGGATCATTTTGAGAGAGGTCCCACCCTCGGCTTCGAGATCCGCGAGCACACGCCGCGTCTCCGCCATGCCCGCTTCCCCTACCGATTCGCTCACGTCGGCAAGCGCGACCACACGCACGGTGGAATCCGGCAGTTCCCACACGGGGCTCGCCAACGCAACCAGAATCAGAGCGAAGACAAGCGACCGGAGCGGCAGATGGGGGATGCGCTTGCCCCGGCGCGATTCAAACCATGCCCAACCCGCCAGAGGCAGCAGCAGGAGCAGGATCCATGGATGCTCAAATGCCATGGCTGGCGCCCGCCTCCTTCCAGCCCAGACGCCGCAACAGGCGCGCGAGCGGGTTCCAGTTCTTCGCCTGAATCCCGTCCTCGTTTCCGCGGCGGTCAAACCAGATGGCATCCAGCAGCAGAAGCAGCAGCCCGGTCGAGGCAAGCCAGGGCCACCAGCGCGGCGGCGCTTCAAGGCCGCTTCCCGCCGGAATCCCGGTCAGAATCTTCTCCTGGGGCGGGTCCCATTTCAGCTCCGGCGCTTCGGGAAGCGTCAGGGAGACAATGCTCTCCCGGTGGCCCTGCTTCACCCGGTAAAGTCCCGTGGTGCCGGCAAAGAAGCGCCACCCGTCCTTGCCCTTCGCAACCGGCATCGCCGTGCCCCGGGCATCCACCACGGCGAGGTCTCCGCCCTCCGCCGAATCGAGATCCGTCAGGAGCACGGAGCCAGCCGTCCCGATGCTGATTTCGTCGGGCCTCGCGCTGGCCGCCACCAGCCATCGAAAGGTATTCGCAAACAGGAGGGGCGTGGTGACTTCAAAGCGCATGCCGGAGAGCAGGGGATGGAAGCCCCAGGCCACTTGCGGCACGGTCCCCCGGCGGGCCAGCGCGATGGGCCCGGCGCTCACGGAGCCGATCACTTCGTCGGCCAGCGCGGGCGAGAACACGCCCACGTTCTGAAGCGCGATGTCCTTTGCCCGGAGCCCCGCGCTGATGGGCGACGCGCTGTTCCAACTCACGGCCGCTTCTTTGAGGGCCACGTTGCGGGTCTGCCAGGCGGGCGACGCCGGAGGCTCAATCCAGAGCGCGGGGATCGAAAGCGGACCGGCCGGTTCGACGCGATCCAGCACCACCAGATCCGCCCCTTCGGCCACGGGGCAGGGCGAGGCCGCGCTGTATTCGGCGCGCCAGGACGGATAGGCTTTGGCCAGCGCTTCAAACGGTGCGCGAGATTGCGTGCAGATCTGGATTCGCACACCGCCGCTGCGCGGCAATTCCACGCGGGCGACATTGTCGGCACGAATGCCGTCGGCAACATCCAGCCGCACATCCACCCAGCCCGACGCGCCAGAACGGAACTCCACCGGGAGAGTTACCGAGGCATTCGCCGGAACGCGCACCCGCGTGGCAGCCACCGGAGCGCCTCCGAACGCAATCTGCAATGGCACGTCGCGCACCGCTCCCCGATTGCCGATGGAGACGTAGGCCATCCACAAGCCGGGGTCCGTTTCCGAAGGTTTGAGAACGGCCTTTTCGAGGTAGACATTGGAAAGTTCCGCTTCCACTGGAATCACTCTGAGATTGCCGAGCTCTTTCGCAATGGGGGGCGTTTCCGGCCCCGCAATCCACAGGCCGCCCACATAGATGATGTCGCCTGGGGCATCGCTGCGCGCCAGCATCTGGCGCGCGAAACCGAGCGCCTCTCCCAGGTTGAGCGCCGTGCTGCCCGCGGAGGCCGCGCCGATCGCGCCTTCCACATCCTCCAGATCTTCCTCAAACCCGGAGGCAGGCTGCGGTGTGCCGTCGCTGGCAACCACCATCACGCGGTCTCCGGCGGGAAGGGTCCGCACGTAACGAATCGCCAGGTTCTTCGCCCGCTCCAGGAGCGTGGACCGGCCATCGGTGGCCCTCATTGCGGAGGAGGCGTCGAGCACCAGAACGTGGTCAAGCGAGCGAAGGGCGTTCGCACTCCAGCGCACGTCCGCCAGCGCCCCCAGCAGGCACAGCAACGCGAGCACCTGCAGCAGCAGCGACCACGGCTGCTGAATGCGGCGCTGCGGCAGCGGATGCCGCTCCATCCGCGCGTCGCTCCAGAAGCGGAAGCTCGAAACCACCACCCGCCGGCGCCGCCGGTCGAGGAAGTAAAGCGCCACCACCACCGCGGATACGGCCGATGCCGCGGCCAGAAACTGGAACAAGCTGAGGCCGAAAAACTCCATCAGGCGGGAATCTCCTGCATCTGGCCGAGCATGGAGAAAAGCGCGTCATCGAGCGGAGTGGCCGTGCTGATCCCGGCGTAGCGCCCCCCGTTGCGAATCGCCATCTGTTCCAGAGCGCGTGCGTAGTTGTCGAAAGCCTGTTCGTACTCGGCGCGCGCCGCGTCGTCAAACTGAATCTCGCGCACGCGCCCGGTCTCCGCGTCCTCGATTTCCAGCAGGCCCTTCCAAGGCGGAGTGCGGTCTTCCTCGGCATGAAGATGAATCAGAAACAGTTCGTGGCCCAACAGGGAAAGGCTCTGCCAGAGAGGCAGCACATCTTCTTCGTCAAAGAAATCGGAGACGACGATCAGCAACCCGCGCTGCAAATAGCGGTCGGCAAACTGCTTCACGGCGTGGGACGCCACGGAGGCGCCGGCGGGCTTCTGGGCAGCCAGGAACTCCACCGCCGGAGCGAAGCGATGCCGCCCTCCGCCCACGACGAAATCTTCGTGAATCCGGCCGGAAAACGGGAGCAGCGCGATGGTTTCAAGCCGAAGCACGCCCACGTAGCTCAGCGCCGCCACCAGCCGCTGCATGTAGTGGAACTTGGAGGGGTTCCCGACGGCCATGGACGCGCTGACATCCATCATCACGCGGATAGGGATGTGCGGCTCCAGATGAAAGACCTTCAGGAAGAGCTTTTCGAGACGCATGAAGGCGCGCCAGTTCACGCCGCGCAAGTCGTCGCCGTGGTGAAACTGGCGATGGTCGAGAAACTCCTGGCCCACGCCGGAGAGCCGCGCGACGTGATGCCCGCCGATGGTGCCGGGAAACGACCGGCGCCAGCGCAGCGTGAGCCGCTCCAGGCGTTCGAGAAATGCCTTATCGACGATCGTATCCTGCGCCATTCCAAACGCCCGTCCGGCGCTCCGGCTCCCCCCGGAACGCAAATGCCGGTTTCCTCTTCCCTATTGATTTGTTCGGCTCTGAAAGGCTCACTTCGCTCCAGCGGCAACGGGCAAATCGCGCAACACCGCGTCGAGCACCGAGTCGGGGGTCTGCGCTTCGGCGTGCGCGTCGAAATTGAGGATCATGCGATGCCTCAGAACCGGCGGCGCTACCGCCCGGATGTCGTCAATCGAGAGGTTCAAGCGCCCGTGCATCATCGCGCGCACCCGCCCGCACTCCACCAGCGCCTGCGCGCCGCGGGGCGAGCTTCCGTAGCGGACAAACTTCTTAGCTGAGGGATGCGCGTCCGGCTGGTCCGGTTGCGTGGAGAGCACCAGGTCCACGGCATACGAGCGCACGTGGGGAGCCACCAGAACGTCGCGGCAGGCCGCGCGGGCCTCCAGAATGCCAGGACCGTCCATCAGGGATTCAAGCGTGACGTTCTCACCGAGCAGGGTCCGGTCCACAATCAGAGCCAATTCCTCTCGGCTCGGGTAGCCCACCAGGATCTTCATCAGAAAGCGGTCCAACTGCGCCTCGGGCAGCGGATAGGTGCCTTCCATTTCAATGGGGTTCTGCGTCGCCATCACCATGAAGGGCGCGTCGAGTTCATGCGTGGTGCTGCCGCTCGTCACCGTGCGCTCCTGCATGGCCTCGAGCAGCGCCGATTGGGTCTTCGGCGTCGCGCGGTTGATCTCGTCGGCCAGCACCAGGTTTGCGAAAATCGGACCCTTCTGGAAGCGAAGGCTGCGCGCGCCGCGTTCATCGGTATCCATCATCATGCTGCCCACAATATCCGCCGGCATCAGATCCGGCGTGAACTGAATGCGGGAATACTGGAGGTGCAGCACCCGCGAAAGCGTGCGCAGCAGCGTGGTTTTCCCCAACCCCGGTACGCCTTCGAGCAGGGCGTGGCCGCCAGCGACAAGGCAGGTGAGGATCCCCTCCACCACTTCGTCCTGGCCGACGATGATCTTCGCGATCTCGCGCCTCACCCGGTCAAGCCGGGCACCCGCCTGTTCCAGCACTGTCATTGAAGTCACAGCCCTATTCTATCCGTTCGCGTCCGGCGTTTCGG